>CAZEZJ010000547.1:0-2987 GCA_964516695.1 uncultured Blastocatellaceae bacterium
GTCTTGAAGGCTCATGGCTTTTTGGTAGGGGCGGTCGGTGGTCATGGCGTCGAAGGTATCCGCGACGGAGACGATGCGCGCCATCAGCGGTATCTCGGAGCCTTTGAGTCCCTGCGGGTAGCCGCGCCCGTCAATCATCTCGTGGTGCATGTACATGCCGGGCAGAAACTCTTTCATCGCCGGAATCTGCGACATGATTTTAAAGCCCTTCTGCGGATGAGCCTTCATCACTTCAAACTCTTCGTCAGTGAGCGCCGCAGGTTTTTTGAGAATATTATCGTCAATGCCAATCTTCCCGACATCGTGTAGGAGAGCGCTGATTCTAATCTTTTCAATCTCGTCGTCACTTAAATCCATGCCCTGGGCGATGGCGACGGAAAACCTGGCGACGCGTTCGGAGTGGCCGCGCGTGTAAGGGTCTTTGCCGTCGATGGCGGCGGCGAGCGCTTTGACCGTGCCGAGAAACAACTCGCGGTTCTCCTTGGCCGAATGCTGTAAGTCGCTGATGAATTTTTCAAGCTGGTCGGTCATCAGGTTGAAAGATTGACCGAGCGCGCCGAGTTCAGTACGACTGCGCACGTCTATGCGCTGTGAGAAATCTCCGCTGGCGATGCGATGAGCGCCCGCCGCTAACTCCTGTACGGGCTGCGTCAGCTTTTTGGCGAAGAAGAAGCCGATGATGAGCGTGAAGACGGCGGCGACAAGACTGATGACCAACGTTTGGCGGCGCATGTCTGCGACGGAAGTGAGCGCGGCGCGCTCGTCTTGAATGGCGATGACACCGAGCCGCATGTTCGCGTCGAGTTCGGCTGTGGCGTAAGAGCCGAGCATGTCAACCTTTTGCCCGTCGCGTTCCGCCGTGAAGGGAGCGAGCGCCGACTGCACCTGCGCGCTAGACTCCTGCCATTCCTGCACGACCTTCAAACTCGTCATCGGTCGCTCGGAAAAGGCCACGCGCTCGTCCGGGTGCGCAACGGCGCGCCCGTCCTTGTCAACGACAAACAGCACCGGCAGCCCAGCGTTCAAGAGTTCACGCTCGGTCTTCGAGCTTTGCTGCTGGACGGCCTTGAAAACTTCCTGAAAAGAGATGATTGCCACGACCGCTGCGACGACTTCGTTACCGCTCTCGCCGCCCATCACGGGCGCCGCAATGGTCAGGGCCATTTCCTGGCCGGAGCGTATCACCTGCGGGCGGCTGACGACGAGGCCGCGCCCGCTGACTCTCGCCAGCACGTCGCCCACGCGTTCTTCGACTTCCTCGCGCTTGATAACGTCGGGTTGAAAAGCCCTGTGCGGTGTGCCTTGCACAGGCTCTATGGAGAGCGCAATCAGATTCGTGTCGTCCTGTAGAGACTTTTGCAGGCGTGCATCGGAACCCTGCTCGTTGAGCACGCGAACGCCGCCCGCCAACTCGAAGGCCCGCGCGAGTCCGGCCACAACGTCTCTGTAGCGTTGCCCGTAAAGCTCTATCTGCCGTGCTTTGTCCTGCACGAGTTGGGCCTGATAGCGATTCTCGACCGAGCGCAACTCTTCGGCGCTGCGCTCTGACAGCAGCCATCCGGCCATCGCCAGCGGAAACAGCCCGACCAGCAACAGCACCCCCAGCACGATATACAGCAGGCGCACGCGCCCCGAATGTTTGCTCATCACGAGTTTATAAAGACAACAGCGGGCAATTCAGTCGTTTTGCGGAAAAATGACGAAGGCAGGACAACGGTTTTTTGGCGATGAGGCCGGAAGACTCCGGCCAGCTCTCTTTCATACTACGCACACGGGAAAACCCTGTCAATGAGTTTTACATCTTTTAATTGGTGTCAGCAAGGGCTTAAATCGCTAACTGAGGTGGTGTATAGAGATTGAAATTCGAGGTTAAAGAGCGAACGCTGAGGCTCAGAGCATCAAGTTTCGACCTTTAAGGTGGAAAGTTGAGGCTTTGAGCATGAACGTTGAGGCTTAAAGCCTGAGCGTTCGAGATTGGAGAGGGAAAGTTCCTGCTCAAGGCTCGGAAGTTCGGGCTTTGAGAGAGAATGTTGAGGCTCTGAGAGTGAAGATTCACTCTCAAAGAGTAAATCTTGAGGCTCAAGGCGTGAAAATTCAGGCGCGCGGCTTCGGCTCGTAAGTGTAAGATAATTCTATCGGCTGAAAGGGTGTTTGGCGCGTCTAAATGGTTGAGCGCACTGAAGCGTTAACGGGTGCGCCGCGGGATTTGAGGGCGGCCTCGCGGGTGGCAACGTTGCACTTGAGGATGGAAACTGCGACGAGCGACGAGCAGATCGTAGAACGCGCGCTGTCGGGCGATGCGGAAGCTTTTGGCGAAATTGTACATCGCTGGGAGCGGCGCATCTTCGCGCTCGCCTACGGGATGCTCGGACGCGAAGAGGACGCGCGCGATGCCACGCAGGAGACGTTTCTCGCGGCCTTTCGCAACTTGCGCGGTTTTCGCGGCGAAGCGAAGGTCTCCTCTTGGCTGCACCGGATTGCGGTCAACCAATGCATCACGCGGCAACGGCGCGCGAAGGTGCGCCAGGAGACGGCGCTCGAAGATGAAACGCAAAGCGAGGGCGCTTCGTTTTCCCTGCCCGCGCATGAATCGCCCGCGCGCGTCGTCGAAAGCCGCCAGACCGTCGCGGTAGTGCAGCGCGCGGTGCAGTCTTTGCCGCCGGAGTTGCGGCAGGTCATAGTGATGAAAGAGTTTGAAGAGTTAACGTTTCAGCAGATGTCCGAGGCGCTTGACTTGCCCCTGAGCACGGTCAAGAGCCGTCTCTATACGGCGCTCCGGCAATTGAAGTTGCGGCTGGAAAAGCACGGCGCAGAGGTCGCCCGAAGATGAAAGATAAAGAGACGCAGGAAATAATCGAGACGATAAACACAGACGCGGCTTCGCCCTCGTGCGCTCGCGCCGAAGACTTGGTGGCCTATCTTTACGGCGAAGCAGACGCCGCCACGGCCCACAGCTTCGAAGCGCTCATGCAGCGCTGCGCTTCCTG
>CAZEZJ010000548.1:0-2983 GCA_964516695.1 uncultured Blastocatellaceae bacterium
CTTTCGGCCTTCAACTGGGCGGGCATCTGCTTCTCGGTGTTGTCGGCCTTCTTCGTGCTCTGCGGCGTCGTCGGCCTACGCCGCTCAAGGCTCTTCGCTTACAGGATGTTCGAGCGCTCGATTCTCGTCTCAATCTTTCTCTCGCAGGTCTTCGCCTTCTACACAGAACAGTTTTCGGCGCTCCTCGGATTGCTCGCCAACATCCTCATCCTGCTGGCCCTGCGTTTTATGATTGAACGGGAAAAGACCGCGGCGGCGCTGGCAGCAAGCACACTTCAGGCGAATTCGGGCGCAGCGGGTGAAAGATGAAAAGGGACGTTGTCATCATCGGAGGCGGCGCGGCGGGACTCTTCTGCGCCATCGAAGCGGGCAAGCGCGGACGCCGCACGCTCGTGCTGGAGCACGCCGACCGCGTCGGCAAGAAGATTGCCATCTCCGGCGGAGGCCGCTGCAACTTCACCAATCTTTACACGACGGCTGACAATTTTCTTTCGGCCAATCCGAACTTCTGCAAGTCTGCGCTGGCGCGCTACACGCCCGCAGACTTTATCGCGCTCGTCGAAAAACACGGCATCCGTTATCACGAAAAGAAGCTGGGCCAACTCTTCTGCGACAATCATTCGAGCGAGATTATCAACCTGCTGCTGGCAGAATGTGAGAGCGCGGGCGTCGAGATTCGGCTTAACTGCCACGTTCGACAAATTGAAAAGCGCGACTCCTTCATGCTCGAAACCAACGGCGGCGCTCTTGAATGCGACTCGCTGGTGATTGCCACGGGCGGGCTTTCCATTCCGAAAATCGGCGCGACCGATTTCGGCTATCGCGTCGCACGGCAATTCAACTTGCGCATCCGCGAGACGCGGCCCGCGCTCGTTCCCCTCACGTTCGCTCCGCAAAAGCTTGACGAGTTGAAAGCCTTAAGCGGCATCTCGATTGACGCGCTCGCCGCCTGTGAGGGCGTCAAGTTTAGAGAAAACATTCTGCTGACACACAGGGGCTTAAGCGGCCCTGCCATCCTGCAAGTCTCTTCCTACTGGAAGCGGGGCGACGCTCTCTCGATTGACCTGCTGCCGGACGAAAATGCGTCCGCGATTTTAGCGCAAGAGCGCGAGAGCGAAATGGAGTTGGCAAACCTGCTCAGCCAACATCTGCCGCGCCGCTTCGCACACGCTTGGTGTGCGCTACACGCGCGCTCTCGCCCGCTCAATCAATATTCCATGCGCGAACTGGAAGAGATTGCGCGCCGCTTACATGCTTGGCAGCTTGTGCCCGACGGCTCAGAGGGGTACAAAAAAGCGGAGGTCACCGCGGGCGGCGTGGACACGGACGAGCTATCGTCTAAAACAATGGAGGCCCGACGCACGCCCGGCCTCTACTTCATCGGTGAAGTCGTAGACGTGACCGGACACCTCGGCGGCTTCAACTTTCAATGGGCGTGGGCCTCCGGCTTCGCCGCCGGACAATACGTTTAAGCGCCGGTCAAGACGGGCGGGGGGATTTTCGAGGGCGAGCTTCTCATGTTGACCATTGACGGTTCATTCGGCGAGGGCGGCGGGCAGATTATTCGTTCGTCGCTGGCGCTCTCTTTGATTACGGGCCAGCCGTTTCGCATTTATAACGTGCGCGCGAAGCGCGATAGGCCCGGACTGCAACGCCAGCACCTGACGGCGGTTTCAGCCTCAGCCTTAATCGGCGGCGCGAAGGTTGACGGCGCAAAAGCCGGCGCACAGGAGTTTACTTTTGTGCCCGGCGAAGTCGTGCCCGGCGAATATGTTTTCGACATCGGCACAGCCGGAAGCACGACGCTCGTGCTGCAAGCCGTGCTGCCGCCGTTGATGACGGCCAAGCTGCCGAGCCTGCTCAAGCTCGAAGGCGGCACACACAACGTTCATGCGCCGCCCTTCGAGTTTCTGCAAAAGACTTTTCTGCCGCTGGTTAATCGCATCGGCCCGCGCGTTAGCATAGAGCTTGAGCGCTACGGTTTTTATCCGCCGGGCGGAGGCAAATTTAGCGTCTATATCGAGCCGGCAACCGAGCTTCAACGCCTAGACCTCAGAGAGCGCGGTGAGATTCGCAGGCGGCGTGCGCGAGCGCTGGTCGTCAATCTTCCGCCGAGCATTGGCGAGCGCGAGTTGGCCGTCGTCAAAGAGCGCTTACACTGGAACGACGACGAGCTGCGCGTCGAGACATCAGATAACGCGTATAGCCCGGGCAACGTTTTGACCATCGAGATTGAGAGCGAGCAGCTTTTGGAAGTCGTCACAGGGATGGGCGAGCGCGGCGTGCGCGCGGAAACCGTGGCCGCAAGAGCGGTCGCTGAAACGCAGCAATATCTGGCAACGAACGCGCCCGTCGGAGAACACCTCGCAGACCAACTCCTTATCCCGCTGGCCCTCGCGGGCGGCGGCTCTTTCCTGACCGGCCCGCTCTCGCTGCACACCACGACCAACATCGAGATAGTCAAAAAATTTCTACCGGTAGAGATTACAGTTGAGCATGTTGCGGATGATGTTTTTGCGGTGGAGATTCAAGCGTAAGCGCTCTAGCTCGTTGCAGCCAGCACGTCATCCTGCCGCTTTGTCCGGCACAACTCCGAAAGACGACAAAGCTTTGAGCAGTTCGTAGGTGGCTTGCACATCGCGCGCGGCGCGGTGGTTGCCGCCGGGCAGGCCAAAATGCGCGCAGGCGTCTTCGAGAGTCAGCGACTTCTTCGTGCCGGTCATTTTCTTGGCTAACTGCATGGCGCAGCGCCATCCGCGCTCGCGCGTGCTGTGATGATAACGCGAACATGTCGCCGCCAGCGCACGACGGTCAAAGGCCGCGTTGTAGGCGATGAGCAAGCGCCCTTCGATGAGCGATGAGAGGGTGGGCCAGATGTCTGTCCAGTGTGGCGCGCTCATCAATTCCGTTTTGACAAAGCGGTGATGTTTCGAAGGCGGCGGCAGAGGATTGAAGGCAGGCTGCACCAGCGTTTCATAGATAA
>CAZEZJ010000549.1:0-2979 GCA_964516695.1 uncultured Blastocatellaceae bacterium
CGCGCCGAGAAGGCTTTGCGGAGCGGCGAATTTGAGACGGCGGAAAAACTTTTTCGCGAAGTGCTGGCTAAGGATGCGCGCGATACGCAGGCGCGCCTGGGCTTGAGCTATACGCTCTATAAGCTGCGCAACATGGTGGACGCCTACGACCATGCGGCGCGCGTCGTCAGCATTGAGCCGCTCTCGGCGCGCGCTCATGCCATTCTTGGAACAATCGTGCTGGCGACCGGCGATTTTAATCTCTCGGTCGAGGAGTTTCGCACCGCGCTCAGCTTAAAAGAGGATGAACCGCTGGCGATTGCCGGATTGGCGATGGTGGATTTTTATGAAAACCGCTTGAGCGCCAGCTTCGCGGGCTTGCGGCGCGCGGCCTTTCTGGATTCCAGCGAGCCTGATTTCGTGTTCAATCTGGCGCAGGCGGCGGCGCGCAGCGAGCGCTACAAGGAAGCGGCAGACGCTTACGAGCGCTTTCTGCAAATCGCTCCGCGCACGGACGAAGACCGTCGCGCGCGTATTCGCGGCCTCATTGATTTCCTGCGTTACCTCGGCGCTCAAAGCAATCTCTATAACGCGAGCGGGTCAGACCGCGTGGTGGTGCCCTTTGAGTTGGTAGATAATCGTCCGGTCATCAAGGTGCGCGTCAGCGGCGCAAAGGAGCCTTTGCGTTTTGTGCTCGATACGGGTTCGGGCATGTGTGTTATCTCGGAAGCGACGGCGAAGCGTTTGAATTTGAAAGCGGTCGCACGCGGGGGCAACGCGCGCGCTATCGGTGGTCAAGGCCGCTTTGAAATCGTCTACGGCTTCCTGCCGTCGATAGAGATTGGCGAAGCGCAGGTGGAGAACGTGCCGGTTTATATTCGCCGCTTCTTTGACGAGAATCCGGTTGACGGCTACATAGGGCTTTCGCTCATTAACCAATACATCGCAACCGTGGACTACGGCCCGCGCACTTTCACGCTGGTGCGCCAGCGCTCTTTGAGTGAAGTTGAAGCGCCCGTCTCGACCGTGCCCGGCATAGAGATTCCTTTGCGCACGACTTCGAGCGGTTTCTTGAGCGGTGAAGTTCAGCTTGACGGCGTCACTCGCCCGCTCAACTTCATCATTGACACGGGCGCGACCATCTCCGTCGTCTCGCGTCGGTTGATGGTCGCGGAAGAGTTGGGTCGTTTCTCGCAGACCTCGCGGATGCGCGTCTACGGCGCAGCCGGAGTGGAAGAGAATGTGACGACGCTTCTTTTGCCGCGCTTGCTGCTCGGCTCCTACGCGCGTGAAAAACTGGGCGCAGCCGTGCTTGACCTCGACCCGATTAACGAAACGACGGGATTCGTGCAATCAGGCATCATCGGCGGAAATTTCCTGCGCAACTTTCGCGTGAGCTTTGATTTCAAGCGGGCCATCGTGCGCTTCGAGCTGCTGAAGGCGATTGCGCCCGACGGCAACGGGCGCATGGAAGGCGGCGCGATAGAGTAGGCTTATGAAGCAGAGCTTATACTTGGAAACCTCTGTGGTCGGCGCTTATCTCGATAACGGCGAGCCGTTTCGTCGTGACTTGACGATTCGTTGGTGGGAGCACGAACTGCCGGAGTATCGCGCGGTCGTTTCTCCCTTGGTCTCACGCGAACTCGAACGCGTCCCCGAGCCGCACCGCACGGGCTATCTCAAACTGGTCGAGCCGCTCGAACAGGTTGACCTGACGGAGGAGGCCGCCATCCTCGCTGAAGGCTACATCGCGCGCGGCATCTTTCACCGCAAGTATATCGCAGACGCTTTACACGTGGCCCTCGCATCGTTTCACAAGATTGATTATCTGGTGACGTGGAACTTCGGCCATCTCGCCAACGTCCGGCGACAAGCGCGCATCAGGCTCTTCAACGCCGCCGCCGGATTTTTCGTGCCGATGATTGTGACGCCGGAGTTTTTAGTTTCGGAAGCAACGGAGAAGGCCGTGTGATTTTAGATTTGTGATTTGCGATTTTTGATTGTATAAGGATTAGATAATACAAAATTAAGTTTTATTCCTTGCCCAATCGCAAATCTAAAATCTAAAATCGCCAATTGATATGTATCGCAAACCAAGATTTCTCGAAATGCTGCACGCGATTCGCGAGGAGATGTCGCGTGAGGCCGATTATGATGTTGACCTCTTCACCGAGATAGTTCGTTCAGGCGCGCGTCCGCTCTATGGAGCGGAGCGCAACATACGCGGCTACAAGAGCCGAGCGCCGCGCGTCGAAGACGCGGCGGTCGAGAATTCGCCCCCGGCGCGCGAACGCCGCAAACGCGCAACGCGATAAAACAGTGATGCGTGATGAGTAATGAGTGATGAGTGAAATACTCTTACTTTAACTCATCACTCATTACTCATCACTCATCACTTGATTCTTATGGATGTGACATTCGAAACAATCGGGTTGGAAGTGCCGAGCGAGAGAGATTTTAATTATCTTGCGGAGCGGGCGGGGAATCAGGGAGAGCCGACGCAGCTTTCGCGGCGCGGCGCTGTGTTGCATGGACGCTGCTGGAAACTGGGCGAAGGATTGGAAGTCTGGACTGTGCTTTACGAGTCAGGGACGGGAGACATCTTTTACGCGGATTGCCGGCCGGGCTTCCGCGCGCGTTATACGCAGCGCATCAGCCCTTGGGCCTTGACGGAATACGATGAAGAAGGCGAGGCCGTCATTCATGGTTATTGCGACGGGACGGAGGCGGAAGTCCTCTTCGAGTTGCAGAATCTGACGGAGGTTGGCCCGGCAGGGTTTCGCGCGCAGGAGTTGCACGTGGGTTTATGCGGGTTGGCTTATCGCGCGCGCGTCTGCGAGCGTCCCGCGAAGGTGCGCTGGGAGCCTTTGGAGAAGGCCGCGCCGTCGCGTGCGGCACACGAAAATGATTGGAGTTTGTGTGGGCGAGTGATAGCCTTCAAGCCGCTGCGCAATCCGCTCTCAGGCAGCGAGTTGTACTGGGTTTATCTTGACCTCGACA
>CAZEZJ010000550.1:0-2965 GCA_964516695.1 uncultured Blastocatellaceae bacterium
GGAAAGAGGCGGCAAGCCGGGCTTCCGGTTGCGTTGTTCTAAAATCCGTCCCGTGCTAGTTTATGTGGAAAAGTTAAGGAGTTTTGAAGGCTGTGGATTTTGAACTGACGGAAGAGCAGCGAATGGTACAGGCGTCTGTCCGCGAGTTTGTGGCGGGCGAGATTGCGCCGCGCGCGAAGGAGTATGACGAGCAGGCGCGTTTTCCGCGCGAGCAGATAAACGGGCTGGCGGAACTAGGCTTGCTCGGCATGATTATCCCTGAAGAGTGGGGCGGGGCGGGCTTCGACACCATCGCTTACGCGCTGGCGCTCGAAGAGATTGCGCGCGCGGACGCTTCCGTTTGTGTCATCGTCGGCGTGACGAATTCCGTCTGCTGTTATCCCATCTTGAGCTTTGGCACGGAGGAACAGAAGCGCAAATATCTAGTGCCGCTGGCGAAGGGTGAAACGCTCGGCGCTTTCTGTTTGTCGGAGCCGCAGGCCGGGTCTGACGCGACCGCCCTGCGCACGCGCGCCGTGCGCGATGGCGACGCTTACGTTATCAACGGCACCAAATCATGGGTCACGAGCGGCGGCGTGGCGCAGACCTACATCGTGATGGCCGTCACAGACCGCGAGGCGGGGAAGAAGGGCGTGACGACGTTTATCGTCGAGGGCGATACGCCGGGCTTGAGCGTTTCCGCCATTGAGCACAAGATGGGCCAGCGCGCTTCGCAGACCGCCGAGATGAGTTTCGCGGACGTGCGCGTGCCCGCCGCGAACGTGCTCGGAGGCGAGGGCAACGGCTTGAAGGTCGCCTTCAATAGTCTCGATAACGGTCGTATCGGCATCGGCGCTTTGGCGACAGGCATCGCGCAGGGCGCGTTTGAAGAGTCTTTGAAGTATGCAAAGGAGCGGCAGGCGTTCGGGCAGCCCATCGCGGAGTTTCAGGCGATTCAATTCAAGCTTGCCAACATGGCGACGGAGATTGAAGCCGCGCGTTTGCTAACGCTTCAGGCCGCCGCGATGAAAGACGCCGGACACAAGCAGGCGGGTTTCTATGCTGCGATGGCCAAACTCTTCGCCTCCGAAACCGCCAACCGTGTCTGCGCTGACGCCGTACAGATTCACGGCGGCAACGGCTACTCGCGCGACTATCCGGTCGAACGCATGTACCGCGATGCCCGCGTCACCACCATCTATGAAGGAACAAGCGAGATTCAACGCATCGTTATCTCGCGGGAAATTCTAAAGAAGGGCTGAATTCAGGAGGCGGAACGAAAAGCAGAAGGCCGGAACCGGAAGCCATAATAAGCGGCTGGCGACCACTCTGCTTGATGCTGTTGTTCTCATTCTGCTGATGACTGATTACTGAGTTCTGTATTTCGTTATGCCTTCAAGAGCAGAAGCTTGGGAGTTGTTGTGCGAATACACGAAGGGCGATAGCCTGCGCAAACATGCGCGGGCGGTTGAGCTTGCGATGCGTGCGTGTGCCCCACGCTACGGCGGGCCGGATGCTGACGTGGAAGAGTGGGGAATGGTCGGGCTGCTGCATGATTTCGATTATGAAATGTTTCCGACAGCCGAGGAGCATCCCTTTAAAGGCGCGACGATAATGTGTGGCCGTGGTTATCCTGACCGCATGATTCGCGCCATTATGGGGCACGCGACTTATACGGGCGTTCCGCGCGACACAGAGATGGCGCGGGCGCTGTTTGCGACTGACGAGTTATGCGGTTTTCTGGTGGCTTGCGCGCTGGTGCGCCCCTCGCGAAGCTTGGACGACTTGGAAGTCTCTTCGGTGAAAAAGAAGTTGAAGGACAAAGCCTTCGCGCGGTCTGTCAATCGTGATGACATTTACCAGGGAGCGACGGAGTTGGGCGTCGAATTAGACGAGCACATACGCTTTGTCAGAGACGCTCTGCGGCCTCATCAAAAAGAGATTGGACTTGGGCCGCGCGAGGAATAGATTCAAGCGGGCAAGTTTGTCAAGCAATATTGAGAGTTTGCACGATGGCTAGCCGACGTGGCGCGGGGCGGGCGCTGCGGGTGTCGGAGCGGGCGCGGGTTTTGTGTACAATACGGAGCTGAGCAGTAGGATTGTCAACGTCAGGACGCTGGCGACGAGAGCCGTCAGCATCGCCTGCAAGCGTCGCCGCCGCGCGGTGTGACGATAGACGAAGATGCTGGCGTATGTGATGGCCGCGATTGGCAGCAGGAGCGCGCCGAGCGCGAAGATAGACGGTCGGAGCAAGCTTTGAAGCGGGCGTGTCAGGCCATAAACGAGACCGAGCGTTGAGCCTGCGCCGGCCACGCTCGCCAGCAGCGCGGCAATCAGAAAAAGCTTCCAACGCATGTCGTCTCGTCCTCGTTTGAAATGTGCTGCGAAGCTCTCAGGTTGCTCATGGTCGAAAAGCGCGGGCCGCGCTCCGTGTGCGCAATGCAAGCATATCATAGCCTTGAAATTGATTCATTTCGTCATTCGTTAATTGCTTTGATGACTGAATAAGACGACCGGTAAATGATGAAGTGAGTTAATAAATCAACGTATAAATCGGGTAACTAATGGTCACAAGAAGCGCACTATTGTATCTGTCGCGGCATGAGGGACTGAAAGACTTTGCCGTTCGCTTTAGTCCGTTTAAGAAAATGACGCGCCGTTTTGTGGCGGGCGAAGACATAGAGGAAGCCATCGCCGCCATCCGCGAGATTAACAAGCTGGGCTGCACGGCGTCGTTCGACCATCTCAACGAATCGGTCGCCAATCAGGCGGAGACCGAAGAGGAAGTGCGCGAATACTTGCGCATCCTGGCGCGCATTGATGAGACCGGCATTCGCTCTAACGTCTCCATCAAGCTCACGCAGTTTGGTCTGGAGATTGACCCTGAGCTGGCTTACAAAAACGCGCGCACCATCGTCGAAGAAGCGGCGCGGCGCAAAAATTTCGTCCGCGTTGATATGGAGCAATCGAGCGTCACGCAGACGAC
>CAZEZJ010000551.1:0-2959 GCA_964516695.1 uncultured Blastocatellaceae bacterium
TGGTGGAGGCTGTAAGCGAGCAGTGGGGAGGCAGGGAAGTGGTCGAAGAGATTGCTCTCACGTTCCTCAAGGTGGAAGAAATGTCCGGTGAGAATGTCGAAGCGATAATCACGCAGTTGAAAGCGTCTGCATGAAGGGGTCGTTAAAAGTGAAAGTTGTTGAGGAGCATCCGGCAGACAGCAGGCCGGTGCTCAAGAGGTCTGAAGAGGGGCGCGAACGAACACTTCGCGCGCACTTCACCCAGCCAGCATCAGGTGTAACCATAACATGAAGCTTATTCGTTTTCTCCTGCAATGTTCACGCGGCATCAGACACGCGCGAGTGGTGCTGATTATCGTCATTATTTGCGGCGTCACCAGCGGGCTGATTAATACTGCCCTGCTCGCCATCGTCAACGTCACACTGCGGGAAGCAGAGCCGAGCCGCAAAGGCATGGTCTGGAGCTTCATCGGTTTCTGTGTGGTGTTGCCGATTGCCAGGTTCATCTCCGAAGTGCTCCTTGTGCGGCTCGCCTCCGCGACCATCTTCGACTTGCGAATGCGTCTCTGCCGGCGAATTCTCCATGCTCCGATGCGTCTCTTGGAAGAGTTGGGCACGCACCGCTTGCTGGCCACGCTCACGGACGACATTCCGAGCATCTCCGGTGCGCTGACGACTATCCCGCTGTTGTGTATGCACAGCGCCATCGTCGTCGGGTGTCTCATCTATCTGGGCTGGCTCTCGACGTGGATGCTGCTCGGCGTGCTGGCCTTCATGGCGCTGGCCGTCGTCAGCTATCAATATGCGATGACGAAGGCGCTCTACTATTTCAGGCGAGCGCGCGAACAATGCGACATGCTCTTCAAGGATTTCCGTGCGCTGACCGAACGCTCTAAGGAACTCAAACTGCATCGCCGCCGCCGCGAGGCATTTCTTTCGCAAGTGCTCCGCTCGACCGCTCTCGCGCTGCGGCAAGACCAAGTGACGGCCAATACCATCTACAACGGGGCGAGAAGTTGGGGACAGGTTTTAATCTTCGTGCTCATCGGGCTGCTGCTTTTCGTCCTGCCGGATTTTAGCACCGTCAGCGCACAAGCTCGCATCGGCTACACGCTCATCATTCTCTACTTAATGACGCCGATGGAGGTTATTCTCAACTCGATTCCGTCATTGGGGCGCGCCAAGGTCGCCGTGCAGAAGGTGGAGAGCCTAGGGCTGCTGCTGCCCTCCGATGACGAAAGCGCGAGCGCGCCGTCGGGCCAGGACGGTGAACGCTCTTGGCACACTCTGGCGCTCAAGGGTGTCACACACACATACTACCGCGAGTCCGAAGACGACAATTTCATCCTCGGCCCCATAGATTTGAGCTTCCGCCCGGGTGAATTGGTGTTTATGACCGGCGGCAACGGGAGCGGAAAGACGACCTTCGCCAAACTCCTGACCGGCCTCTACACGCCTGAATCAGGAGAGATAACTTTAGACGGCGTTCCCGTCACAGACCAGACGAGGGACGATTACCGTCAGAACTTCTCGGTTGTGTTCTCCGACTTTTATCTGTTTGAAAGGCTGCTCGGGCTTGACGCCAAAGCGACCGACGCCAGAGCGCACGACTATCTGCGGCAACTACACCTTGAGCACAAGGTGAAAGTCGAGGGCGGAGTGCTCTCCACGACCTCCCTTTCACAGGGGCAGCGCAAGCGTCTCGCCTTGCTCACGGCTTACCTCGAAGACCGGCCCTTTTATATCTTCGACGAGTGGGCCTCGGACCAAGACCCTGTATTTAAAAAGATTTTCTACTACCAACTATTGCCCGAACTCAAAAATCGGGGCAAGACCGTCCTAGTCATTAGCCACGATGAGACGTATTATCATGTTGCTGACCGCATCGCCAAACTTGATTATGGGAAACTGGAGTTTGACCGTCAGAACAATGAATTGCCGTTTCCGGCGGATGAATTCTCCGCGCCCGCGGGCGATGCGGCGCGACGAGCAGTCAGCTAAAATTAACGCACTCGGCGGCGAGATGCCGGACGCCAGGCCAAACCGCGCCCTTGCATCTTCGCCCAACACATACTTCAACCCACAAGCACAGGAGATTCTATGAGCAGCGACGAAAGAGAAGACAACACCATCTACAAAGTGGTCGTCAACCACGAAGAGCAGTATTCCATCTGGCCGGCCGACCGCGAAAACGCGCTGGGCTGGAACGATGCCGGTAAAAGCGGCACGAAGGAAGAATGCCTGGCATACATCAAAGAGGTCTGGACGGATATGCGTCCGCTGAGCCTCAGAAAGAAGATGGAAGCGGCAGAGAAGGTGCAATAGCTTTGCTCTCACAACGCATTATGACAGCATCAAGAACCAATGCCCCGTCTTCATGGTTTACCATCCCGCCCAGCGAGCGAGCCAAGATTCGCTTGTTCTGTTTCCCTTACGCGGGCGGAGGCAGCTTGACATTCCGCAACTGGGGAAACGCTCTCGGCCCCTCCGTTGCGGTCTGTCCGGCGCACCTGCCCGGGCGCGAGCGACGGTTGATGGAAAAACCTTTCACGCGCTATCAATCGCTGGTGGAAGCCATTGCCGAAGCCCTCCTTCCACACTGCGACCGCCCCTTCGCCTTCTTCGGCCACAGCATGGGGGCCATCATCAGTTTTGAACTCGCGCGCCTGCTGCGCCGCCAGAACGGCCCGCAGCCAAGTCATATTTTTGTCTCCGGTCGCCGCGCCCCGCAACTCAATATCAACGACTCGGCTACCTATGACCTGCCGGAGGCAGAGTTTGCGGAGGAACTGCGGCGTCTCAACGGGACGCCGCGCGAGGTGCTGGAAAACGCCGAACTGATGCAACTGGTCATCCCGCTCTTGCGAGCGGATTTTGAAGTCTGCCAAACATATCGTTACACAGCGGAGCCTCCGCTTGAGTGTCCGATTTCGGCCTTCGGCGGCGTGGAAGATAAGGACGTCAGCAGCGCGATGGTCGA
>CAZEZJ010000552.1:0-2957 GCA_964516695.1 uncultured Blastocatellaceae bacterium
GCTCGGCGGCGTTCAAATCGCCTTTCTCACGAAACAGCGACGCGAGGTTATTCATCATCGCAGCCAGCTCAGGATGCTCTTCGCCATGCAGCTTGCGCATGATGGCGAGCGACTGGCGATAGAGTTGTTCCGCGCCGTCGAAATCACGCTTGCGCTTGAGCAGCCCCGCAAGGTTACTGAGGCTGACCGCCACGTGCGGATGATTTTCTCCGAGCACGCGGCGATAAAGGTCTAGAGCCTGACGCGAGAGCGGCTCCGCTTCATCATATCTGCCCATTGTGTCCAGGAGCGTCGCCAGATTATTAGTCGTCTCCGCGACCGCCGGATGGTCTTCGCCGAGCAGCCCGCGTCTCATCTCCAAAGCTTCGCGATAGAGTGGCTCAGCCGTCTTAAAGTCACCCTTATTTTTCAAGAGCACGCCAAGCTCGTTCAAAGTCTCTGCGACATCTATGTGAACCGCTCCGAAAAGCACGCGCCTGAGCGCGAGAGCCTGACGCAACGGAGGTTCCGCCGCCGCATAATCGCCTTTATCTTTCAGAAAGAGACCGTAATTATTCAGACTCGCAGCGACAGACGCGTGGCTCTCCCCATATAGCTTGCGCCTGAGCCTCAGAGCTTCCAGATAAAACTGCTCAGCCGCTCCGAAATCTCCTTTACCGTGCAAGACGAGCGCGAGATTATTCATGGTCGTAGCGACCTCGGAATGCTCTGCCCCCAGAGCTTGCTTGCGAAGCTCAAGCGCGTCTTTCAAGAGCGGCAGCGCGCTGTCAAACAAACCGAGCTTGTAATAAACGCGCCCCATCGTATCCATCAGGGCCGCTTGCATCTCCGGCTGGCCTTGCAGCTCGCGCCGAATCTTGGCCGCGCTGCTGTCCAGAATCTCGCGCGCGGTGATGGAGTTGCCGCGCGCTTCGCCCGGGTCTGAAACCTCAAACGATTTGACGAGAAATTCCGTCACCTGATTGGCGCGGTCTCTCTCACGCGCGATGCGCGCAGCCTGCAAGCTCATCGTCGCGGCAAAGCCTACGAGCAGCAGCAGCAAGACAGCGGCGACGCCGACCCCTGCCTTGTGGCGGCGCATAAACTTTCCCGCGCGATAACGCAACGTGTCCTGACGAGCCTGAACGGGTCGCCCCTCTAAGTAGCGACGAATGTCTTCCGAGAGTTGTTCGACCGATTGATAGCGGCGTTCAGGCTCTTTTCTGAGCGCCATCAGCATGATGTTGTCTAAGTCGCCTTCAAGCGCGCGCCGCCATCTGGCAGAAGTTTTTGAGTTGCGCCCTGCAACCATGCTGGGGCGTTCTATCTCCGTCTGACAAATGACGCGCTCGATTTCAGAGAGGGTGCGATCCTTAAATTTGTGTGGCCGCTCTCCGGTCAAAAGCTCGTACAAGACAGCCCCCAGCGAGTAGACATCCGTGGCGGTCGTGACCGGCTCGCCGGACACCTGTTCAGGGCTGGCGTAATCGGGCGTCATCAAACGCATCATGGTCATGGTCTGTGCCACCGTGACCGCGTTGGAAGAGACCTCCGGCGCGAGCAGCTTGGCGATGCCAAAGTCGAGCAGCTTTGGCGTGCCGTCATTCGTCACCAGAATATTTGTCGGTTTGAGGTCGCGGTGAATGACTAGATTTTTGTGCGCGTATTGCACGGCGGCGCAGGCGGAGCGAAACAGTTTGAGCCGTTCTTTGATAGAGAGATTCTGTGCCTGACAGTATTCGTTGATGGTCTGTCCCGGTATGTACTCCATGACGAAGTACGGCAGGTCATCATCGGTCGCGCCGCCATCGAGCATCCGCGCGATGTTCGGGTGCTCAAGGCTCGCCAGGATTTGACGCTCATAACGAAAGCGCGCCAGCGTAAAAGACGTAATCCTGCCGGGACGGACAAGCTTGATAGCAACTTCTTTTTGATAATGGTCGTCATCGCGCACGGCGCGGTAAACTTCGGCCATGCCGCCCTGCCCTATGACTCCTGTGATTTTGTAAGAGCCTATGCGCCGCCCTATAAAATCTTCCTGACCGTTGGCGAGCAAGTCCGCCGCTCCCACTATAAGAGAGGCGAAGGGCGTTTTGGTGTCGGCCTGTTCGGCCAGGAGAGATTCGACCTCGCGCCTGAGTTCCGTGTCGCTCGCGCAAGCCTTGTCCAGAAACTCCGTTCGCTCCACCGGCGCGAGTTCGGCAGCCCTGCAAAACACCTCTTCAATCTGAGCAAATCGTTCCGGCGTCATTGCTTCAACTCCAGCTCACGACGCAGCCAGCTCTGTGCCAGCCGCGTCTCGCGCTTGACCGTCGGCTCGGAAACTCCGAGCGCGCGGGCGGTCTCTTCCACACTCATCCCGCCGAACGAGCGCATCTCAATCACGCGGCACTTGCGCTCGTCAAAGGCCGCCAGCTTTTTGAGGGCTTCGTCGAGCGCGAGCAGTTCCGCCGACTCATCCCGAACAGCAAGTCCGGGCGCGTCATCCAGCGCGATCTTTTGCTGGCCTCCGCCGCGCTTGCCGGCGACGCGTGTTCGAGCGTGGTCAACCAGTATCTGCCGCATTAAGCGCGCCGCGACTCCGAAGAAATGCGCGCGGCTCTCAAGCTGCGGCGTGTTTTGATCAACCATCCTGAGATACGCTTCGTGAATCAGCGCGGTCGGTTGCAGTGTGTGTTCCGGTTTCTCTTTTTTGAGATAACCGCTCGCGAGTTGCCGCAGTTCCTGATAAACAAAAGGCATTAGCTCGTCCAGAGCGGCCTTGTCCCCCCTGCTCCAATCCAGAAGTAGTCTTGTAACCTGATTCGTCGGCGGCGTCTGCATCCTGAATAACTTTCTGACACGAGGTAAATGCAAAGCTTTTTGTAGGTGAGCGCGCCGGATTATAGCACAACAGGAATTCGGGCGTGACGCAGTTATGAGACAGCCGCGTCTTAAAAAAGTTTGGAACAATTTGGGCCAGATTATTCGGATAGCTT
>CAZEZJ010000553.1:0-1849 GCA_964516695.1 uncultured Blastocatellaceae bacterium
TTGGCGGGGTCGCGGTGCGGCGCTCACTCCGGTGGCGAACATCATGGCTGGGCAAGACCGCGCGCACACTCTCTCTAGCGCCAACTAACGAGACCGTCCTCCCGCGCGCGGTGCCGCACGCTGCGCACGGGTAGGGCGTAAAGCGCTCCGGCGACTCTCAGGCCGCCGGAGCGCCTTTATTTCAAGGTAAAAGTAAAAAGGCAAAAGGCAAAAGTTAGAGACATACGAAAGGCAAAAGGGAAGACGAGAGACAAAGCTCTTTCATCTTCCCTTTTGCCTTTTACCTTTTTACTTTTACCTTACTAATTCGTTCCCGGTTCGTATTCGTCTTTGCCGTTGGACGAAGAGCCACGGAGTTGCGTGTCGGCGAGACGCATGGAGAGCGTCAGCGGGCGATAGCTGAAGGGCGCAGGGCCGCCGCGCGAGTTTTGAATCTGCGCCACGAGTTGGTCTTGAGCTTCGCGGAAGCGCAGGACGTTGCCGCGCATGTTGAAGATTACGAAGAGCAGCGTTTCGCCCGAAGCGGTGCGCATCTGCCCGACGAGCGCGCTAGCACCCCCGTCTGTTCTGATGAGAGTTCCGGTCTTGCCGACGACGCTGCCGCGCGACGGCGCGACCGTGTAGCGTTTCTCCAGCGTGCCGGGGTCTATGCCCGCGACGGGCATAATGTCCGAGAACGTGAGCTTGTGTTTCGCCAGTTCGCTGCGGAGGGCGCGCAGGATTTTCATCATCGCGCGCGGCGTGACGCGATTGACGCCAAGCCCGTTGGTCGAAGCCAGTTTGATTTCCGACGGCTGCAAATTGAGGGTGCGGCGCAAATACTCTTCGACGCCGCTGGCCCCGCCCAGATTATCGCCGAGACGCTCGGACATGAAATTGTTTGAATAGCAGAGCAACACTTTGAGGATGTCAACGAGCTTGCTCGAACGATGGTCAAGCAAGAGGCGCGCACCCTGCGGCACAGAATCAATGTAGACAGCGCCCATCACCGCCACACTCGGCACCACCGGAAAATTCGCGTAGTCGGCAAACACCGCGCGCTCTGCATTCCAAGCGCGGACAGCCGCCGCCGGACGCCGCGCCGAATCGAGCGTGTCATAGAGTTGGTCGCCGGAGCGTTGGGCAGACCAATCGAAGTTCATCGTAAAGCGCGGCGCGATGATGAGGTCGCCCGTCACGGTGCGAATCCCCAGTTCGTTCAATTCATGCGCGAGCAAAATGGCGTGTTCATAATGGAAAGAGGGGTCGCGACCGGAGATAATCAGGTCGCCGGTCAGCGTCCCAGTCGCCGTATCGAGCGTGCCGTTTGTCCAGACGCCGGTTGAGAAACGATGGCCGGGGCCGAAGTTTTGCAAGGCATTGAGCGCCGTCGCCAGCTTCACGGCGGACGCCGGATTAAACGCCACGTCAACGCTCTGTTCTAAAACTTTCTGCCCGTCGAGCGTCTCAATCAGCACGCCCTGCATTCTGTTCACGGGTTCGGTGGGCGGCGGCGCGATGTCGGGCGCGACGGGCGCTGTGGTGGCTGCGCCGGGCTGCGCGGTCGTTCCAATCGCGGGCCTCGTCATCGAGGTCGGGCGCGTGTAGGTGGTCGGCGCTTGCTGTTCAGGCGTCGGTTGTTGGGCCTGTAGCGAAATGGTCGGGGCGAGAGATAAAAACAGAAGAAGGCTGAACGCGAACGTCATCCTGCTTGATATAGCTTGCTTAATCATTCTTCTCTCCATCGCTCTTAACTACTCTGGCTTGCGAACGGCGCATCATAGCATGAACGGGGTGCGCCCGCCGCGCAAAATTTTCGCCGCGCGTCTTCCGGTTGGCGCGACTTTCTTGGATGCTCTCAAGCGAGAGC
>CAZEZJ010000553.1:1859-2954 GCA_964516695.1 uncultured Blastocatellaceae bacterium
AACAGCAGAAGGCTGAGCGCGAACGTCGCACTTCTGGAAATAGCTCGTTTAATCATTCTTCTCTCCATCGCTCTTACAGTCAGGGTCGCGAATGGCGCATCATAGCATGAACGGGATGCGCCCGCCGCGCAAAATTTTCGCGGCGCGTCTTCCGGTTGGCGCGACTTTCTTGGATGCGCTCAAGCGAGACCAGAGATGTACGTCTGATTTTATTAAAGGAGCGTTGGCGCGCTTCTTCCAAAAGTGCGTTGACAAGCTTGCAAGCGCGCACCTAAAATCTTTCTTGTTTGATAACGCAAAAGTGCGACGCGACCAACTCCCCGTCACCATTGAAAATATTTTAGCCACGCACAAGGCGCGAGGGCCGGAGATTCGCGCTCGCCTAGCGGAGTTTCGCGAGGTCTGGAAGGCGGGCACGGACGAGCGGCTGTGGGAAGAGTTGGTCTATTGTATTTTCACCGCCGGAGCGTCAGCGCGAATGGGCCTGCGCGCCGTCGAAGCTGTCAGGCCGTTGCTCTTTGCAGGAACGCATGAAGAGATGACGCGAGTCTTAATCGAGGCGCGCGCGCATCGCTATCCGGCGGCGCGTCCCGGTTATATCGTGGTCACACGCGAATATCTGCGCGAAGACTGCGGGCTGCGCTTGCGCCAACGGCTCACGGATTTCGCAGACCCACTGGCGCGGCGCGATTGGCTCGCCAGAGAAAAACGCATCAAGGGGCTGGGCTACAAGGAAGCCAGCCATTTTTTGCGTAACATAGGATTCGGCGGCTACGCGATTCTTGACAAGCATATCTTGCGCAGCCTCGCTGAACTCGGCGTGACGAATTCGCCGCAACCGCCGACGACGCGCACGCGTTACCTTGAGACCGAAGACCGATTGCGCCGCTTCGCACGCGACGTGCGGATTGATTTTGACGAACTCGACCTTGTTCTCTGGTCTATGAAGACGGGAGAGATATTAAAATAAGGATGAATGCGGAACGATGAATGATGAACTGAAAACAGTTGTCCTTGAATTTTACTTCATCGCTCCTCGTTCATCTTTCATCGTTAGATGAGGATTCACCAAATGATAAGAAGTTTTGAAAAACA
>CAZEZJ010000554.1:0-2916 GCA_964516695.1 uncultured Blastocatellaceae bacterium
TGCCCGTCTATCGCAAGTTGGGAGAGTTTCGCACCAAGCGCCTGCGGGAGATTATGCACGCCGTGCTCGGTCTCATTGATGACGACGCGATTACCGAGACGCTGCCCGCAGACCTCTGCGCCCGCCAGCGCTTGATTGAGCGCGCGATTGCCATTCGCCGCATACATTTTCCGACGGACGATGCGCCGCTCTCCCTTTATGAGAGCGCGCGCAGCCCCGCACACCTGCGGCTCATCTTTGAGGAATTCTTCTGGGTCGCGCTCGCCATCGCGCTGCGTCGCGGCGAGCGCGTCAGAGAAAAGAAGGGCGCGGTCATCGAAATCACAGACCACGTGCGCGAGCGTCTCTCGTCGGTCGTTCCCTTCCAGCTAACCAGCGCACAGGAGCGCGTCGTGAAACGCATCTTCGATGATATGCAGTCGGATGCGCCGATGAACCGCCTGCTGCAAGGCGATGTCGGCAGCGGCAAGACTATCGTTGCCTTGCAGGCGATGCTGGCCGCGATGGAGAACGGCTACCAATCCGCCCTCATGGTGCCGACTGAAATCCTCGCCGAGCAGCACGCGCGCAACGTCAAACGCCTGCTCGCGCAGACACCCTATCGCGTTGAGCTTCTAATCGGAAGTTTACGCGCCACGGAAAAACGCCGCCTGCATAAAGACCTCGCGGCGGGCTTGATTCATGCCGTCATCGGCACACACGCACTCATTCAGGAGACGGTCTCTTTTCACAAGCTCGGCCTCGTCGTCATAGACGAACAGCATCGCTTCGGCGTGCTGCAACGCGCGGAGCTACGCACGCGCGGCTTCAATCCTGACGTGCTCGTGATGACCGCCACTCCCATCCCGCGCTCGCTCGCCATGACCGCCTACGGCGACCTTGATGTCTCCGTCATCGACGAATTGCCGCCAGGCCGCACGCCCATCAAAACCGTCGTCGTCGGTGAAGACCAACGGCAGGGCGTCTACAAGGGCGTCGAACGCGAAGTGCGTCAAGGGCGTCAGGTTTACGTCGTCTACCCACTCGTCGAAGAGTCTGAGAAGATGGACTTGAAGGACGCCACGCGCATGTATGAACAACTACGCGACCGCGTTTTTCCAAACTTCTCCATCGGATTGATTCATGGCAAGATGAAGCCCGCCGAGAAGGACGAAGTCATGCGTCGCTTCGTCGCAGGTGAAATACAGGTGCTTGTGGCGACGACCGTCGTTGAAGTCGGCGTTGATGTGCCGAACGCCTCTTTGATGGTCATCGAACACGCAGAGCGCTTCGGCCTCTCGCAGCTTCACCAACTGCGCGGGCGCGTCGGGCGCGGCGCTGAACAAAGCTTCTGCGTGCTGCTGGCGTCGGAAAAGAAAACGAGCGTGGCGCGCGAGCGGCTTGGTATTATGGAAGAGACGAGCGACGGCTTTCGTATCGCCGAAAAGGATTTGGAGATTCGCGGCCCCGGCGAAGTGATGGGCACACGCCAGTCGGGCCTGCCCACCTTC
The DNA here is from genome assembly GCA_964516695.1 of uncultured Blastocatellaceae bacterium. GTDB lineage: Bacteria > Acidobacteriota > Blastocatellia > Pyrinomonadales > Pyrinomonadaceae > DASVTR01. Next base: position 1,491 of record CAZEZJ010000554.1, read on the forward strand.
CGCATCGGCAACCTCGTCCGCGACGTGCAGATTCTCGAAGAAGCACGCCGCGAAGCCGACTACTACTTGACCGAACGGGCGCGCACGCGCGACACCTCGCGTCTCATCGAACGCGTTCGCGCCGATGCCCGCTTCGGCCTCGCGGCAGTCGGCTAAAAACCGAGTTCGGGCAAGCTCGGCCCGCGCTGCTAGTCATACTTCACTTCACAGAGCCATGCATGTCCTTGCTGGTAAATACAAGAACCGCCGGCTGCATAGCGAGCCTTCGCCGGGCGTGCGGCCAACGGCACGACGCGTGCGCGAAATGCTGTTTCATTTGCTGGCCGGGCAAATCGAAGGCGCACGCTTCATAGACCTTTGCGCCGGTTCGGGCGCGGTCGGCATCGAAGCCCTCTCGCGCGGGGCGGCCCACGCCACCTTCATTGACCGCTCGATTCCCGCCTGCACTTTCATCCATCTCAATCTTGAGACGTGCAACGCCCCGCAAGCGTGCTACACCGTCGTTGTCAGCGCCGCCTTTAGGTATCTGCGCGAGGCAGCCGAGCGCGGCGATGCTTCATGGGACATAGCCTATTTTGACCCACCATACGCCACAGACTACGCGCCCGTCCTCACGCTCTTTGCGACCACCGGCCTGCTCAAGCCGCACGGCATGTTGGCCGTCGAGCACTCCTGCAAAAAGCAACCCGAAGTGGGCGGCCACCTAGACTATATCGGCACCGCCGAACTCGGTGAATCTTGCCTGAGCTTCTTTGCGCGAAAGAATTAGTTTTCGCCACGGCGCTCCCTCGCGGCCATCACGCTCCTTGTCAAGGCGGCGCGCCTCAGCTACATGTTTCCTCTGTGCTAACATAGCGCGTGTGAGAATTATCGCCGGACAGTACCGTGGACGCGTGCTGAAGAGTCCGCCTTCGATGCAGATACGGCCTACGTCCGACCGCCTGCGCGAAACGCTCTTCAATGTGCTCGCGCCACGCATCGAAGAGACGCGTTTCCTAGACCTTTGCGCCGGCTCGGGCGCGGTCGGCATCGAGGCGCTCTCGCGTGGAGCGGCGCACGTCACCTTTGTTGATAAATCGCGGAAGATGTGCGGACTCGTTGAAGCGAACCTTGATTTGTGCGGCGTGCCGGAGGACGAGACGGAGGTCGTGCTGGCGGAGGCAGGGGAATTCCTGCGCCGCACCATCGCGCGCAATGCTGAATCGCGTTGGGACATAGCCTTCTTCGACCCACCGTATGCGATTGATTATGCGCCCATCCTCGCTGCCTTCGGCTCCGGCCTAATACTCGCGGCTGAAGACGGACTGCTCGTCGTCGAGCATCATCATAAAAATGAGATGAAGGATGAAATCGGCGCGATTCGTCGCTGGCGCGTTCTCAAGCAGGGCGACTCGTGTTTGAGTTTCTACGAACAGCAATGAATCAA
>CAZEZJ010000555.1:0-2911 GCA_964516695.1 uncultured Blastocatellaceae bacterium
ACGCGGTGAAAGAGCAACACGAGAACAGCATTCGGAATATGCTGCGTTCTTTTTCGTCGCGCCGCCTCGGCCATCTCGGCCCGTAGTCGCGGCTTCTTAGTCTCGCCTGGCCCACTTTTCCTTCGGATTAAAGCAACTTACCGCCACTTTAGAGCGTCCGACAATGACCGTCGCGCGCCGTTTCGCGCTGCTTGCAAAACGACGGCGGCGGCAGGCATACTCGCACTATCTGAACTTCAATGATGGTTGACTTTAAGCAATGATTGACTTGCGACTTCCCCTCAGTTTTCCGTTGACAAAAGCGTTCGTCAAGACATGCGCGTTGTTGCTGCTGTTGGCGGCGTGTTTGATGGCCTCTGGGCAAATGGCCCGCGCGCAGGAAGAGGACGAAACCATCAGCATTGACGCCTCGCTGGTGCAGCTTAACGTGGGCGTCGTTGACCGTCAGGGCCGCGCGATTACGAGTTTGTCGCAGAGAGATTTTACGATTTACGAAGAGGGCGTGCGTCAATCCATACAGTCGTTTGAGCCTGTGACCGCTCCCTTTAGTCTGATTCTGCTCCTCGACATGTCCGGCTCGACCTTGAGTTTTCGCACGACGCTCAAGCAGGCGGCCATCCGCTTCCTCGACGCGCTTGGCCCGCAGGACCGTGTTGCCGTCGTCGGTTTCAACGAGAAGGTTAAAACGCTGGCGGGCTTCAACTCGGATTACGAAAAGATTGCGTATGCCATCCAGTATGCTGACGGCAAGGGCGGGACGGAATTTTACAAGGCGCTTACTTACTCGCTTCAAGAGCTTGCCAAAGAGAAGAACAGGCGGAAGGCGATTGTCGTTTTGAGTGATGGTCTTGACACGCAGATGCGTCTCGCGGACGGCGCTGCCGTCACGGGCGCACACACTAACCAGACGGCCATCGCCGCCATCAAACCCGAACAGAACGCGGCGTTCACCAGCGTGCTCAACGCGGCCGACCGTCAGGGCGTGACAATTTATCCGCTGGCGCTTCCCTCCGGCGACCCGAAGCGCATTGCCGACCCGAATCCGAAGCAGGTAGCAATCTACTCCTCCGCGCGCGCGCGGATGCAGGCGCTCGCTGACCGTACAGGCGGACGCCTCAATGAAATCCGGCGGCTGGAAGATTTAGGCTACCTCTACGCAGAGGTCGCAGCCGACCTGCGGGCGCTCTACACCATCACTTATCGCCCGACGGCCAGCGAGCCGCGCGCAAAAGGCTGGCGCGCCATCCGCATTGAGGTCGCGCGCCCCGAACTGGTCGCACGCACGCGCCCCGGCTACTTTGCTCGTTGACAACAGATGAGAGCGCGGCTAGCGATGGCTAATGTGCCCGCTTGACAGTGGCAAACTCGGCCCTTATATTCTTTTTTCCGCTTTTAAAAGCGCACCCGTAGCTCAGTTGGATAGAGTACTTGACTACGAATCAAGGGGTCGGAAGTTCGAGTCTTCCCGGGTGCACCACAATCTAAATAAAGAAAGAGGCTGTGTTATCACGGCCTCTTTTTCTTCTTCACGCCCCGCATTTGCAGGTGATAAAATCGCATCTATGCAAACAGAAGGCTATGCTTCTCAACGCTCGGAACATAAGGCGTGCTCAAAGTGCAAGACAGTTAAAACGGTAAGCGAATTTAGTTTCAGACATAAATCAACCGGCGTTCGTCATTCATACTGCAAAGAGTGTGGCAAAGCGCTTACTCGCAGCCACTATGCAAACAATAAACGCCAATATCTGGAGCGCAATATTCGTTCTTACTCAAAACGCAGAGAGTTCGTCCGGCGGATGAAATCACGTCCATGCGCCGACTGTGGTCAACAGTATCCTTATTATGTTATGGACTTTGATCATCGAGAAGGTGAAGTTAAGAAGTATGCATTAAATAGCACTGACCGCATGACAATGCGCGCGATTTTGCGCGAAATCGAAAAGTGTGATGTAGTTTGTTCTAATTGTCATCGGATGAGAACGTACAAACGTAGAAATAAATCATGCGCCTGACCGCCCGCAACTGTTTCTAATACTCCCCGCGAATTTGCCTTAGAGCATCGGCATCGCTCATAATGCCCGACGTTGAGACTGGTCAATTGACTAGTCGCTGACGGCCTCTGTTATTGGAAAGAAGCATGATGAAGAACCTGGCTATCGCGTCATTACTCGTCGTCCTTATTTGTGTGTGTGCCCTGCCGGGCGTGGCGCAAAAGAAGCAGCCGCCGGGAGCTAAGACTAAGCCTGCGCCGAATGCGCCGCAGACGCCCGCCGCGCCTGCGCCCGCCAACCCGGCGGCGAAGACGGCGACCGACCAGCCGGGCGTTATTTCTGGCAAGGTGGTTGACCTCGGTTGGGGCGATTCCGTGATGGTGCTCGACGCGCAGAACAAGAAGCACCGCGTGCGATTGCTGGGCATTGATGCGCCGGAGAAGGAACAGCCTTACGGGCCTGTGGCGCGACAAAAGCTGTCTGCGCTGGTGTTTGGCAAGACGGTCAATGTGAAATATCAAAAGCTGGACCGCAATGGGCGAGCGCTCGGCAAAGTGACGCTGGGCGCGTTGGACATCAACCTCGAAATGCTGAAGGCGGGGCTGGCTTGGTATTACCCGAACGACCGCGATTTACCGGAAAGCGACCGCCCGCTTTACTCCGGCGCGGAGCGTGAAGCACGAGAGGCTCCGCGCGGGTTGTGGCGGGACGAAGAGCCGCTGCCGCCTTGGGAATTTCGCCAGGTTCGCAAGCAGCAGCCCGCCGCGCCAAACGTCGCGGAGACGACGACTGAACCAACCGAGGTGGCTCCCGATTCCACTCCCGAAAAACCTGCCGACGCGCTCGCCACTGCCGACAACAAAAGCGGAATTCCCAGCAAAAGTTCGGAGCCTACGACAGACCACTCGGGACAAGGCGAA
>CAZEZJ010000556.1:0-459 GCA_964516695.1 uncultured Blastocatellaceae bacterium
GCGGCCCGTAATTGCTCGACGGCCTTTTTGTTGTCGTTCGCGCGGATTGATTCGAGCGCCTTCTCGTAAAGCTCCACGGCTGGCTTGGGCACGGCAGCCAGCGCCGCATTGAGCACGCCAGGGCGCGACGGGCCGCCAACGCCACGCTTGAGCCTGAGGCTCACCATCACGTTAAAAAGGCGCGGGACGTTGGCCCGCGCCAGGTCAGTCGCCGACATGTTACGAGCGCGGATTGATGTGCTTTCGATGACGACAGCCTCTCGCGCAATCTCATACTCATCACCGGCGTCAATCGTAATCGTGTACGAACCGGGCGCTATCGCATTAAAAGTGAATGACCCGTTGAGGTCAGCGATGAGGGTGATGCGTTCGGAGCTGGTGCTGTCAAGCGTCACTTTGACGGCTGTCGCGTCGGAGCGGCGGCCCGAAGGAAAATAGATGCGGCCTTGAATGCGATGG
>CAZEZJ010000556.1:471-2894 GCA_964516695.1 uncultured Blastocatellaceae bacterium
AACGGGAACGAAGACAAGCACGGCGGCGCAACTCGTGTGTAACAGATAACGAAGAAGGCGGCTTTCAAAAGTAGCCCGACCGGGAGAGAGAAACATTATGAAAACTCCTTTCTCAAACGGCCACAAAGGTTGAGATTGATGTCGCGAATTATGCTCTGAGGGAAATACTAGGATACCACTAAAAAAGAAGAGGGAGAAGCGTTTTTGCAAACGCTCCTCCCCACAAAAGCTTTCATGTGCTCGCGAGCGATGCCGCGCGAGCACATGAAAAGCAGCAGTTTAGAACTGGAACTTCACGCCAAGGCGCAGGGCCGACGGGAATTGGAAAATCGTGCCCGAACCGTAGAACGGATTGCGGAACTGATTTGCCGGAACGTTCGCCACACCGGGGATGCCGGAGTTGATGGAGAACGTCTCGTCCAGACGGATAGCGCGCTGGTTGTTGAAGACGTTGAACCAGTCAACCTGGAAGCGCAACTGGCGATTCTCACCAAACTGAATCGGATAGTAGGCGTTCAGGTCGAGGTTGTAGGTCGTCGGCGTGCGTGTGCTGCCGATGCTGTCAACCACGTTCGGGAAGCCAGGAGTGTTCACGTTCACAGTCGGAACGACTGCGGTGCCGCGCGGAACGCCGAAGCCTTCGTTGTTGCCGTAGACTTCGTGCGGGGTCAGCGCGTTGAACGGAATACCACTTTGCGCGCGGAACGATGCGCCGACCAACAGTTTGAACGGCGTGCGATAGCTGCCGTCAAATTTGAACTGGTGCGGACGGTCGTTGGGCAAGCGTCCGTAGGTGTTAGCCAACAAGCTCTGAAGGTCGAACAAGCTGGTGATGTTCGGGTCAGACTGGCCGTTGTCGTTACGGAACAAGCCTTCGTAGTTACCGATGAGGCTGGAGAACACGTAGGAAGCGATGAACTGGTAGTTGTTCGTGAAACGCTTCGTGGCCGTGAACTCAACCGCGCGGTAATAACGACGAGCGCGACCGAAACACTGCGGAGCCAGGCCATGCGCCGGGTCGCCAGCGCAAGCCAACTGCTCGGTCAGGCTCTCGCCCGGGTTGAAAATGAAGTAGGTGTGACCATCGTCAAACGAACCATCTTCGATGACCGTGCCCTGGTGGCGGTAGATACCGCGGAAACCAATGGCGAGGTCTCGGACGATTTCATACTCAAAACCGGCAGTCGCTTCATTAACGGTCTGCGGCTTGAGGTCAGGGTCAATCGGCGTAGCGGTCGCGCCGAGGTTGCCGAAGTCGGCAACGACGGTCGAACCGGCGACGGCGTTAAGACGGCTGACGTTGAAGTTAAGGTCGGTCTGGGTCGTATCCGAACCAGCGCGAACGTTCAGGTCGAGCGGAACGGGCGTCTCAAGGAAGCGAGCAAAGTTAACAAACACCTTGCCCTTGCCCTTGCCGGTGAAATCCCAAATCAGGCCGACGCGCGGCTGGAGGTTGTCCTTGAAGTTGTTGAGCTTCAAGTACGACTGGTCGCCGCTGCCATAAGACTGCTGGAAATCCCAGCGGAGGCCGAAGTTGAACTGCACGTTGCGGCTCAGTTTGAAGTCGTCCTGAATGTAGAAGCTCTGGACGTTCGTGTAGGTGTCGCCTTCGGTGGTCTGGAGGCGGAAGTCGCGAACGCGCGTGCTGGTGCGAATCAGGAACGGGTTGGTCGTCAGGTTACCGATGACCGCCGCGTTGGTGCTCACGGAAGTCGGGCCGCCGAGGTTGACGCCAGCGTCAATCAGCGCCTGAATGCGCGAGGTCAGCGTTGCCACCGGGCAAACGATGTTCGTGCCTTGAATCTGGCAGACACCGAAGTTGTTGGTGATACGGAAACCCTGCGTGGCGATAGTACCGAACGTCCGGGCCGGGCCGGTCGAGCGAGTGTCAATCGCGTAGATGTTCTTGTTGTACTCGAAACCATACTTGAAGGTATGGCGTCCGTAGATGTTCTGGAAGCGAGCCTGGAGTTCCCAGCGGTCGCGATTCTGCGTGGAGAACAGACCGAAGCCCGGGCCATCCACGAAGTTGCGAGCCAGTTCGCCGCCCGCGCCGTTGACGAAATCGCCGAGGCCGGTGGCCGCGTTGACCGTCACGTTGGTCTGGGTCGGGGCGACGCGCGCGCCGTTGCGAACAACCGCAAAGTTGTTCAAAAGCAGCGGAACGGTCAGGTCGCTTGCGGGCAGCGTGTTGGCACGCTGATAGTGCAAACCGAAAGCGAACTCACCAATCCACGTCGGCGTGATGGTCGAGTTCAAACGCGCTGTGTAGTTGTGTCCGCCCGTCTCGATGACGCCGCTAAACGCGGTCTGGTCATTACCGAAGCCGGAGCCGCCGAACAGGAAGCCTTCCTGCTTGGTGAAATCACCGAAGGTCGAGAAGGTGAACGTGTTGTTCTGGTTGATACCCCAGGTCAGCTTGC
>CAZEZJ010000557.1:0-2892 GCA_964516695.1 uncultured Blastocatellaceae bacterium
GCACAAGCTCCCTGGTCTTGCGGTCGTGCCCGCGCCCCGATTGAAAATAGGAGCGCACACGATTGCGCAAGTTCTTCGCCTTGCCGACGTAGAGAATCTTGCCCGCCTCGTCTTTGTGCAAATAGACGCCGGGCGAGACGGGTAGATTGCGGAGCTTTTCGTCGAGGGTCACTCTCTGTTGCCTTACGTTCAGTCTTCAAAAAGGGGTTGAGAGGGTTAATATAACTGATTTCGGTTGACTTCTCCACGCGCTTTGCCATAGTAAAAAGCGTTCATCAATTCAACACTGAAAGAGGCCGGATTGCGATTTCCCCTTAGCTTGTCATCACCGAAAGAGTTCGACGCAGTTGGTTTTGGCCTTAACGCCGTTGACCATCTGATAGTTGTTCCGGCCTTTCCGGCCTTCGATACGAAGACGCGCCTGACGGAACACGTGCAGGCGGCGGGCGGGCAGACGGCTTCAGCGATGGTCGGGCTGCAACGCCTCGGCCTGCGCACAGCATACAGCGGGCGCTTCGGCTCAGACGCGGAAGGACAATTCGGCTTGGCGTCGCTGAAAGCAGAGGGCGTCGATGTCGAGTTTGCGGAAACGATTGAGGGCGCGCGTAACCAGATAGCTTTCATCATCATAGACGAGCGCTCCGGCGAGCGCACTATCATCTGGGAGCGCGACGAGCGATTGGCTTACAGCGCAAACGAAGCGCCGCTTGAGATGGCGGGGCGCGGGCGCGTGCTGCATTTAGACGCGCATGACCCGCCCGCTTGCGTGCGTCTGGCAGAGGCCGCGCGAGCGGCTGCAACCGTCGTCTCCGCCGACATCGACAATCTCTACGACGGATTGCCCGAACTGCTGCCAACGATAGACATTCTCATCTCCTCCAAGGAATTTCCGCACCGCCTGACGGGCATCCACGATGAGCGGGCTTCGCTCGTTGAGTTGAAAGCGCGCTACGGTTTCGTGGTCGTCGGCATGACGCTTGGCGTGCGCGGAGCGCTCGTGTTTGTAGACGGAGTCTTTTTAGAATCGCCAGCCTACGCCGTCCCCAACGGCTGCCGCGACACGACCGGCGCGGGCGATGCCTTCCATGCCGGATTTCTCTACGGGCTGCTGAGTGGTGAAGAGATAGAGACGAGCCTGCGTCTCGCCAACGCGACCGCCGCGCTCAAATGCAGGGCGCTCGGCGCGCGGACAACTTTGCCGGCGAAGAAGGAGCTACAGGATTTTATGAAACTGGCGCAACCGCTCGCTGCTGGAAGATGAATGATTCCGTAAGGGCAGAGCTTGTCTTTGCCAGCGTTTTAGAATCGAGCGGCACTTAGAGGACAAGTTCTGCCCCCTACTGTTCGAGCTACGAGGCATTGCCGCGTAAGGTCTCTCCAAACAACTTGAGCACGCGCTGCCATGCATCGGCTGAAGCTTCCGGGTCGTAAACTTCTGGGCGCGTGTCATTGAAGAAAGCATGGTCGGCGTCGTAACTGACAGCTTCGAGGGGCAAATCGTGCTCGCGCGCGGCGTCTTTGAGCGCCTCGACCTTCTCCGGCGTTATCCAGCCGTCGCGCTCTCCGGCAATGAAGAGCGTCGGCACTTTCAATTGTGACAAGACTTCTTCTTCGGGGATGTCGCCGTAGAAGGGTGCGGCGGCTGAGAGCGAATCGTTCAGGCAGGCTGCGCGTAGCGCGAAGGTGCCGCCCATGCAATAGCCCGTGATGCCGAATTTCGCGATGCCGTACTTTTCGCGGCTCTCCTCGATGGCGCGCTTGATGGTGTTCGTGCCGTCGTCGAGCGGCAGTTCGTTCATCAGCTTCGCGGCCTCATGGGGATTGCTAGCCGTCTTGCCGCGAAAGAGGTCGGGCGCGATGCAAATGTAGCCCTCACGCCCATAGCGTGTGGCGATGTCGCGCATGTGTTGGTTGATGCCCCACCATTCGTGTATGAGGATGACGGCGGCGCTCTCAGGAGCGTCGCTTGCGGGCAGCGCGACAACCGCCGTGGTCGCGCCGTTTGGCGTCTCGAAGCCGATGGTCTCAGTGTTCATTTTAATGACAACTCCCTCGGATAAGTTTTAGTGAAACGAACAACCCACAAGATGACACGCAGATTGAGCGGACGGATTATAGGCCATTTGCGGGCCGCGTCCCAATGATTGTTTGAGGCAACTGCGCGTTGGTGCGAGCCGGCTTAAGGGGGCGGTTGCCTGTATCATTTCGGCTTGATTCGGTGATATAACAATCGCCGCTCGATGACATTCTTATCCATCAAACAAAAAAAATGAAATTTCGTTTAGCTCTCGTCTCGCTCATCCTTACTTCGCTGCTCATTGCGTCAACGACCGCGGGCGCGCAAAAGCGCCGTCTTGTCAGTTTGGTTTTGACTAACGGCAAGATTTTCACGGCGGACGCAGAGGGCACAATCGCTGAAGCCGTCGCGATTAACAATGACCGCATTGTCGCCGTCGGCACAACCCGCGAGATAGCCGCGCTCTATCAAGGCCAGCGGACGATTAATCTCGCCGGAAAACTCGCGACGCCGGGCTTCAACGACGCGCACCTGCACTTTCTCGGCGGCGGGCTTTCCCTGTTGCGTGTTGACCTCAACGGCGCTCGCTCGCTTGAGGAAGCAAAGGGGCGCATCGCGGCGAAGGTGCGTGAGTTGCCGCCCGGCTCCTGGATTCTGGGGCGCGGTTGGGACCACACGCTGTGGGGCGGTCGTTGGCCCACGCGTCAAGATTTGGACGCGGTCGCGCCAACCAATCCTGTCTTTGTGCAGCGCGTTGACGGGCACGTCAGTTGGGCGAACACGCTGGCGCTCAAAAAAGCGGGCGTGACGCGTGAAACGGAAGTGCCCGCGGGCGGCGAAATCCTGAAAGATGCAAGCGGAGAGCCGACCGGAAT
>CAZEZJ010000558.1:0-2878 GCA_964516695.1 uncultured Blastocatellaceae bacterium
AAATACTGACCGACTCGAAAAGCGAGTATAGCAAGCTGGTCGCGCGACAACGTAAGGTGCGCTTGCTTGGACTCTCAACGCTCGGCTTGCTCACGCTGCTGCTGCTCTTTGCCTCCACCTGGGTCGCGATTCACTTGGCGCGCGGCTTAGCCAAGCCTATTCAAGCTTTGGCCGAAGCCTCCAACGAAGTCGCGCGCGGAAATCTCTCGCATCGCGTCAGCGAAATCGCGGAGGACGAACTAGCCCTGCTTGCCGAGTCGTTTAACCAGATGACGGCGCAACTCGACGAAAATCGCCGTCACATAGAGGCTGGCGCGACCGAGTTGCGCGACAAGAATTTGGCGCTCGAAGAGCGTCGCAACTACATCGAGACCATTCTCGAATCATTATCCACCGGCGTTATTTCTCTGGACGAAAACGGGCAGGTGACGACCATCAACGCCGCCGCCGCCGCCATGCTCCGGCTCGAAGCTGCGCCCCCCGCCAGTTCGACGCTCTCAGACATCATCAGCCCTGAAGACAGCACCGTTATCGAACGGCTCATTCGTCGCGCGCGGCGAATGAGCCGTGCCACGGAACAGACGGAACTCGTGCGCGGCAGCGCTACGGATGCCGGCGTGCTTCCCGTCGCTTTGACCGCCACGACCCTGCGTGCACCCGGCGGAGAAGAGCGCGGCGTCGTCATCGTCATCGAAGATTTGTCGGAGCTCTTGACAGCACAACGGGCCGCCGCTTGGAGCGAGGTCGCGCGCCGGATGGCACACGAAATCAAGAACCCGCTCACGCCCATCCAACTTTCAGCCGAACGCATCGCCAAGAATTTTCATCGCGGCGCTAACGGCGATTCCAACGGCAGCGCCAACGGCGGCGGCGCAGAGAGCGCGCGCGTCGCGCAAGTTGTGGACGAGTGTACGGCGACGATTACGCGTGAGGTCGCCGGACTCAAAGCGATGGTTGACGAGTTTTCACGCTTCGCGCGGTTGCCGCACGCGCGTCTCGAAACGGCAGACTTGAATGATGTGGTTAAGCAGGCGGTCACGCTCTATGAAGAACGATTGAACGGCGTGCGCCTTGATGTGGCGCTCGGGCCGCAACTTCCCCCAGCCATGCTCGACGCCGAGCAGATTCGCCGCGTCTTCGTCAACCTAATTGATAACGCCTTGGAAGCGCTCGAAAGCATCGAAGACGAAAAGCGTATCACGGTTGCGACCGCCCACGACCCCTCGCGCGGGCTGCTGCTGGCCGAAGTGACGGATACGGGGCAGGGCATCGCGCGTTCCGATTTCCGGCGTCTCTTTCAACCATATTTCTCGACGCGCGGGCGCGGCACCGGACTTGGCCTCGCCATCGTTCAACGCATCATCACAGACCACGGCGGGCGCATCCGTGCCGAAGCCAATCGCCCGCGCGGTGCGAAATTTACGATAGAGATACCGACTACGACGTAATGATTTATATTTCGCATGGCTGATTCCATTCTCATTGTTGACGACGAGCGCGGCATTCGCGATACCTTGAAGGCGGTGCTGGAAGACGAGGGCTTTGCTGCCGAGGCGGTCGGGTCGGGCGAAGAATGTCTGAAGGCCATCGAGCGCAGGGCTTACGGCTGTGTGTTGCTGGATGTTTGGTTGCCGGGGATTGACGGGTTGGAAACGTTGGAACAACTGCGCGCGGCGGGCATCGAAGCCGCCGTCGTGATGATTTCCGGCCACGGCAATATCGAGACGGCGGTTCGTGCGACAAAACTCGGCGCGTTTGATTTCATCGAAAAGCCGCTCTCGATTGAGAAGACCGTTTTGACCGTTCGCAATGCGCTGCGACAGAAAAAACTGGAACGCGTCAACGCCGAACTGACCGCAGAGTTGAATGAAGAGTATGCGATGGTCGGAGAGTCTATCGCGATGCGCGCTCTGCGTAAGCAGATTGCGGTGGTCGCGCCTACCGATGGGCGCGTGCTTATCTACGGCGAGTCGGGAACGGGAAAAGAGTTGGTCGCGCGTGCGATTCATGCTCATTCGCAGCGCGCGGGCGCTCCCTTTGTTGAAGTCAACTCGGCGGCGATTCCCGAAGAGTTAATCGAGTCCGAACTCTTCGGCCACGTTAAAGGGGCGTTCACGGGCGCGACCGCCGCCAAGAAGGGGAAGTTTGAGTTGGCCGACGGCGCGACGCTTTTTCTGGATGAAGTGGGCGACATGAGCGCACGCGTGCAGGCGAAGGTATTGCGCGTGCTTGAGGAACAACGCTTTGAGCCTGTCGGGAGCGGCACGAGCGTGCGCGTTGACGTGCGCGTTATCGCCGCGACGAATAAGCGGCTCTATTTCGAGATTGAGCAGGGAAACTTTCGCGCCGACCTCTTTTATCGCTTAAACGTGATTCCGTTTGAGTTGCCGCCTTTGCGCGAGCGGCTGGAAGACGTGCCGCTCTTAGTTGAGCATTTTAACCAGCGTTTTTCCGTGGCCTATGGCAAAAAGGCGAAACGGTTTGAGACGGAAGCGATGGACGCCATGCAGAATTACTCTTGGCCCGGCAACGTGCGCGAGTTGAGAAACACAATCGAGCGCGTGGTTATCATGCACGGGAAGATAAGGGTGAACGCGAGCGATTTGCCAGACCTCGGCGGCGAAGAACCGCCCGCCGCGTCGTTCAGATTTCCGTCGTTCAAATCTGCGACGGATGCCTATCACAGAGAGTTTATTCAAAGAAAACTGGCGGAGGCCGAAGGCAACGTCTCGCGCGCGGCAGAGCTGATGGGCGTTGACCGCAGCCACCTTTACCGCCGGATGCGCGCGCTCGGAATTCAAGGACGCGGCGAGCGCGCGGGCGCTTCCGAGCATCAAAACTCCGGTCGCGGGCCAGCATGAGTTTGCCGCCCGCAAAC
>CAZEZJ010000559.1:0-2871 GCA_964516695.1 uncultured Blastocatellaceae bacterium
CAACAAGAAGGCGAGCAACTGCGCGGCTCTATTCAAGGCGCGCTCGGCTCCGGCCAAATCAGCAGCGCCTCCATCGGGCAAAGCGGCGACCTGCGCTTCACCGTTCCCATCAACATCGGCGGCCTGACAACCGAAGCGACCTTCACGGGCACTATCAGCGGCAACGAGATGCGCGGCACGATTCAAGTCGTCGGACGCGCCCCCGGCTCTTTCAACGGCACACGCGCGGGCGGAGGCGGAGGCAGCACGCCCGCCACGCCGCCAAACACACAGCAGCCAACCACACCCGCCGCGCCCACACAGCCACCACCGAGCGCGCCGCCCTCCGCTTTATCAGGAACATGGAACATCAACTTCGTCATCGGTGAACAGAACGTTCCCGCCACGCTCATTCTCGAACGCCGTGGCGTCGTTCTGACCGGAAAACTGCAAGGCCCTTTCCCGACCGCCGAGATTATCATGGGTTCCGCAGGCGCAGACGGCTTTCGCTTCACGACGCTCGTGCAACTCGGCGGCGAAAACGTCGAGCTAACCTTTGAAGGCATCGTTTCCGAACTACTGACCCGCACAGGCAGCACGAACGATTTTTCCAGCTACCTCATGCACGGCACGGTCAACTCAACGCTCGGCACAGTCGAGTTCAACGGCTCGCGCCCGAAAGAAGTGATGAACGACGAGTGATGAGTAATGCATGACAAGCTGTTGCCTTTAACTCATCACTCATCACTCATCACTCATCACTGTTTTTAGGAGTTAAGAATGAAAAAGCTGATTGCTCTTATCCTTTCGCTTTCGACGCTTGGGCTTGCTTCGCAAGTTTCCGCCGTAGCGCAAGGCAGGCAGGCGACGCCGCGCCGCGAAGATGCTGTTGAGACGTTGATTCGCAACGCGACTATCCTGACCGTCTCGCGCGGCACGCTCACGAACTCCGACATCCTGATTCGCAGAGGCAAAATCGCCGCCGTCGGGACAAATCTTCGAGCGGCAGCAGACGCGCGCATCATCGATGCAACCGGCAAGTACGTGATGCCCGGCATCGTTGACTGCCACTCGCATTCGATGCTCGACGCGATTAACGAATTAACTTACGTCGTCACTTCGATGGTACGCACGAGCGACGTGCTGAACCCGACCGACCCGGACCTTTATCGAGAATTGGCGGGCGGCGTGACAACGCTGAATCTGCTGCACGGCTCAGGCAATGCCATCGGCGGCTTGAACACCGTCGTCAAGATTAAGTACGGGCGGCCCATCGAAGAATTTATCTTTCCGAATGCGATGCCCGGCATCAAGTTTGCGCTCGGTGAGAATCCGAAGCGCACCAACTTTCCGCAGCCCGCGGGCCAACGCCGTTATCCGGCGACGCGCATGGGCGTGGCCGAAGTCATCCGCGATGCGTTCCTGCGCGCGCGCGATTATAAGAGCAGTTGGGATGAGTATCGCGCCGCTGTGAAGCGTGGCGAGAAAAGCTTGATTCCGCCGCGTCGTAATTTAGAGCTTGAGCCGCTCGTGGAAATTCTCGAAGGCAAGCGCTACGTTCACGCGCATTGCTATCGCGCCGACGAGATTTTGATGATACTGAACGTGGCCGACGAGTTTGGCTTCAAAATCAGGACGCTGCAACACGTGCTCGAAGGTTATAAGGTCGCGCCCGAGATTGCGCGCCACGGCGCGGGCGCTTCCATCTTCATAGACAATTGGGGCTACAAAATCGAAGCCTACGATGCCATCCCGCACGCGGCTGTGATTCTCCAACGCGCGGGCGTCAACGTCTCCATCAACTCAGACTCCGACGAACGCGCTCGCCGTCTCAACATCGAGGCCGCCAAAGCCATGAAGTACGGCGACCTCACGGAAAACGAAGCGCTGCGGATGATTACCTTAAATCCCGCCATTCAACTCGGCATCGACTCGCGCGTCGGCTCCATTGATGTCGGCAAAGATGCGGACCTAGCCATCTGGACGGCTCACCCTTTTAGCGTCTACGCGCGCGTCGAGACGACGTTGATTGACGGCGAGATTTTCTTCGACCGCCAGCAAGACCTCGCGCGCCGGGCCGAACTCGAACGCGAGCGCACTCGCCTCGAACAAGCCGAACCCAACCGCCCGCCCGCGCAAGGCACGCCGCCCCCCGCACCGCGCGACCGGCGCCCGGCTGACCATGACCCTGACGACGACGGAGGGCACAATCAGCGATGAACGTCAGACTGAAAACAACCGCTAGCAACCGAGACGCGCGCGCGCCGCGACACCGCAACGCCGCGAAGATAAAAACGCAGGTGAGCACACTTCTCATCTTCGTTTGTCTCGCTGCCTTCGCCGCCGCCTTCTTCCTGGTGACGGCGAGCGCCGGAGCGCAGCAGGACACGAACAACACAGCGGGCGTCTACGCTATTCGCAACGCGCGGATTGTGACCGTCAGCGGCGCAGAGATTGAGAGCGGGACGCTCATCATCCGCAATGGCAAGATTGAAGCCGTCGGCGCAGGGCTTCAAGTTCCGGCGGGCGCTCAAGAGATAGATGCGAGCGGGCTGACGATTTATCCCGGCATGATTGACGCTGCCACGTCGCTCGGGCTGGTCGAAATCGGACAGGGCGCGCCCGGCACGGTTGACCTGACGGAAATCGGTGATTTGAATCCAAACGCGCAGGCCATCGTCGCCATCAATCCGCACAGCGCCAACATCAACGTGACGCGCGTTAACGGTGTCACCAGCGTCGTCACCATGCCGCTCGGCGGCATCATCTCGGGCCAAGCCGCGCTGATTAACTTAGACGGCACGACGCCGCGCGAGATGGCCGTTCTGCCTTCCGCAGCCCTCGTCATCAATTTTCCGCGCGCCGTGACAAGCAGTTTCGATTCTCTTTTCA
>CAZEZJ010000560.1:0-2869 GCA_964516695.1 uncultured Blastocatellaceae bacterium
ACGCCGCCAGCAGCACGCCGCGACTCTCGAAACGTCCCGCCCTGTGAAAGACGCGCGGAACAAAGTAATGGCCGATTACAAGCGCGCCGGCTAGAAACGCGACCGACTTTCCCGCAATCAAAGCGATGTCCTGCAACGAGAGCGCAGCGCCCGTCGCGGCAGCCTTAATCGCGCCCGCGACCACCGCCAGTATCAGCAGGCCCAACACATCATCGAGCACAGCCGCTCCCAAAATGATGCGCGACTCGCGCGATTGCAAGCGGCCCATGTCTTTCAGAACGCGCGCCGTAATGCCAACGCTGGTTGCGCACAGCGTCGCGCCGATGAAAATATGCACGAGCCGCGACTCGTTCGGAATAAAGTAGGCCGCGACACCCCAGCCCAGCAGAAAGGGCGCGACCACGCCCGCCAGCGCGACAAAGAGCGAAGACCAGCCGACCTCCAACATCTCCCCTAGATTCGATTCCAGCCCGACTTCAAACAGCAGGATGATGACGCCAATCTCAGCCAGCGCGGCGATAACTCCGTTGACTTTCAGAAAATCAAAACCGTGAAAGCCAAAGAGCGCGAGATTGCCTATAACAATGCCCGTGATGAGTTCGCCCAGCACGGCGGGCTGGCCGATTCGCTCAAACAACTCGCCGCCGAGTTTGGCCGCAATCAACATGAGCGCGATGCCAACGAGCACAGAGGGGTCAAGCCCGTGCGCGACAGCAGCGCCCCCCTCGGTCGCAGGCGCGCCAATGTCGGAGGCTGCCCGCACCAGTTGATTGGCCCAACAGAGTCCGCCGCCTGCCGCGAGGCACATGAGTAGGTTCGCTCGCGTCAGTTTTCTTGTCCGGCTCACGTTGCCGACATTCTATCATCAACCTCAGCCTAAAACTAAAGTTTGACCGAAAACCGAAACGCGCAACATGAACACTACGACACTCGCCACACGGCGGGCCTGGGCTACTGCGTCTTCTCTTTCAGCCAGCGCGCCGGAGCAGCGAGACGATTAGCGACCGATTTTAAACGAGACTTCTTCTTATCTTCCGCGGACGCTTGGGTAGCGACGGCGGGCGCTTGATGGTTGGCGCTGCAATAATGGCGCGGCTCTTGCCCGCCAACGTAGGTCATAGAGCTTTTGATTGGACAGGCGGCGGTCGCCAGCGCTCCCGTGGTCGGGTCAATCGTGACCGTCACGGTCGGAATCGCACGAGGCGGGGCGCTCGGCTCGATTGAGTTGGGAATCGTCGCAGTCGCGGCTTTCTGCTTCTCGACGTTCTTTCTTTCCTGACGATTGCTCAATGCCTCGTCTTTCTCGACCTCCGCATCTTTCACGGTCTGGCTGCCGGTGGCGCTCATCTGCTCCGCTTCGTTTCGCTCTGCGGGCAACAGCCGCGGAGCGATGAAGAACCCGACGATGACGAGACATGCGATGAGAGCCAACGTCGTCCACAGATGTTGGCCGCTTGTTTGTGGCGGCGAGGGAGACGATGCATGTGCCGCGTTTGATTCGGTTGGGCGGCGCGGCGCACGTCGGTTTTGATTAAACGTCCCTGTCGTCAGAGCTTCATAGGCTTCGTTAATCTCTTTTAATTTGTTCTGGGCCTTCTCCTGCAAGCGCGCGTCGTGTGCGAAACGGTCTGGATGCCAAACCTTCGCCAAATCCCTGTAGGCCGTTTTAATCTCCTGCGCTGACGCTCCCGGCTTCAAGCCGAGAAGCTCCAAGCAGCTCTCTCGCTCATCAATCATCGATAAACTCCTCAAAACCAACAGTCACACGCTGAGCTTGGTGCGACAGGGAAGGGCAAGATATTTTTCGTTAGCCGAAGCCGTGCGGCTCAAGAGAGAGAGAGCGCCGTGCGGCTACAGGCTACGACAAGATTTTCGCCAGTCCTGACAGGCTTTCAAGATAATGGCCCAAATCCGAGAGGCGCGGCACGGGATAGCCCAGACTGTGTAAAGCCACGGCGACGACGCCGTAGAAGACGAAGCTTGCCACAAGGGTTCTGAGCAGTAGCCCGCACAGCCCCTTGAGCGGCTTCAGAATCAACGCGGTCGTTCGCCGCCGGACGTTTTCAAGTTCGTTTCGCTTGCCTGCTTTCATAAGACCTCCGCCTGAAAATTACGGCGGGCCGCTCACGTGGCTTTGAGCGGACGCTTTCGCCTTGAAGCACACAGAAAAAAGTGTCTTCAGGAATATTGGTTGCTGTTTTGAGGATTCTCTGTGGGGCGTACTCCCGAAAAGGACTACAACTAATAAGGTACGAGAGGCGGACGGCGGATGTCAACGATTAAAAGAGAGACGAGCCAAAGAGAGCACGGATGCGGTTTATTTATCCTTCGCGAGCGCGCCATACTTTTTGAGAATCTCTATCGTCCGCTCAAGCGGCAGCGCCTCGACGCGGCGGCCGCCCTGCCCGACGATGGTTGTGGCCCGCAGCATTGAATTGTAGATGGCTTCCTCGGTCGCTTCGACCACGGCGAGGAAGAGCGGCGACATGGCCTCGTTTCCGAGCGCTTGAACTTGCCGCACGGCCTCGCCCGGCCTGATTCTATTCTGCGGCGCGGTGCTGAAGGCAATGACGTAATCGCCGCTGCCATTCGTCGAAGGCGAGCCTGTTCGCGCCATTCCGAGGAGCGCGCGGCGCGCCAGTCGCGTCAGATTACGCGCATCGAGCGGGGCGTCTGTGGCGACAACGATGATAATGGAACCGTCCGCACGGTCGTGCAACAACTCTTTCTGTTCGCCTCGCCGCTGGCTATCGAAAGCTCCGAGCGTCTCCTTCAAATAGTAATTACCCAACTCGCGCCCGACCGGAGCGCCGTTTATCGTCAACACCCCGCCGAAGTTGGTCTGCACAAGGACGCCGACTGTGTAGCC
>CAZEZJ010000561.1:0-2825 GCA_964516695.1 uncultured Blastocatellaceae bacterium
AACGCGCATCAACGCCCGAAGGTCGAAGAGTACAAAGGTTACTATTTCATCGTGCTCTACGAAGCGGAGTTGGTCGGACCGGAAAATCATCTTGAGTTGCGCGAGCTTAATATCTTCCTCGGCACAAACTATCTGGTGACGGTTCACAGTCGCCCGATTCGCGCCGTCGAAATTGCCGCGCGGCTCTGGCATGAATGGACAGACCGCGCGGAGCATGGAGCCGGACTGCTCGCATATCTTTTGATGGATGCCATCGTTGATGACTACCTGCCTTTGCTCGACACCATCAGCGAGCGCATGGACGACCTCGAAGACCAAATCTTCGGCGTCTTCAATCCGCAATCAATCGAAGAAATCTTCCGCATCAAGAAACAACTCCTCTGGCTGCGCCGCTCGATAACGCCGCTGCGCGATGTCTTCAATACAATGCTCCGTCGCGAGCAGCCCATCTTCGCGCGCGAAACACACGTCTATTTTCAGGATGTCTTCGACCACATCATCCGCGTTGCTGACACGATTGACACGCTGCGCGAAATGCTCGGCTCGACGATGGACGCCTATCTCTCCACTCAAAGCAATCGCATGAATATGGTGATGAAGCGCCTGACTTCGATTGCCACCATCCTGATGAGCATCACGCTCGTCGCAGGCATCTACGGCATGAACTTTACCTACATGCCGGAGCTACACGCGAGATACGGCTACGTCTTCGCTTTGCTCGCGATGTTCATTATCGGCGTCGGACTCTACGCTTACTTTAGGAAGATTAAATGGCTGTGAAAAAATCGCAACGCGGGGCTAATAATGGGGAAACCCACTCGGAGGCGCGGCTCGCTCCGCTCGAAGAAAGAGGCAGCGCGCCGCCTCCGCCTCAAAACTCGACAGACGACGGCACGCTCAAAGTCGATACGGGCAATCTCAAGCTGCCTCAAGAGTTGACAGAAGAAGAGGAAACGGAAGCAGCGGGCTTGCAGAAATTCGACCCTGCGGTCAAGTTGATTCTCTGCTTTTCGATTGTCTTCATCGCGGTCATCGCGTTTGTCATCTGGAACGGCTGGGAGCCGCCTCGATAACTAACTAGCTGATGACCATCTGTTTTCCGAGCGTTGATGCTTCAGACTTTTTCCGTCTCCGCCGGTTGGGCCAACGCTTTTTCCAGACGATTGAAACGAGCCAGCATGTCTTCATAAATGCGGTCGGTCTTCTCGTGCAGGTGCGCGACCTCAAGCTCCGCCTTGATGTTTACCTCATACTCTATGTCTGAGCGCACCTTGTCTTTTTCCGCCTGCCGGTTGGCGCTAATCAGGACGAAGCAGGAGAGAAAGATGGCTTCGAGCGAGACAATCATCGTCAGCAGCCCGAAGGGGAACGGGTCGAATCCACGCTCGCCCTCCGCGTTCGGGGGCAGGATAATGGTGTTGAGCGAAATCCACGTGACAAACCACGCGGCGTGGATGACCAAGAACATGATGCTGCCGCTAAACCATGCCAGCCAGTCGGCGACGCGCTGAACGACCGTCGAATGCTCCTGCACTTCTTCGTTGACGTTGCGTGAAACGCGCGTCCGCAGTAGTTCGTCGGCCTTGCGCGTCATGCTGCCCATCGAGGCCAGCATGTGCAGCGCGGCGTCCGGCTTTTTCCCGAACAGCAGCATCAAATCGCCGCGGTCGAGCACCAGCAATTCGCTGTTCGTGAGCGCGACGGCGGTGGCCGTGCGCGGTCCGCTATCGAGAAGGGAGAGTTCACCGAAGACATCGCCCTCGCGCGCGATTGTCAGCACAATCTTCTGCCCCGCCGTGTCTTTGATGAACAGCTCAATCTCACCCGACTGCACGACGAATAGCGACTCGCCCGGTTCGCCTGCCTGAAAGAGTGTCTCGCCCTGTGACACTTTCATCGTGTCAACAACGCTCGCCAGTACTTTGCGGTCTTCCTCGTCGAGTTGTTCAAAGAGCCTAATCTTTGAGAACATCGCTGGATCGCACGGCATGAGGGAAATTACTCCTTAACACAAAAGGGAATCGGTAAAACGTTAGCGCGCCATGCTACCACTACAAGGCAAAAGGTAAAAGGTAAAAGGTAAGAGTGAAGAAGGCAACGAACCTTTCTAAAAACTGGCGTCAGCCAGTCCGCACTTTTACCTTTTACCTTTTACCTTTTCTTTCCCGTCGGGTTCAGCGACGAAGCGATAGCCGACGCCTCTGACCGTCAACAGATGTTTGGGTTTGGCCGGTTCGTCTTCGATATACTTGCGCAGGCGAACGATGAAATTATCGATGGCGCGCGTGTCCGTATCCTCTCGCAGTCCCCAAACTTCTTCGAGCATCGCCTTGCGCGAGACGGGTCGGTTCGCGTGCCTGATGAGATAGCGAAACAACTCTGTCTCCATCAATGTCAGGCGCACGACGCGCACGCCGATGTGCAGTTCCAAAGCGCCGAAGTCAATCGTCTTGCCGTCAAAGGCGAAGACTTCTTTAGTCGGCTCCTTTGAAAACGCTTCCTCGCTCGCAGAGTTTGTCCGCACAGCTTCGGCGGAAGTTAAATGCGAGTTGTCAGTCGTGGTGGTGGTCAAGGCTTCGCGCGCCCTATGCAACCACTGGCTGCGCCGGAGCAGCCCGCGCAGCCGCGCCAGCAGAATCTCCAACTCGAAGGGCTTCGGCAGATAGTCATCAGCGCCGGATTCAAACCCGCGCAGGACATCTTCGGGATGAGCGCGCGCCGTCAGCATCAACACGGGCACATACTGCCCCGCGCGCCGCAATTCCGCCGCCACCGTGAAACCGTCCATGCCCGGCAGCATGACATCGAGCACAACCGCCGAGAAA
>CAZEZJ010000562.1:0-2824 GCA_964516695.1 uncultured Blastocatellaceae bacterium
CCGCGCTCGTGGCGGTGGCGGGCTGTTCTGCGACGGGCGTAGTGCTCGTGGCTGTTGGCGTAGTGGTGTTCTGCGCGATGGTGGCGGCGGAAGCATTTGCGCCGAGCACGGCATCTATCCCTTCCAGCGAGCCGTTGACTTTACGATAGAGACCTTCGATAACGGCGCGGCGAATGGGGTCGGGCGCGTTTCGGTCGTAGCTTTTCAGATAGGAGGCTAAAGCTTCCTGCTCATTGCCGCTGGCGGTGTAGGCCGCGCCGAGATGCCACTGTGCGGCGCGCCAGTAAGCGGAGTTTTCAGGAAGGACGCTGATGGCGCGGCGCAGGTGCGTGATTGCTTCCGTCGCCTTGTCTTGGTTATAGAGAGCGACACCGGCGATGTCTTCAATCTTGCCGCGAAGAATGCTGGACAGCACGTTGCGCGGCACTTCGGGCAGCGCCAATGTTCCGCCGTAGTTAATCGCGCGCGCGCGCGCATCCCTCAACTCGTCTGCCATCACGGCGGCGGTGGCAGCCGGAACATCCAGCGCTGCTTCGACGCCGACGCTTCTGGCTTGCTCGCTTAACTCCAAAGCCGTTTGCAACCCGACTCTTTGTTGAAGCAGACGGCTCGCCGCATACAACTGCCTGTAAAGACGCATGGCGTCTTGGCCCGCAGTCCATTCGCGCGCGGCGTTTGCGGCCTCCGCCTCTTTAATGCGTGCGCGCCCGCCCGACGGATTCAAAGCATTGCGGAAAGCGAGCAAGCCTTTGAGCAGGCGCGCATTCTCTTCCGTATCGGCCACGGCGGGTTGAAAGATTCCGGCGCGGCGTTCGAGCGCGAGCAGTTCGGTAAAGCTCGCGGCCTGCGCGGGTTTGCGTCCGGCCAGCAAAGTCTCAAGCTGGTCGCCCTTGAGCGTAAAGGTGCGAGATAGTTCGGTCGCCGCTTCGTCGTAGAGTCCGGCGGCGGAGAGGGTGCTGGCGAGTTCGTAATCGAGCGTGGGAAAGCGCCCGTACTGGCGCGCGAACCTCAGAGCGCGCTCGGCATCGAGCGGTCGCTTCTGCTGCACGAGCGCACGGGCCAACGCGATGTGCGCCCACGTGTAACGCGGCTCGATTTCGATGGCCCGCTGGGCCAACTCGGACGCACGCGCGCCATCGTTGTGTGCCGCATACCAATAGGCCGCGCCCGTTAGCAGAGACAGATTGCGCGGCTCCTCTTTCAAAGCTGCTTCCAGCTCACGCTCGGCTTCATCCTTCCGGTCTAAATCAAACAATGAGAGCACGAGGCCGGAGCGCGCGAGTTTGTCTGCCGGGTCGGCTTGCAACAACTCGCGGTAGAGCGCGAGCGCAACTTCGGGCTTCGAGGTCGCGCGCCGCAGGTCTGCGAGGCTGCGACGAGAGCGCGCCGATTTCGGGTCGAGTTCGAGAGCGCGAGTGTAGGCGGCGATGGCATCGTCTAAGCGCAACTCGATGTGGCGCGCAGCGCCGAGAGCCTGATAGGCTGCGGTCATATCCGGCGCGAGTTTGATAACCGTCTCCGCCAAACGCGCGGCATGGTCTCCCTCCTCGATGTTCAAATAAAAGGCTAAGAGGAGCATCAGCCGCTGCGGATTATCTTTCACGCGCGCTTCAATCAACTGTTCGATTTCAAAAGCCGGCGTGCGCTCGCCGCGCAGGTATAGATTGAGCGGAATGCGCGCCAGCACATCAGCGAACAATCTATCAGACATGTTGGCCGGGCTTTCCGCAATCGCCTGTCGAAACTGCTCGACGCCGCCCGCGACATCGCCCGCTCTTAGTTTTTCCTCGCCCATCGTCGCGCGAGCGCTGACGATTAGTTCCTGCGCGCGCGTCTTCAAGGCCGAGAGCGGGTTGGCTTCGATGAAAGCTTTGAGCTTGCCGATGCGTTCCGTAGGCGGCAAGTCAGTAATCGCTTTCAACTCGGCTCTCAAAGGGTCGTTGGAAGTCTCGCTTGCAGTTTGAGGCGTAGGCTCTGTTGTGACAACGCTTCCTGCGGGACGCTCCTGCGCGATGATGGCGGTCGGCGCGAGCGTTGCTGCCAGCACGAACATTAATGAAAGAATTGAAAAGTAGATTGCTTTTTTCATAAATCACTTACTTAATAAATCAGCCCCGGTGAACCGGACTTGTTCCTATCTTTGTGTCCTCAACATCTGGGCTTCAGTGAGCACTCGGCCGGTCGAGTTGCTTGGCGCTTGCACTCCCAAAAGGTTGGCGAGCGTCGGAGCGATGTCGGCGGGCGTGGCGGTCTGATTGTAGCGTCCGGGCGTGACACCACGGCCCATGATGATTAAAGGAACGTGCGTGTCGTAAGTATAGGGCGAGCCGTGTGTGGCCGGAATAAACGTTTCGAGATACTTGAAAGGCTCCGTTATTAGAATGACATCGCCGCTGCGGCGCGAGTTGAAGCCGTGCAGCACGCGGCGAGCTATCGGGTCAGCGGGCGGAATCGCCGCGCGTTGCAGTTGCGTGCGTGTGAAGTAGCGAGCGATGCCCGGAACTTGCAGCGCAGCATCGCCCGCCACTGTTTCTATCTCCTCGAGGCTGATGCGGTCGCGCCTGAGCGCGGCGAGGTTAAAAAAGATGTTGGCGTTCGACAGACTAAGAATGTAGTCGGCGGTTGAATCTTTCGACTCATCCTTGCGCCCGTAGCGCTGCCTGATGGCGGTTTTAATGGCGTCGAGCAGTTGGGCGTTGCCGATGCGACCGCCGGGCAGGTTGAGCGCCGTAGCGTGTTCCGGCACGGGAGCGACGCCGTGGTCGGCGGTGAAGGCGACGAGCGTATTTTGCAACCCGATGCGACTGTTGACGAAATCGAGCAG
>CAZEZJ010000563.1:0-2807 GCA_964516695.1 uncultured Blastocatellaceae bacterium
GACGGCACGTTTCGCAACGTCTCGGTGGAAGTCGGGCTGACGCAAAGCGGCGACTATACGTGCCTCGCGGCGGGCGATTTTAACAAGGATGCTTACACGGATTTCTTTCTGGGCCGGAAAGACCGCGCCGGACTGTTTGCCTTGAGCGACGGGCGCGGGCGTTTCGTTCTTCGCCCGGCACCCACCGGAACCGTCGCCGCGCGCGCCGCGCAGTTTCTAGACTACGATTCGGACGGCCTGCTCGATTTGGTATTAATGACGCGCGCGGGCCTGCGCATTTGGCGTAACGTCGGCAATGAATGGATGGATGTCTCCGAGCGCGCCCTCTCGCGCCCGCTGCTCTCGTTTAATGCTCCCGCCGGTGTGAACGCTCTGCGCGCGGTCCTCGCTTCAGGCGACATTGACGGCGACGGCGACGTTGATTTGCTCTTGCGCGCGCCGGATGAGGAGTTACGCGTTGTTCGCAACGACGGCGGCAACCGCAATGAATCCTTACGCGTGCAACTATCCGGCAGGGTCAGCAATCGCAGCGGCATCGGCGCGAAAGTCGAAGCGCGCTCCGGCAGTCTCGTACAAAAATTGGAAACCTATTCGGCCAGCCCTGCGCCCGCGCCCGCCGACATCATCTTTGGCTTAGGGCGTCGCGACGGTGTGGACGCCGTGCGCGTGCTCTGGCCCGCCGGAATCGTGCAGGCTGAAACGGAAATCCCTCCGGCCAATGATGCGAGCGGCGGTCGTGCAAAAGGCGCGCCGCCCCGCGCGTCTCTCTCGCCGCTCCTGTTGCCCGTCAAAGAGCTTGACCGCAAGCCCTCTTCCTGTCCCTTTTTGTACACGTGGAACGGTGAGCGCTTCGAGTTTGTGACAGACTTTATGGGCGGCGGCGAGATGGGCTATCGCACAGGCCCGCCCGGAACCTACAACACGCCCGACCCTGATGAGTACGTTCGCATTACGGGCGATAAGCTGAAAGAACGCGATGGGCGCTATGAACTGCGCGTCACCAATGAACTCGAAGAAGTGCTCTTTATAGACCGCCTCCAACTCGTCGCGGTCGCGCACCCGCGCGGTGTTGAAGTCTATCCGAACGAAGGTCTGCTCAATACGCCGCCGCCATTTAAGCTCCACACGACGCGCGCCGCCCGCCCGCCGCTCGCCGCAACGGATGAGCACGGTCACGACGTGCTGCCGCGCATCCTCAATCTAGACCGTCAATACCCTGACGACTTTCCGCTCGACCACCTTCGCGGCTATAGCCATGAGCACGCGCTGACGCTCAAGCTCGATAATGAGAACGCGGCGCAAGGGCCTATGCTGCTCTTGCTGACGGGCTGGACTGACTACGCTTTTTCGAGCGATAACGTCGCCGCCTCGCACTCGGGCAAACACTTGCGACCTCCCGCCCTACAAGTGAAGGACGCGCGCGGGCGCTGGCAGACCGTCGTTGACAACATCGGCATTCCCATCGGACGACCGCAAACCGTGACGCTCGATTTGACCGGAAAATTCCCGACGCGCAATCGCGAAGTACGCATCCTGACCAACATGCGTATCTATTGGGACCAGATTCGCGTTGATACTTCGAGCGGGCGCGCTCCCCTGCGTTTGACGCGCCTCGACGCGCTCAGCGCCAACCTACGCTTCCGTGGCTACTCCGCCCAAATCTCGCCCGACAACCGCGAGCCGTTCGCTTACGACTACGAGCGTGTCTCTCATCTTTCGCCGTGGAAGGTG
Organism: uncultured Blastocatellaceae bacterium; assembly: GCA_964516695.1. GTDB lineage: Bacteria > Acidobacteriota > Blastocatellia > Pyrinomonadales > Pyrinomonadaceae > DASVTR01. The sequence goes on from CAZEZJ010000563.1 coordinate 1,732, forward strand.
ATGACCGGACGCTACACGCGCGAGGGCGACGTGCGCGAGCTGCTCTTGCAAACGGACGACATCTTCGTCGTCGCGCGCACGGGCGACGAAATCAGTCTCTCTTTCGACGCCCGCGCTTTACCACCGCTTCCCGCCGGATGGACGCGCACCTTTCTGCTCTACACTGACGGCTACAGCAAAGAGATGGACATCAACTCGGCCACGCCCGACGCAGTTGGCCCACTGCCCTTCCACGCCATGACGCGCTACCCCTACCGCGCGCCCGAAGCGTATCCCTTGACGCCCGCGCGCCGCGCTTACATCGAACGCTACAACACGCGCGCCGTCACCGCGCCGCTCCAACCGTTGGTTTCAAGTTTCAAGCCTCAGGTTCGCGCTTTTAACTTGAAACCTTGAAACCTGAAACTATTGAAAGCTATGGAACACATCAGATATTCAGTCGCCGCTTGCCAGACAGACTTACCGAATCCGCTGGAACGGCGTGCGATGCGCGCGAATACGGAGCGGATGCTCTCGATGATTGATTCGGCAGTTGCGGGCGCTCAGCCGTTCTTGCCCGTGCGGCTCGTCGTCTTTCCTGAGTTTGCACACGCTGCCCCCGTCTTTGCTACCGCCGCCGAATTGCTGGAACGGCTGGCGGTCACCATTCCGAACGAGCACACCGAAAGCTTGGAGCAAAAAGCGCGTGAGCACGATATTTATATCCAGAGCGGCACGATGCTTGAGCGCGACGCGCGCTGGCCCGGCGTGGTCTTCAATACGAGTTGTCTTATCGGGCCAGAAGGCGTGCTCTCGAAGTATCGAAAGGTCAACACCTGGATTCCCTACGAAGTGCACACCAGCCCGCACGACCTAGAGGGTTATGATGAGCCTTTGTTTCCCGTCGTTGACACGAAGATAGGACGCTTGGGTTGCGCCATCTGTTACGATTGGCTCTTTCCCGAAGCGATTAGACAACTGGCGGCGGGCGGCGCGGAAGTTTTAATTCGCGTCTCGGCCTACATGGACCCGTGGGGCGCAACCGAACCGATGAATTGGTGGACGATTGTTAATCGCTGCCGCGCGCTGGAGAACAT
>CAZEZJ010000564.1:0-2804 GCA_964516695.1 uncultured Blastocatellaceae bacterium
CCGCACGTACGTTTGGCAATCGCCGTCGGCTTCGTTGGGGCGTACACGACCTTCACGACATTCGAGTATGAAACGGCGCGGCTCGTCGAGGAGCGCAACTTTTTGCCCGCCGTGCTGAACGTCGTGTTGAGTTTCATCATCGGCTTCGCGGCGGTCTGGGCGGGCATCTTCGCGGCGCGCAAGATCGAAGGAGTGCCGGTGACGAGTAGCGCGGATTACGTGAGCTTCGAGCAGCAAGCGAATGCGCTTGATCCCGCGCAAAGCCTAAGCGCCGAACGCGACATCCGCGACGCGAGCATCGAGACACATCGCCGCAGGCTCTAACCGCAGTTCAAGTTTGCGCTTGATAGAAGAACAGTCAGATTCAGCAATCGGGCGGAAGGAGAGTTTATCTATGCCACAAACACCGCACGTCGAAAAGCATTTCACCGCCGGAGAAGTCGTGCGTGATGTCGTCATCGGCATGTCGGACGGCTTGACCGTGCCGTTCGCGCTCGCTGCGGGTCTCTCAGGCGCGGTGAGTTCGACCGGGATCATTGTCACAGCGGGGCTGGCCGAAGTCGTCGCCGGCTCCATCGCGATGGGCTTAGGCGGCTATCTGGCGGCGAAGTCCGACGCCGAACATTTCGTGAGCGAACGCAAACGAGAACAATTTGAAATCGTCGAGAAGACAGAAGCCGAGCGCCGCGAGGTCGTGGACGTATTCGAGACTTACGGCATCACGCCGGAAGAGAGTGCGCCGGTCGTCAACGCTCTGGCGCGGCGTCCCGAAGCGTGGGTTGATTTTATGATGCGCTTTGAACTCGGACTGGAAAAACCCGATCCGCGGCGCGCGCTGACGAGCGCCTTAACCATCGCCGGAGCGTACATTGTGGGCGGTTTGATTCCGCTCGCGCCTTACTTTTTTATATCCGAAGCGCACAGGGCGTTGCTCGTCTCCGTCGTCGTGACGCTCTGTGCGTTGCTCATTTTCGGATACGTCAAAGGAAAGTTCACTGGTGCCAATCCATTGCGGAGCGCGCTGCAAACCGCGCTCATCGGAAGCTTGGCGGCGGCGGCGGCGTTCGGCATCGCGCGGCTCATCGGGTGAATAAAGTAGATATGATTCAAGCGAAGAATCAGCGTGAATGAAAATCCCGAACTGCCACTCAGGTCATTCACGAAACGATGTAAGACGATACGCGCCTTAATAAAACGACGATAGCTGTCCTTCCTGAAGGAGAGGTGTGAGATGTTCAATGAGATGTTTCATTTGGGGTTGCCGGTGGCCGAGAAAATATTGCGCCCCGTCATCGTTTACGTTTTTCTGGTCATTTTCTTGCGTGTGTTCGGTAAGCGCGAACTGGCGCAACTCAACCCTTTCGACTTGGTGGTGCTGCTTTCTCTTTCCAATACGGTGCAGAACGCCATCATTGGCAACGACAACTCGGTGACGGGTGGACTCATCGGCGCGTTCTCGCTGCTGGTGATCAACTACGTGGTCGTGCGCTTCGTCTTCAAACACCGGCGGCTCGATCAAATCTTGGAAGGCACACCGACCGTTCTCATCGAGGGCGGGAGCGTGCGCCGCGAAGGGCTGGCGAAAGAGTTGTTGACCGAAGCGGAACTTACGACGGTCGCGCACCGTCAGGGTTTCTCCAGCCTCAAAGAAGTCGAATCTTGCGTGCTTGAGCCGGGAGGGACTTTTGCGATGCAAGGAAGGCAGCCCGACGCGGAGCAGCGTCGCCACGAGGAAATCATCGCGCGGTTGAACATGGTGCAACGCCAACTGACAGAGCTGCAACGCCGGACTGAGATTGACCCAAACGACAATTGAGAGATTCTGCCGCGCTTCCAGCCATTTATTTACTGTCGCTGATAATAATTCACGGTTGCGCCTTTCGGATTAACCCTCAGTTTATCTTCAATCGTGTAACTTGCCCGTCAAGACAAGACGACTTGTCCCGCCGAGCGGAACCTGCATTACGGTTCAGGTTCTGCCGGAAAATCCGAGTAGTACATAAGGAGTAGCGAAAATGAGAAACAAATTGACGGGTAAAGTGAAGTTGATGCTCGTCGCCCTGTTAGCTGTCGTGACGGCTGGCGGGGGCGTCGCGCTGACGGCGTTCGCGCAAGGCGAAGGACGCAAGCAGGAAGAACAGGTGAAATATCGTTCGAGCGTTCAAGTGCAGGACGACAAAAATGAACGCGAAGAGGCGAACGAAGCTGAAGAGGCGGAAGGAAAGGAAGAGAACGAATCCGCCGAAGCCGACGAGCGGGAAACCGGTGAAGATGGCGAAGAGGCGGAAGACCGTGCTGAAGGTGCGGAGAGCGAACGCTTGCAAAGCCTCGCTCGCATCACGCCGGAGCAGGCGCGGGCGGCGGCGCTACAGCAAGTGCCGGGAACGGTCAAGAAAGTCGAACTCGAAAACGAGGACGGTAACGTCGTATACGGCGTCGAAGTGGTGACCGCACAGGGCGAGCGTGACGTGAAGGTTGACGCAGGCGACGGTCGCGTGCTGCACGTCGAGCAAGACGGTGAGGACAATTAACTCTCCTCAGCCGCTCTAAGGCACGACGAAACGAGTGAAGCGGCACGGCTGTGGTAATCGTCAGACTCAGCCGTGTCGCTTCACTTAACCAAATATCTCGCACATTAAAAGCTTGCGACGAGAGAAATCGAAAAGATGAACATCAGTTCCGTGCATTTACACTTGTTGCTGAATCACCTGCCGATTATCGGCACGTTGGTCGGGTTATTGTTACTGCTGACGGGCATCTTCCGGCGCAGCGACGAGTTGAAGCGCGTGAGCCTCGCCGCTTTT
>CAZEZJ010000565.1:0-2797 GCA_964516695.1 uncultured Blastocatellaceae bacterium
TCTTCAATTCAGACTTTGCCCAGCCGCGCGAGAATGAAGGTACGAACCGCTTCGGACGTATCCAGATTCGCTACAGCTTCTAAGAGCACTTAGTTCAAGCTGCTTTTTGCAGTCGAGAACCTCAAAGGGCGGCCCCCAACCAGGGCCGCCCTTTTTATGTTTACTATTTTCGGCGCGCTTGCGCCCGCGCCGCCCGTCTAACCGCTTTGCCTAGTCTTTCTTCACGACTTCAAACTCAAACTGCAAATCCTTGCCGCGAAAAATATAGCTTAAGTAAAACTCCCAGAATTTGCGCGTGAAGCGAAAGCGCGGCCAGCGCTGGTCAAGATTGGTGATGAACTCAAGGCCGAGCGCCCGCCACAAATTCGCGAGGCTGACGTAGGTGCGCAGAGGTCTTAATTCGACATCCGTATAGAAGGGAAAGAGGCGGCGGTCCTGCATGAAGCAGTTGAAGGAGTAGCTGTTGAAATGGTTGCGGTGAGTCGGGTCTGTGGGCCAATCAGGGTTTGAATAGTGCGGCGTCACGAGCCGAATCCGGCCGCCGGGCTTCGTAATCCGGTGTAGCTCCGAGACGAAGGCCATCACGTCTGGGACGTGCTCGATAACGTGGTGGCTAACGATTTCGTCAAATTCGTTATCCGCGAAAGGATAGGGCACAACCCCGAGGTCGTGTATAACGTCGGCCTCAGTGCGCGGGTTGAAATCAATCCCGACCGCGCCCGGATACTTGTTGTTCCCGCACCCGACATCGAGAATCTTCTTACCTTCAGATTTGGAGACCGAGTCCGCTTTCATCGTTTGATTGCTTTTCAATCATTCGCGCCAACCCCGCGAAGTCCGGCGCATGAAGGGGCAGCCCGAGTTCCTTTTCTGCTTCAGCGAGCGTCATGCCGTCGAGCATCAACGCATCGCCGCTCTTGAGCATCGAGCCGGGGATGACGGCGAACTGGCCGCGAATGCGGTCGCGCACGGCGAGCAAATCTCCGCCCGTGAGCAATCCGGCGACGGAGACATCGCCGCCGAAGTATTGATTCTCGGCGGCCAAGACATGCAGGCGCGTGCCGAAGCGAGCGTTCAAGCGTTCGAGCAGGCTGCTGAGAATCGGGGCAAAGAGAGTTCCCGTTATCACTGTCCCGTGGAGACGCGCGGCGTCCACGGGAGGGCGGCGCTCAAGCCTGCGCAAAAGCGCGGCGAAATCATTATGAAAGCTGCGCACCATGCCGATGCCGTCTTCAATCTGCGGGTAGTCGCCATAATGACGGCGCGACGGCACACTCTTTCCGGCGCGCAGGTAAATCTCATCGCCCAGAAAAGCGAAGGTTGTGCCTAAGCGAGCGCGCAACTCCTGTTGCAGCCGCTTGACTTCAATAATCGTGCGCCGGCAAAACTCCGGCGTGACGGGCGTTAAACGCTCGTCCGTGTTATAGCGCGTGAGGCCCAGAGGGACAATCGCCACGCTCTTCACCTGCGGATACAACGCCGCCAAATCATTAACCGTGCGGCGCAAAACATCGCCGTCGTTAATCTCTGGACACAGAACGACCTGCGCGTGAATCTCGATTCCGGCGTCGAGCATCCGGCGCATCTTTTCGGAAATGTCCGCGCGCTTTTCATCAATGCCGAGCAGTTGAGCGCGCACCTTCAAATCCGTCGCGTGCACGGAGACATACTGCGGCGTCAGTCGTTGCTCGACGACGCGGCGCATCTCGTCTTCCGTGATGGAAGTCAAAGTCGTGTAGTTGCCGTAAAGGAAAGAGAGGCGTATGTCTTCGTCACGGACAAACAGCGAGGGGCGCGCCTCTTCAGGATTGCCCTTGCAAAAGCAGAACAGGCACTCGTTGGCACACTGGCGCGGAACAATCGCCTCGAAACCGAGGCCGAAGTCTTCGCCCTCCGCGCGCTCGATGTCCAACTCCCATTCTTCGCCGTTCTTTTTACGAACCTCGATGATGAGCGCCGTCTCTCCGCCGGTCTGAAAACGGAAATCCAGATAGTCGCGCACGGTTCGACCGTTGACCTTGATAATGCGGTCGCCAGCCTCTAGCTCCAACTCGGCGGCGAGGCTTGAAGGTGTGACCTCCGTTATCTCAACTCCGCGGCGGCGGATTTGTGTAATCGCCGGAGCGACAGCAAACTCGTACATCGAAAACTCAACTCAAAAGCAGTCGCGACCTCGCGAAAGAAGCGCGTCAAAGCAAGCGTTGACCACATAGAACACGGCGGCGATTTTCCGCTCGTGCAAAGCAATGGAACAATATAGCAGAGCGGGCCTCTTTTGTTGAGTTGACCTGACGCTTGGCGCAGACCCGTTTAACTGTCCTTACCGTTTAGCCTGAAAGATTATTGACAACCTCGCGGGCGCGGGTTTAATCTGCTAATAGTCAGGCAAACCAAGCCGGACACCCCACGCGAAGAACCTCCCCTTAGAGTCTACAGAGAGTTTCTCATTAGATTCACGATTAAACCTTTATTTGCATCGCAGAGGATGGGATGAAGACGCCCAGCCAAATTAAGACTACCGACACGCCGCTTGCGCCCGCCGCCAGTGTGGCCACACACGACGACGCAGAGAGCGCGGCGCGGCCAACAATCCTGCTCGCTGAAGACGACCGTTCGATTCGTCGTTATCTGGAAGTCATCCTGCAAAAAGCGGGCTACACCGTGATGACGGCTGGCGACGGCCTGGAAGCGATGAAGATTGCCCTCACCACGCCCGTTAACGCCGTCGTCACCGATGCCATCATGCCGCACCTCAACGGCCATGAATTGTGCCGCTTCCTGCGTAGTCAAACAAAGC
>CAZEZJ010000566.1:0-2791 GCA_964516695.1 uncultured Blastocatellaceae bacterium
TACACGAATCGTAAAGTTCAAAAAATGAAGTATTCGATGTCGCTCTTCGTCATCTACTTCGGGACAGACCGCCAATACGAACACATTGCGCACCATGAGATTTTGATGGGGCCGCGCTATCGCGGCCTCGTGACGGACATTTTCCAGCGCAAAATTCTGGCCGAAGACTTTTCGCTCTACCTGCATCGCCCGACCGCCACGGACCCGACGCTTGCGCCTCCGGGCTGCGATAGCTGGTACGTGCTCTCGCCCGTCCCGCATTTGGGCGGCAGCACAGAATGGAGAGAACGTGCGCGGCCATATCGAGATGCCATCGTCAAATATTTGGGAGAGCGCTATCTGCCGGAATTGTCGCGGCACATCGTCTCGGAACACTACATAGACCCGCTCCATTTCCGCGATACGCTCAACAGCCACCTCGGCAGCGCCTTCTCCGTCGAGCCTATTTTGACGCAATCGGCTTGGTTTCGCCCGCATAACCTGAGCGAAGACGTGCCCAATCTGTATTTCGTCGGCGCGGGCACGCATCCCGGCGCGGGGCTGCCGGGCGTGATTAGCTCAGGGAAAATCGTGGCTGAAATGATTGGCGCGGCCTAAATCGAGCGGGCTGAAGATTGGCTCCCCTTGCCCGGTGGGTGTATTTTTTACCGCCCACCCGGTAAATTTTTCTGGAAATCATTGCAAATTGGGTCTATACTCCGTGCAAAGGTCTTACAAGGGTTTGAGTGCCATGCTCGGCTAGGGTTTGTGCGGACACCGTGCCGGGAAGTTTAAAACGAACGCATTTCAGAGCTTACGCTTGCCCCGTCAGTTCTATTAACTAAGTTCTACGCCATCTTGCTCCGACGTAGTAACTTGCAGATACGGGAACGCTTAAATTAAGGGGATTTACTATGAAAAATACCATCACGGCGATGGTGAAACCGCTTGCCCTTTGTCTCGTGGCCCTCGCTCTTCTCGCTTTCGGTCAAGGAGTGGCGCGCGCAGATGAGGTCACGGTCTCCGGCTCGACCACAGGAACGGTCACCGGAGTTCCGCAGTTAACCTTCACCGGTAACGCCAATTTTACTGGCACGACTTCATTGGGTATCGGCTCTCTGAGTGGGCCTAACAGCTTGGGGTCGTTCTTCCTGAGCACAGCGCCCTCGCAGCTTGTGAATGGGTCGTTCACTTTGAACGTCACGTTCACGATGCCGAGCGGCATTAATGGCGGACAAGGCACCACCTATACCGCCACCATTCAGGGCAGCGTTTCGCCAAATATCAATCAGGGCGGGGTGAACATCACTTTTAACAACCCCACTCAGGTTTTCACGTTCAACAACGGGGTGACTTCAGGCTCCTTCTCCTTGAGCGTCGCTAATGTGTTTGTGCAATCGGGCCAGTCCGCCAATCTGACGGCTGGAATAACCGGGCAACAAACCGCCGTTCCTGAACCGGCAACGATGCTGCTGCTCGGAACAGGTCTGGCCGGACTTGCCGCCAAAGCACGCAAACGGCGCAAAAATCGTGATGAAGCCGCAAGCTGATTCTCGACCACGAACAACCAAATCTTTTTCGTCAGGGCTGGCAATTCTCCTCTTGCCGGCCCTGATTTTTTCGCCCGCCCCAACGCCGCTCAATAGTCTGGAAAAGCGTTAGCGACCTGCGCGCCACGGTCAAGTTGCACTATAATCTTCGCGGTGACGAGCAGCGGCGTGCCAGCACGCTTCGCGTCGCGTTCGATTTTCAATTCCCCTGTGAGCGTTTAGCTGACTGATGTGGCGTTCGATAAAATTTGCGCTTCTGTTCCCTACGGGCGTCCTGCTCGGTTGGCTCATCTACCAGTTTCTAACCTTTCCAGACATCGGCAGCCTCCGCGACCGCAACCCTGAAACCACCGCTCTCATCGAGACACGCATCAAAGAAGCCGCCTCACGCGGCGAGCAGCCGCGCAAATTTCAGACGTGGGTTCCGCTGGAGAAAATCTCGCCGCAACTCTACCGCGCCGTGCTGGCTGGCGAAGACACCAACTTTGCAACTCATCGCGGCTTTGATTACAAGGCGATTCAAAACGCTTGGGACGAAGCGCAACGTGAGGCTGAAAAGGAGGCGAAGAAGGAAGGCGAAGTAGACCAATCTAGCTGGCGCTGGCCGAGCTTCGATTTCAAGCGCGGGGCTTCGACCATTTCTCAACAACTGGCGAAGAATTTGTATCTGACGACGGAAAAATCTTTCATCCGCAAAGGCAAGGAAGCCATCCTGACTTACTTTCTCGAACGCAAGCTTTCGAAGCGCCGCATTCTGGAAATCTATTTGAACGTCATCGAATGGGGCGACGGCATCTACGGCGCGGAGGCCGCCGCGCAATACTACTTCCGCAAGCCTGCCTCGGCGCTGAGCCTGCGTGAAGCGGCCTTTCTATCTGCGATTATTCCCAACCCGCGCAAGGATTTTAATCCGCAACTGAATCCGCGTCGCGTCGCGCGCCGCCAGCGAATCATTATGCGCGGAATGCCTTTCGTCAAGCTGCCTGACGGAATCTGATAAACCAATCAGCCAGCAGTCCACAGTCAATAGTCCACAGTCAAGATTTATGCTCTTGACTGTGAATTGCCTGCTCCGTCTAAACGTAAGTTTTCCGGTTGGTGCGCAGGGCGACAGAGACGGCCCAGATGGTCGCGCCGATAACGATGAGGAAGGCTGTGGCGTGGAGCGCTTTGGCAATCTTTGCGGTGTGAGCGAGCCAGCCCAAGTGCTCTAACAGGTAGCGCCAATCATGTATCGAGTCTTGCCCGCCCAGCAGGGGCAA
>CAZEZJ010000567.1:0-2791 GCA_964516695.1 uncultured Blastocatellaceae bacterium
TCATTGATTCGGGTCTGGCGCGATTGACGCGCACTTTGAGTTTCATGCGTGATGGCCCTCCTTTATCGTGGCGGCAATTCTATTCGCGTCGCACAGGAGCGTCAAGAAAAACTAAGGATGAAGCGATTGATTCATGTAATCATGTAATCATTGACTCATTGAAACAATGAACAAATGAATCGATGATTAAATCTCTATCGCTTTCGCTGCTCGACAGCGCGGGCCGCATGTGTTAGCCTTGCGGGCATTCTAGAACAAGCGGACAGTTGATGTTCGCTTGTTTTTCTTTTTGGACGTAACTCATCGGCGCACCGCATCAAGGATGCAAGCCCCCAACTCCGGCTGACTGTCTTTTGTGACTCCTAGAGCCGGGGGACGAGTCTTGGGAAAGAAAGGACTCGCGCGGCGCGTGGCCGTTTGAGTTTGACAACAACTTCGGACAGGAGAACCGATAACATGAAATCTTTTTTTGGTGGAAGTGTGGCAATAGTTGCCGCTCTTCTCGTAGTTTCCCTGGGCTTTTATGCCCGTCCCTTATCCGCCGAAACGCTTCTCGCTCAGCAAGCAGTAATCCAACAAGAGCAAGAATCCAAATCGCAACAGGCAGCCAAAGAGCAACCGGATACGACCGTGTCTGTTGAAGGCCATGCCGCTAACCGGAAGACGGCTGAGACGAGCATCTCAGCACCGCTGACAGCGCCACAGCTTTACGTGGCGACAGCCTACAGCCGCAAGGGCCGTGGCGCGAGCGGAATGGGCGTTCGCGCCGGAACAATCGCCGCCGACCCGAAAGTTTTACCCTTCGGCACGCGCGTGCGTCTGGACGCAGGACAATATAGCGGCGAGTATGTCGTGACGGATTCCGGCTCGGCCATTAAGGGGCGCAAGATAGATGTGTGGATTCCCTCTTACCGCGAAGCCTGCCGCTTCGGTCGCCGCAATGTGAAATTGTCGGTGCTCAGCTACGGAGGCAAGCGCAAGAGATAATAGTCGGCCACAACTGAATAGACTGTGAAGACGTGAGGGAGGAAGTTGACGAAGCTTCCTCCCTCATGCTTTTTGCTCGTCACCTTTGCCTTCTGCTGCCTGCCTTTGTAAGATGCCAGCCAGAGATTTATCCGGCAAATGATTTAGTAATGATGATGTTGTTCGCAATGAACGCGCTCAACGTGCTTGTGCTCGCAGCCTGGGCGACCGCGTTGCTGTGGCTGATTGGCTTGGCTTTGACGGTGCGCGGATTGCGGCGGCAGCACCCTCTTCAGAGCGCGGCGAGCGACCGCGTCTTGACGAGCGCGGATGCGCCGCTCGTCTCCGTGCTCGTGCCTGCGCGCAACGAGGAGGGGCGCGTGTTGCACGCCTGCATTAGTTCCATCTTGTCGCAGGACTACGGGCGCTTTGAAGTCGTCGCCGTCAATGACCGCTCGGTGGACGCAACCGGGCCAATCCTGCACGCGATAGCAAAGGCTAACTCCAAACTGCGCGTGATTGACGGAGCAGAGCCGCCGGCTGGATGGCTCGGCAAGCCACACGCTTTAGAGCAAGCGCTGCAACAGTCTGCGGGCGAGTGGGTGCTGGCGACAGACGCCGACATGATTTTTGCCCCGCAGGCGCTACGCACGGCAATCGCGCACGCGCTCGCGAACACTTACGACGCCGTGACGTTGATTCCACACATCATCTGCCTGACGTTTTGGGAGCGCGTCTTTACGCCCATCTTCGGTTGGTACATGGTGATGGTCGCGCCCGTCCATCGCGTTAACAATCCACGCAAGCGGGAATCTCTAGGCATCGGCGGTTTTTTTCTAATCAGGCGAGAGTGGCTCAAACGTGTCGGCGCGTATGGAGCTTTGCGCGCGGAGGTGGCGGAGGATTTACGGATGGCTGAAATGTTGAAGCTCCAGGGCGCGCGGCTGCGCATCGAATACGCGCCGGATTTAATCAGCACGCGTATGCAGCCGACCTTTCGTGACATCTGGGAAGGCTTTAGCAAAAATCTTTTCGCGGGCACGAAGTTCAATCTCTTTCAATCGTTCATCGGCGGCCTTGGCATCCTGCTCGCTATGGTGATGCCGCCGCTTGCCGCCGTCGCCTGTGCGTTTGCTTTGTGGGCGGGAGCCTCTGCTGAGTTGATGCAATTGTTCGTGCCGCTCGTGCTGGTGTGGGCGATACAGGTTGCGCTCTTCGCCTACATCAATCTGAGTTGGAACATACCCGTCGCTTACGCTTTCACAGCGCCGCTCGGACACGCCCTATTCGTCGCCATTCTTTTTAACTCCGCGTTCAAAATCGCGTCGGGCAGCGGCGTGACATGGAAGGGCCGCAAACTTTACGAACGCGCAGGGGTGCGCCCGCCGCGCGAGGGCCGTTCAACCTGAGAGACAAACTATAGCCGATGAATGAAAACCAAATGAACAACGATATTCCAGAGCCTGCGCCGCTGGTGGAAGTGAGACGCGGCTCGATTACGGAGTCGCGCCATCGCGGGCACGTCATCGCCGTTGACGGCGACGGCCAAATCGTCGCCAGTCTTGGCGCGCCGCAAACGCTCACTTACCTGCGTTCGTCGGCCAAGCCTTTTCAAGCCGTTCCGCTCATCACTTCGGGGGCAGCCGCGCGCTTTGGCTTCGACGCACGCGAGATTGCCCTGGCCTGCGCTTCACACAGCGGCGAGCCTATCCACGTCGAAACCGTCGCCGGAATGCTCGCAAAGATAAAGCTCGATGAGAGCGCGCTCAAGTGTGGCACGCACGAGCCGTTTAGCAGCGAGGAGACGAGGCGCTTGCGCGAGCGC
>CAZEZJ010000568.1:0-2785 GCA_964516695.1 uncultured Blastocatellaceae bacterium
CGTTCGACTTGCATGTCTGAGGCACGCCGCCAGCGTTGATTCTGAGCCAGGATCAAACTCTCGTTAAGATTTGATTCTGGAACATAATCTTCTACTGGTTAAAAGTATCCGATTATGACTCTTCTTCAGAGTTTTAGACGCGAGCTTTATCGCTCAGCGTTTTGACTCTCAAAGTCATTAACATGGACACGCTCTATCTAGTTTTCAAAGATCGCTTCCAATTTTACCAAACCAAACTTAGTTGCGCTAAGTCGGCTCTGCGTTGCCAGAGAAGCGAAATTTCTTTCAAGTCTCTAGCTTCGCCGCTTGCCTTACAGGCGGCTTTTTCTCGCCCCAAGCAAAACATGATATTAACCAAAAACATGTTTACCTGTCAAGCAATTCTTTACATCCGTGAATCTTATTTTCAGGGATGAAACAGCCGCCCCCTCGCAATAACTCTTCTACTGAGAGAAGCGGCCCGTCGAACCTGCTTTGTCGGCTTGAATGTCAACCGCCGTATTTCAGGCGAATGGGCATTATAGACACCCTTGGATATTTGTCAAGCACTATTTCGCACTTTCGCTACTTTTTCTTTTTCCCTCTCGGCGTTTCGTTCGGCGCGCTGACTTTCAGATTGCCGCGGTCATCACGATAGAGCGAATATTGCGCATCGTTAATTTGCCCTTCGCTATTCTGAAGCCTGATGGTGAAGGTCTTATTATCGCCGCGTCCTTCCACGCGCAAGGGAAGATAACCTTTGAGGTCTGGGCTGCGATAAGCCGTATAGTGTTCTTGATTATATTTATCGTAGCCGAGAACGTAGATGCGATCAAAATCCGGCTCATCCAGCTTATGAGGCTCGTCGGAACTTCCCTTTTCCAGAATCACCCAGCTTCCGGGCTTCGCCTCTTTCGCAGCATCTTTATCTTTGGGCGCGGAGGCGTTAGCGTCCGGCTCATCATCGAGCCTTCGCCAGGCGACAAACTCGCGTCCGGTTCGATAAAAAATGATGTCGCTCGGAACGCTTAGCTCAACCTGTTTTCCATACAACCAACCAGCGGGAGCGGGCGAAGCGGAAGGAGAGAGCCTAACCTTATACCAAAGCTCGTTTGTCTCTTCAGGCTCTTTCGGCGCGTCGCTATCCTTCGCGCCCTTTCTGTTGCTTTGTTCGGGCGTTCCAGCTTTGGCGTCGTCATCGCTCTCCGAAGTCTCCGCTTCTTTCGGCTTCGGCACGCGTTTCCACCCGACAATCTCGAAGCTTGAGCCGCTCTCAAGCTTCATCATAATGTTGTCTTTCCCGCTTCTATCAGGCGAGAGACGCAGATTGGTGCTGGCGCGCAACTGACCGCTGGCTTGTGCCGGAATTGCTTTATCTTCCTCAGCGAGCTTGCGGGCCTTATCGAGAACATCCTGCGGCATGATGTTCCTGGATTCAATCCAGCCTTCGGTGCCTTCCTCATCGCGTATGCGCACGCGCAGCCAGCGCTCTTTAGTTTCCTCAACCGTTTCCGAATCGAGGATATCCACCTGATCGCCGCGATTGACTTCCACCAAGTCAGCAGCCACTACTGCCGTCGAGCTGCGAACCAAAGCACGGCGCGCGATGACGACACCCGTATCCTCTTTCTTTCCGGCAAGGGTGCTGCATCCGGCCATCGCCAGAGCGAAGACGATAATAAGAATTGCTTTCAAGGGCTTCATAATTTCTAAGAAGATAATCATATTACAGAGAGACAGAAATTTTTAGGCAGACGACAGCTAGCGTCTGCGTTGCGCTTCTTCATTGTAACCGAATTTGCGCAACAAATCGCGTTGCGAACGGCTTAATGAAGCAGAAACAATGGGGTGCGTTCGCACGCCGCCGCGCGCGATTTCCAGACCGAAGGGCGCGATGGCTGGCCGCAAGTCAATAACGCTTGGCTTTTCAATGTACTGGCGGACAAACTCCTGCATCCCGCCCTGATTCTTCAAAAGGCCGATGACCGTGCTGTTCCCTTCTGCTTCCGCTGTTGGCGAACGATGACGCCGGAATAGCTCGCGGTAAACGTCATCGAGCGAGCGGCTGTTTTTTGTTTGCTGTCTAAGCGTCAGGTCGTAGAGAAAAGCAACAAGCAGGCCCTTATGGTAAACGAGTCCGGTCTGGCCCTGCCAACGCTGCTCGGATGCTTCGACCAGAGAAAGCTGGTCGCGCCCGTTAATTGAGAGATACGCGTCGAAAGCTCTGCCCAAAGCATTCAGATAATCTTGAAAGGAGAGAAGGTTCAAACGCATTCCGGCGCGCAATGCTTGATACGAGGTAAAGCCCTCGTAAAACCAGTCGTAATTTCCGTCGAGCGCGAGTCCGTTTGGAACCCAAAGGTGAAACAGTTCGTGCGTGAGCGGGACGCTCAAATTGGCAAGCGCAGCGGTTTTGGAAGGCCCTTGACCGGAGAGCAGCGTGACTGTGCCGCCGCGCGTCTCGGCGCTCCAACGCTCCGCGCCGACCGCGCGCGGAAACGGAATCAGGATGAGCATCGCGCTCTGCCGCGCAGGCCCGCCCATCATGCCCGCGTGGTCTTTAAGAATACTGGCAGCCATCTCCGCCGCTTCTTCATCCGTGAAGGCCCAGCGCCCGTTTGTCACGTAAGAAAATTCCATCTGCCCGATGCGCTCGTGCTTACGGCGTAAATCCGGCCCGGCAAGAAAGACCGCTTTTTCTGCATCAAGCACTTGATGCTGGCCGTCAGCCTGCTTCGTTTCGTTTGTCGCGACGCTCCAAGATTCGGGTAAGACGAAGCGCAATGTGGCGCTGGCGTTTTCCGTC
>CAZEZJ010000569.1:0-2722 GCA_964516695.1 uncultured Blastocatellaceae bacterium
GAGCAGGACGCCGAGCGAGTAAACGTCGCTGGCGGTCGTGGCTGGCAGACCGCGCACCTGTTCGGGGCTGGCGTATTCCGGCGTCATCAACCGGAGCGCGGCGGTGGTCGGGTCCATCGTCTGCGAAGCGATTTCAGGATTGAGGATTTTAGCGATGCCGAAATCCAAGAGCTTCGGCGTGCCTTCAGCCGTGACCAGAATATTGCTCGGCTTCAGGTCGCGGTGGATAATCAGATTGTGATGGGCATACTCGACCGCCGCGCAGGCTTTGACAAACAGCCTCAGCCGCTCTGATGTTGAGAGCTTTTGCGTATCGCAGTAGTGATGAATCGGCTGCCCTTCGACAAACTCCATGACGAAGTAGGGCAAGCCGTCTTCGGTCGTGCCGCCGTCGAGCAGGCGGGCGATATTGGGATGGTCGAGCGAGGCCAGGATTTGTCGTTCGTGACGAAAGCGACGGACGATAAAATCCGTGTCCATGCCGCGCTTGATGAGTTTGATGGCGACGCGCTTTTGAAATTCGTCGTCGGCGCGCATCGCCAGGTAGACCGAACCCATCCCGCCGCGCCCTATCTCGCGAACGATTTTGTAAGAGCCGAGCCTTAAGCCAATCAGCGTGTTGACCGTCTCGTCTACCACCGTCTCCGGCAAGACGGCTGTGCCGAGCGCCGGTTCTTCGATAAAGCTTCCGGCCTTCTCGTAAGAAGCGATGAGCGTCTCGACCTGATTACGCAACGCTTCATCGCCCGCGCAAGCCTGCGTCAAATACGCAGACCGCTCCTCGGGCGCGCGTTCCAGCGCCGACTCAAAAACCTCTTCTACCTTTTTCCACCGCTCCGGCGTCATAAAAACAGTGATGAGTGACGAGTGACGAGTGACGAGTGCGAACAAGCTTCTAACTTGTCGCTTGTCATTTGTTATTCGTCACTGCTTTTGCAGCGTGCGTCTTAACGCGTTGAGCATTTTCCTTAATTCTGCAATCAGACCAAAAGATATATCGGCTTTTGGTTGCGTGCAGTAGCCTAATTCAATTGCAATAATCAACTGAGTATTTAGTTCTGCCACAGAACCCTCTGCATATGAAATAAATTGGATGAATTCGCCCGTCGTATGTCGAGCCTGCCCCTCAGCTATGTTTGACGGAATGGAGACTGCTGCGCGTCGCATCTGCGAGGCAAGACCGAACTTTTCATCGGCTGGAAACGCTCCTGTTAAAATATATATCTGTTTTACTAACGCAATCCCCTTTTGCCACACTAGCAAATCCTGATAACCACCTGCTTTTAACTCGTCACTCGTCACTCGTCACTCATTACTTCTTTACTGACCTCGTGATAGAGCCATGCTTTCGCCATGCGCCATTGGCGGATGACGGTGGCCGTGCCGATGCCGAGCACTTTGGCCGTCTCTTCGATGGAGAGTCCGGCGAAAAAGCGCAGTTCGACGATGCGGCTTTTTTGCGGATCAAATTGGGCGAGCGCGTTTAAGGCTTCATCGAGCGAGATCAAGTCGGCAGCCCGTTCGTCCGACATGTTGATCGCTTCGTCAAGCGAGAGTTTGACGCCTCCAGAGCCACGTTTTTGCGCCTGATGGCCGCGCGCGTGGTCCACGAGGATGCGGCGCATCATCTCGGCGGCGACGCCGAAAAAGTGAGCGCGATTTTGCCACGGAACGTTTTGGTCAACGAGCCGCAGGTAGGCTTCATTGACGAGAGCGGTGGCTTGCAGCGTGTGGTCGGAGCGTTCGCGCCGCAGGTAGCGGTCGGCCAGCCGGCGCAACTCGTCATAGACGAGCGGCAGCAGTTCATCGAGGGCTGTCCGGTCGCCGTTGCTCAGCTTGGCAAGCAGTTGTGTAACTTCTTGCGTATGAGGGGGTGTCATACAGGGTCTCGCGCTAGAGCTTAAAGCTCTGACTCTCTGACTAAAAATTGTGAAGATTAGAACTGCCCGGGGTCAAATCAAATCTCCAACGGAAAAAACATTGTACCAGAAGTGAGGCGCGAAACCCAGGGGCGCGGCGAAGGGAGACGGACAAAGCCAAAGGGGACGCACGCGCGGGCTGCGCGAGCGGGTTTTCTCTCGCCGGTGGCCTTTATTCGCACCCCTTTAGTCTTCGTTCGCCAGCGCTCTGGGTTTTAGGGCGGCGCGAAAATTCCGGTGGGCGGTGATTGAAAACTCGCGGAAAATCCGCGTTAGATAGATGAGGAGGTTAGAAGACTTCAAATTGAGGAGCGGTGGGTGTCGGGCAGTAAAGGAAAAATATCATGCAGGCAGTAACAGCAACATTTCAGCAGCAAAACATCAGCGACGGGCGCGTCGCGTGGTCAGCGGTGGCACAGGGCGCGCTCTCTTGGCTAACGCGCATCTTCGGATGCTGGCACCAGGAGATGAGCCGTCCCTTCACGTTGCAGGCGGAGAGCTATCGTGTGTGTCTCGAATGCGGCGCTCGTCGTCGCTTCAACGCAGAGGCGTGGGAGATGACCGGGCCATATTATTACGAAGCTGCTGCGCCGGCTGCGGAGCTTTACGCAAACTTAAGCCATGAAGCGGCGAGCGCCGTCACGGTGCGTCGCAAGGCACGGCCCGCGCTGCGCGCCGCCGCTTAAACGAGCCGTTGGTACAGGGAAGAATTAACAGCGAATAAGGAAGACTGGCGGGAACGAATCGCGGTGAAGAGCAAGGCCGACTGGGAAACAGGGATGGACAAGATAGGCAGGATACAG
>CAZEZJ010000570.1:0-2713 GCA_964516695.1 uncultured Blastocatellaceae bacterium
TGCGTTCTGTGCTGAAAACTATGCTGTTTGTTTTGCCTACTCGCTTGAGAGCTAACGCTCTGCCAGCCGTCGCTCGGCTTTCCGTCTTCTGCGCGGCGCGGCAATCTCTTCGTAATCGTTGAAGTTTCCGGCGAGCGTGTCGGCTCGCAAGTCATCGAGCGTGTCGGTGAGGCGCTCTGCGAAAACCGATGTTAAGCGTTTAGCATTGAAACTGGCTTCCACACTCACGCGGCTCGGCGGCCCGATTTTCACCAGCGCTTCAGGCCGGCAATCATTAAGGAACTCGTAGCGGATGGCGACGGGCGCGGCGTCGGCCAACCCCGTGCGTTCGATGATGCGCGCCGCGCCGCTGTAGAGCAGCAGCGGGCGCGCGTCGTTTGGCAGCGTCAAGCCTTGTGGAAAAATCCAGAGCACGCGGCTCGTCCCCTTCAGCAGTTGGCCCGCATACTCGATGCTGCGAAGGGCGTCACGCGCGTTCTCACGCACGACGCCAAACGCGCCCAGCTTGCGATGAAAAGGATACTCGCGCAGTTGCCGCTCCTCCATCATCGCATACTGCTCAAGCCGGCAAACACGCCCCACCTGAAACGCCATCAATCCATCCCACCAACTGGAATGATTCGCATACAGCACCAGCGGCACACGCTCCCCTCGCGCACGCAAATGCTCTAGCCCCGCCACCCGCAAGCCCTCGAATCGCCGCGCTATCAAATTTCGATTGTAGATAGCAAAGGCCCGCTCAAACCATCCGCTTTTCCGCGCTCGCATCATAAAGAAGTGATACGTGATGGGTGATAGGTGATAAGAGGAACCCTTTTTCTTTTACTTATTACTTATCACCTATCACCCATCACTTCTTTAATGTTTTCGACGGGGCGGCCTAAGACGGCGCGATTGCCGCGTTCGACGATGGGGCGTTGAATGAGGTCCGGGTGTTTAGCCATCAGAGCGATAATCTCATCGTCGGAGAATTGCTGCTTTCCCAGACCCAGTTCGCGGTAGATGGGTTCGCTCTTCCGTAGGATGTCGCGGGGCGAGAGTTTCATCTTCGCCAGTAGTTCGCGCAGCTTCTTTTCGTCGAGCGGCTCTATGTAGTAGTTAATCTTTTCAAACGCGACGCCGCTCTCGCGAAGCAGCCGGTTAACTTCCCGACACTTGCTACACGTCGGCTTTTCGTAAACTATTATCTTATCGTCCATCTCTGGTCCTCAATCTTCAACACAAATAATTGACTAACTGACTATCATGGGAAGATGCCGCGCACGCGCGTTGCCTCTGCGACGCGGTCAATGGCGAGAATGTAAGCGCCGGTGCGCATGTCTGTTTTGTAGCGTTCCGCCGTTTCATGGACTTCGCGAAAGGAAGTTCGCATGGTCTGCTCCAAACGCTGGCTAATCTCGCCCTCAGACCAGAAATACGAGTAGAGGTCTTGCACCCATTCGTAGTAGCTGACGGTGACGCCGCCCGCGTTCGCCAGAATATCAGGGATGAGGAAGACGCCCGCGTCATCTAACACGCGGTCTGCGCCGGGCGTGACGGGGCCGTTGGCGAGTTCGGCAATAATCTTCGTTTTGACCTGCCCGACGTTGGCGAGCGTAATGGTGTTTTCCAAGGCGGCTGGCAGCAGGATGTCGCAATCGAGGGCGAGCAAATCGTCCGGGCTAATCTCATCCGCGTTGGGCAATCCGTGCAAGGCTTTTGTCTCCGCCTTGTGACGCAGCGCACGCTGTACATCAATGCCGCTTTCGGCATAGACGCCGCTCTGCGAATCGCAGAGGCCGATGACGCGTGCGCCGTCGGCGGCGACCAGACGCGCCATGTGCGCGCCCGCGTTGCCAAAGCCGTGCACGACGACACGAGCGCCCTTCAAACTCATGCCCCGAACGCTGCACGCTTCACGCAGGGCGTAGAGACAGCCGCGCGCGGTCGCCTCGGCGCGCCCGTGAGAGCCGCCGAGAGAGAGCGGCTTGCCCGTGACGACGCCAAGCTCTGTGTGGCCGCGAATCATGGAGATGGTGTCCATAATCCACGCCATCGTCTGTTCATCGGTGTAGACATCGGGGGCGGGAATGTCGCGGTCGGGGCCGATGATGGGAGCAATCTCGAAGGCATAACGACGCGTCATGCGTTCCAGTTCGCCGGGCGTCAATTTCTTCGGGTCGCAGACCACACCGCCCTTGCCGCCGCCATACGGAATGCCGACGGTCGCACACTTCCACGTCATCCATGAGGCCAAAGCCTTCACTTCGTCGAGCGTCACCTGCGGATGAAAGCGGATGCCGCCCTTCGCAGGCCCGCGCGCGATGTTGTGCTGCACGCGGAAGCCTTCGAAGACCTGCACCTCGCCGTTGTCCATCTTGACGGGAATGGAAACAATTAACTGGCGCTTCGCTGTCTTCAACACACGCCGCATAGACTGGTCTAGTTCGAGATAGTCTGCGGCGCGCTCAAACTGCTGCTTGGCAATATCAAACGGATTTAGATTTTCCTGAGAAGCTAGCACAGCCTGCTCTTCGCTCATCCTGAGCCTCCGTCAGAATAGAATTCAGGCGTCAGGCGCGAGCAGCACAGCAGAAGAAGGAAATTAGAGCCGCCTCTTCTGCCTGCCGGATGCTGACCTGACTTCTGACCCCTTGATTCTTACGCGTTCACTCCTTCCCTTCCGCTTGTTCTTCAATCTCCGTGATGTCGCCGTCTGTGAACAGATACGTTC
>CAZEZJ010000571.1:0-2703 GCA_964516695.1 uncultured Blastocatellaceae bacterium
TTGTAAAGTTGAGGCACGCGCCGAAGAGGCGATTGGCGACCAAACGGGCAGCGAGCAATGTAAGGAGATGCTAAAAAGGCATGGCTGGTTTTTTTGAAGTGATGATTGAGCGCAACTTTTCCAGCGCGCATCAACTGCGCGGCTACAAGGGAAAGTGTGAGAATCTACACGGGCACAACTACAAGATAGAGATTTACGCGCGCGGGCGCGAACTGGACAACATCGGACTGCTCGTTGACTTCGTTGACTTGAAGACGGCGGCAGACGAAGTCGTGCGCTACCTAGACCATCGCAACATCAACGAGTTACAGCCCTTTGACGAAGAACTGAATCCCTCGGCTGAGAATCTGGCGCGTTACATTCTGGAACGCGTCGCATCGCGCGTCGGCGACGAGCGCGTGCAGGTCTACAAGGTGCGCTGCTTCGAGACGCCGACCAGCGTGGCGACGTATCAGGTGGATTAAAGAAGAAGCCCGTCGCACCCGCGAACCAGCGCGCTTGTCATTCCCGCCCGCCGGCTGGCAAATGCGGCGGCGCGGAAGGCTCGGGACAGCCAATTTTTCGTCGGAAAGGGAAATCATAGCGGATTAGACGTTTTAGAGATAATGTGCCGAGGGGCGCAGATTTTAATTGTTTCGAGGCCATTGGTTGCGTTAAGCTTAGGGAGGCGCGCAAAAGAGTGTGCGGCTCCAACGAAGGGCGCGCCAAACTGAGGCCCAAGGGTACTGCTGGCTGGCGTGTTGAAGAGATTGCCCCTTTTCAACACGCCGGAATTTCCTGCAAAAATAAAAATGAGTGTCCCAACCCCCCTGTCTCTCTGGAAGCCTGTCGCTATCGCCGCCGCGCTCGCCTTCGTCTACTGGACGATGCTTGCCAAGCTCGGCCACGATTGGTGGACTGACGAAAACTATTCACACGGCCTGCTCATCCCGCTCATCATAGGCTACATCCTGTGGACTGAGCGCGAGCGGTTGGGCCGCGTTCGCGTGCGCCCGTCGCTGGTGTTGGGCGGATTGTGCGTCGGCCTCGCCGTGCTGGCCTTGTGGGCCGGAACCGCCGGGGCTGAGCTGTACATGCAGCGCATGTCGCTCGTCCTGATGCTGGCGGGCATCGTGATTTACTTCTGGGGCTTGCCGTTGCTCGGGCGCGTGCTCGTGCCGCTCGGGCTGCTCGTGCTGGCGATTCCCATTCCGGCCATTATCTTCAACAAGGTCGCGTTTCCGCTCCAACTCTTCGCCTCACGCATCGCCGTCTGGTCAATGCGCCTCTTCGATATTCCCGTTCACAGGCAGGGCAACGTCATCGAGTTGATGCCTTTGAATTCTGTCGAGACGAAAAAGCTCGAAGTCGTGGAGGCGTGCAGCGGCATCCGCTCGCTGATGACGTTGCTGACGCTGGCGGTCGTCTTCGCCTATTTCACGCATCCGCGGCGCAAGGATGACGGAGACGGCAAAGGCGGCGGCTTGCTCTCGCCCTTGAAGCATTACCCCTTCTGGCGCTCGTTTATTCTAATCGCCTCGGCTATCCCGATTGCTATCTTGACCAACTCGCTGCGCGTCAGCGGTACAGGCATCCTCTCGCGCTACTACGGCACGGCAGTGGCCGACGGCTTCTTCCATTCCTTTTCCGGCTGGGTCGTCTACGTCGTCGCGTTTCTGCTGCTGTTTGCCGTCGGCTGGCTGCTCGACCGCATCGGGGCGCGCGGCGGCAAGGGTAAGGGAAATAAGCCGGGCCTGGAGCTAGCGCCGGAAATCAAAGCGGAGAAGGAAGAGGCGCTGGCGAAAGCTAACAGCGCGCCTGTTGCTCCGGCCACCGTGGGCGTGATAACGGCGAAAGGAGTTGACTAAAAAGCCGATGAGTCCTCAAGCGAAAAAGTCTTGGCGGTTCGGCGTGCTGCTCGGCGTGCTGCTGTTGAGCGGCATCGTCATCAACGTCTGGGAGCGTGCGGGCGAAGCGCGCGTCGAGCGGCGCGAGTTAAAAGAGTTTCCGGCGCAGGTCGGGCAGTGGCGGCAGGCGGGCGCGGACACGCGCTTCGATAAAGAGACGGAGCAAGTGCTCCGAGCCGACGATTACCTGTCGCGTAATTACACCGCGCCGGACGGGCGCTCCGCCTCCTTTTATGTCGGCTACTACGCCACACAGCGCAACGGCGCAACCTACCATAGCCCGCTTAACTGTCTGCCCGGCGCGGGCTGGACGATGAACGACGCCGCCACCATCGAAATCAAACCCGCCAATGGCGCGCCCTCCTTTGAGGCCAACCGCTACATCATCGAGAACGGCGGCGAGCGTCAACTGCTCGTCTATTGGTATCAGGGGCGCGGGCGCAAGGTGGCGAGCGAATACTGGGGCAAGATTTATACGGTCATCGACAGCGTTAAGCGCCGCCGCAGCGATGGCGCGATGGTGAGAATCATGCTGCCCGTCGGCGCAAACGAACAGGCGGCGCTCGATAATGCGGCTGCGCTGGCAGCGGAAGTCGCGCCCGTGCTGCCGGGCTTCGTGCCGGATTGAGAAGCGCGCCGCTCTGAGGTGGTGCGCGCACGCCGCGCGCCTTTTTCGCGGAAGTTGGGAGCGATTGGTGTTTTTCTTTACATGTCTCTCCCCGTTTTGTGACAGCGGGAGACGCCTGAAAACGTCCTCTCGAAGATGGATTTTTGAGAACTGTCGAAAAGCCGCTTGGCTCGAAGGCTCCTTTGCCCG
>CAZEZJ010000572.1:0-2696 GCA_964516695.1 uncultured Blastocatellaceae bacterium
CTTCATGTGGTCGCGTCCGATAACGTCCCGAAGTGAAATTATCCGCTTTCAAAATAAAAATGGGGAATTACGTTGATGAGAAAGCCCGATTTTGTTTCAGAGTCTTAGCCGAAAAAAACTTCCGCAACGCGATAGATTTCTTCATCCAGACGGTGTAGCGACCCGACGGCCTCTTCGAGCGGAACGCTGACAATGCTGCTGCCGCGCAGCCCCGTCATTTTCCCCCATTCCTCTGCCAACACCATTTCATACGCCTTGACGCCGAAGCGCGTCGCCAGCACTCTATCAAACGGCGTCGGGGAGCCTCCGCGCTGCACATAGCCCAACTTCGTATCGCGCGTCTCAATGCCGGTGCATCTTTCAATCTCTTGCGCGAGAACGGTTCCGATGCCGCCGAGCCGGTCGTGCCTGTAAATATCCTGTCCCGCGCCGGGGGCTAGAAAGTTCTCATCAGGATGCGGGTGCGCATCTTCCGCGACGACGACAATTGAAAACGCGCGCCCTTGTTCTTCTCTGTGCCGGAGCAACTCGCAGACGCGCGAGAGTCTGAAAGGATGTTCGGGAACGAGAACAACATCTGCGCCGCCTGCGATTCCGCCATACGCCGCAATCCAACCCGTGTGACGGCCCATTACTTCAACCACCATCACGCGATGGTGCGACTCCGCGGTTGAGTGTAGACGGTCAATGGCATCCGTGACCACGCCGACGGCTGTGTCAAAGCCGAAAGTAAAGTCTGTCCCGCTGATGTCATTATCAATGGTCTTCGGAATACCGACGATTGGATATTGATGCTGCCGCCACATATCCAGCGCAGCCGAGAGTGTGCCGTCTCCGCCGACGACGACCAGCCCTGTCAGCCCAAACTTCTTCCAGTTGTGTTCCAGCGCTTGCAGGCTCGGCGCGTCTCCCACGGGATTGAAGCGCGAAGTGCCGAGGATAGTGCCGCCGCGCGGAAGAATGCCTGTCACGGAATAGCGATTCAGCGGTTCAACATCCGCCTCGACAAGTCCGCGCCAACCGTTCTTGATTCCGAGCACTTCCGTTTCATCGCGCAGCGCACGCCGCACGACCGCGCGTATCACCGCATTGAGACCGGGGCAATCGCCGCCGCCCGTCAGAATTCCAATCCGCCCGGCCATATGTTTACTGATAAACTTAACCCCCTAGTACTCGAAAGCCTTCTGGCAAACTATACGCGGGCAAACAAAGCCTTCAAAGCTTCTCGACGCCCTGAAAAAGAGTCCTGATTGCATTTGCTGAAAAGCACGGCCTATAATCGCGCGGTCAGCCGCAGACTGTCAAATATGAGGCCGAGAAGACAGCGGACGCACGCTCTTAATCGCTAGCTTCCGTTAAACCCTATTCGTGACCGATTCTGAAGCGCCATTAATCTTGAGTCTTGAGACCGCAACGCGCGCGGGAAGCGTCGCCCTTTCACGCGGCTCGCAACTGCTGGCCCTGCGCGGCGGCGACGCGCAAGTATCTCACTCGGCAAACTTGCTACAGCGCGTCGAAGAGGTCTTGGAAGAAGCCGGGACCAGCTTGCCTAACGTGGAGATATTCGCAGCCGCCAGCGGGCCGGGAAGCTTTACCGGATTGCGCATCGGTTTGGCGACAGTCAAATCCTTTGCCGCGACCCTCTCTCGCTCGTGCATCGGTATTTCTACACTCTCTGCTGTCGCACACGCCGCAGGCCCTTCAGAGCGCACGCTGGCAATGATTCCAGCGGGGCGCGGCGAGATGTATGCGCAGCTTCTTTCGGTTGATGAAGATGGGGAAGTGACGCCTCTGGGTGAAGCAGTGCATCAAACGGCGGAGAGTTTGCTGGAGAGCGTCGCTAACATCAGCCGGCTCCAATTTGCAGGCGAAGGCTTAGAGCAGCACGAACTTCTCATCAAAGAACGGGCCGAACGCGCTGGCCTCTCCCTGCTGAATAAGAAAACAATTCGCCCGGAAGCTCTCCATGAGAGAGACGGATTTTGGATTATCGCGCCACACACGGGTGCGCTGGCAGGCAACATCGCGGCTCTCGCCCACCAGCGCTACCTCAGAAATGAGACAACGGGGCCGGAGCAGTTAAAAGCCATCTATGTGCGACCATCAGACGCAGAGTTAAATTCACAGCAGCGATGACATCTCTCGGCACTTATCAAGCAAGCGGATTCGATTTGAAACCGATGACGGAGCACGACCTGCTGGAAGTCGTCGAGATTGAAGAGGCGTGCGGACTGAGCCGTTGGGGCTGGGAAGGCTATCACACCGAACTGTTATACGAAAAAGCCGCTCTCATGCTGGTCGCGCGTCCTGTGAACAGCGGCCCCGCTTGGACGGGCGAGCGCGTCGCCGGATTTGTCGCCGCGCGCCTGGCGGCTGATGAGATGCACATCAATAACGTCGCCGTCCGCGATAAATATCGGCGTCGCGGTATCGGAGCCGCTTTGCTGTCGTCCGTTCTCAAATGGGGAAAGCAGAGAGGAGCGCGGAAAGCTTTCTTAGAAGTGCGGGCGGGCAACGCTGCCGCACAGGCTCTCTACCGGCGGCAAGGATTTGAAATAGTCGGACGGCGCGCAAATTATTACTCTCAACCGCTTGAAGACGCGCTGGTGATGGCCGCCTCGCTGTAGCTGCAACTTGATTTGACTACGCTTTCTGAGCTAACATTTTCCTACCGGAGAGAGCCTGTGATGCGAATT
>CAZEZJ010000573.1:0-2687 GCA_964516695.1 uncultured Blastocatellaceae bacterium
CGTTTGGAGAAGAACGACGAGCGAAAACGGGATGCGACTGGCGGGCCGCCACGCGCTGCCGCTTGCGGTCTTCCCTTCTCTCTTTCATCAGGACGAAGCCAACCGCCACAAACATAAAATAGAAGACTAGAATCTGCGCGCGCTGGCGATAGGCCGTGCCGACGTTGCCTTGAAAGACGGAGTAGGCGAGCGTTAGCATCGTCGTAAAAATCAGAATCGGTGAAATCTGTCGCAGGCGAAACTTAATCGAGAACCAGAATCCCAGCACCAGCATCGGAAACGACGCCCACCACATAAGCATCTCCGGCAGCGTTATCATCTGTCTGAGGCTTGCCAGTTGCCACGGAAACGGGGCGAAGAGGAGATAGAGAAAGCCGACGGGGATGGCCGCGATAGCGCCGCCCGTCGTTGATACGTCAACGTCTTTTCCGAAGCCCGACTTGGCGGAGGTGGCGAGGTCGGCGCGGCTGCGTTGAACAGCCTGCAAATTCGCGTAAGTTTCAAACTGGCTGCCCGCATAACGCGTCACACCAAGGTAGGTCAGCGAAAGGCCGAGGAAGATGACCACGATGAACTGGCGCAGGAAATTGCGCGCCGTCGCCTCGCGCATCCCGACGACGAAAGCTCCGCCGATGGCAGCTACCACCATATAGAAAATATAGAAGCGCAAGCTGAGCAAGCAGAAGAGCGTCAGCGCCAGCAGCACCACATACTTCAAGCTCAGTTTCTCTCCCAGCTTCAACGTCGCCAGCATCGCAAACGAGAGCAGAAACACAATCGGCCCATCCTTCAATCCTTGCGCCGACCACAAGACCAGCGAAGGGAAGAAGGCGACGAACAGAGCGGCCAGCCGCGCCGCGCGTACATTATTGAAGATGTGGCGAGCGCAAAGATAGATGACGGGCGCGGTGGCAGCGCCGACGATTGAATTGACAAACTGCACGGCGAGCATGTTCTGGCCGAGCAAGCGATAAACGACAGCGACGTAATAGAGCATTCCCCAACCGCCGCCCCCGCTCGTATTTGTGCCGACAAACTGCTCGACATAAATCATGTAAAACTTTTCGCCCTGCCAGACCTTCAAGAGCGCGTTGCCATAGTAGTTATAGGTAAAGGCGTCGCCACCGAAAAATTCCTGAAGGTTGAAAGCAAAAATCAGCGTTCCCACCAACACGCGCACCAGCAGCCCGCCGATAAAGACCCGCAACAGAAACGGCCCATCCTCCTTGATATGGCTAATGCCAAACCCGACGGCTGCGGCCAGCACCACACCCAAAATGACGGCGGGCGCGCCATACGTCGGCACGAACGCCGCTATCAAGGCACACATCACAACCGCCAAAAAAATTAGAACGCTATTCATAAAACTACGGGCAGCGGGCAGCAGACTATTAGGCAGTAAAAGAATTTCGAACTGCTTATCGTTTATGGCCCACAGTCATCAAAAATCATCAAAAATCGTCGGGCAAATCGGGGCGCGTTTTATATTCGATGAGAAACTTGTCTTCCTCGCTCAATTCTTTAATCGGTTTCGCCGGAACGCCGCCGATGAGGTGGCTTTCCCCGGTTAAGCGACCGGTGATGACGGCACCGATGCCGACGATGCAGCGCGACGGAATCGAGCCGCCCGGGGCGACGCGAATCTCCGAGCCGATGTATGTGAACGAACCGATTTCGATGGGCCGCGTCCGCTGCCGGTTATGCGTCCACAAGCTTGAATTGCGCCCGCCAAGAATGGTGCGCCGTCCAATCTCCACACGGTCTGTAAAATCTATCTTATGGCTCGTCGTCACCACACTTCCTTCGCCGAGCAGAAAGCGCGGCTCAACCGGATTGACCACATCAGGCTCAGGGATAGAGTTGATTTCGTTCAAGCGGATAATCTCCGCGTAGCGACCGAGCCTAATCTCCGCGCCGCCGCGCAGGATATTCAAATGACCGATGCGCACGTGGTCGCCAATTGTCAATTTGCCGACTCCGATAATAACGTTCAAATGGCCGATGCGCACGTCGTCTTCAATCACACACTCGCCCGCATCGAGAATGCTCAACCCGATACGGACGCGCTTGCCGATACGATAACGGAAAAAGAGGCGATAGCAGGGTCGCTTGAGAAACGACGGCAGCAGCGCCACAAACGCCAGCACCGCCAGCCTGAATTTACTCGTTCGTCGCATTCACACTCATGCTGATTCGAAGGACACAGGCCCCAAGCTCTTAACGAACAAGCTGGCGCGTCTCTAATTCGGCGGTCGCACGTTCCACCTTGTCCGTCGGCTTCTGCTCGCGTACCCATTCCAGGAGTTCGGGGATTCCGCGTTCGAGCGTCACGCGCGGCTCGTAGCCAAGCAGTTGGCGGGCGCGGCTGATGTCCGCGACGCAGTGGCGAATATCTCCCTCGCGATATTTGCCGACGATTTCAGGCTCAAGATTCTTGCCTAGTCCTTCGGAAAGCAGGCGCGTGACCTGGCTGATGGATGTCGGGCGGCCTGTGCCGACATTCACCGCCTGATAGTTTGCCCCGTCGGTTTCGAGCGCCAGCAGATTTGCCTGCACGATGTCGCTGACGTGAACGAAGTCGCGCGTCTGTTCTCCGTCTTCAAAAATCATCGGCCTTTGGTCGTTCAAGAGCCGCGCGGAGAAGATGGCGCAAACGCCCGTGTAAGGATTCGAGAGCGCCTGCCGTG
>CAZEZJ010000574.1:0-2686 GCA_964516695.1 uncultured Blastocatellaceae bacterium
GTCAACTTCGCCATCGCCTACGCCATCGAGCCGTTCGGCCTCTCGCAGCGCGTCGGCATCTCGCGCAAGGAGGCGAAGAAGGTCATTGATGATTATTACGAAACCTACAAGGGCGTGCGCCGTTTCATGGAGGAGGTGCCCGTCAAGGCGCGTGAACTCGGCTACGTGCGTTCCATCTACGGGCGCATCCGCCCCGTTCCCGGCATCAACGACCGCAACGGCAACATCCGCAATCGTGCCGAGCGCGAAGCCATCAACATGCCGATTCAGGGAACGGCCAGCGACATCGTGAAGATTGCGATGCTCCGCGTTGACGAAGCCTTGAAGCGCGAGGGGCTAAAGGCGCGTATGATAATGCAGGTGCACGACGAACTGCTCATCGAAGCACCCGCGTCGGAAGCAGAGCGCGCCGCCGCGATTGTCAAACAGGAGATGGAGCACGCCGTCGAACTGGACGTTCCGCTCACAGTCGAGCTAGGCATCGGTGACAACTGGATGGACGCTAAATAAAAGTGATGTGTAATAGATGATAGGTGATAAGAGAACACCTATTTTCTTTTTCCTATCACCTATTACCTATCACTTATCACTCTTCATATGACTGAAGAAAAATCGGCAGCGCAGGCGCAGGAAGACGGTGAGGTGGTTTACCGTCGCATCACTGTGGCTGCTGATGAGGAGCGTGGTGGTGGCGGCGGGCCGGGCCGGAAGGGAACTGGGCCGCTGGCGGCGGTCGCGTTGCGCAAGCTGGCGCCGAGCTTGAGACCGATTCTGATTGGGTTCGCGTTGCTGCTGGTGCTCGTCTTTTTGCTTGGCTACTTAAGCGCGCGCGAGCTTGAGGATGTCAGCACGGGCATCTTCGATTTGCAGAGCAGGCAGGCGGCGAAAGTGAACACGCTGCTGGAACTGCGCACAGCCATCACGAAGCTTGATAACGAAGCGCGAGCGCGTGCGCGCATAGGGGAGCCGGAGAACACGCTGCAACCGCCGCTGGCGCTGCGTCTGCGCAACGCGCGGAATGATGTTAACGAGAAGTTGCAACGCTTCGACCATCTCGCGTTGGCCCAGACGGAGCGGGGCGCTGGCTTTCGTCGTGAACTCGTCTCGTATCTGGCAACGACCGACGACCTCAACGTCTACAAACAGCAGCAAGGGTTCGACAAGTTTAAGCAGGTGGATGCGGGCCTCGATAGTATTTTGCGTGACGCGACGGGGCCGGAGCAGGCGTTGGTGACGCGGCAGACGGACGAGCTACAGCAGGTGGCGAAGCGCAAGGTGCGCTTGCTGTGGGCCATCGCGCTGTTGATAGGGTTGCTGGTGGCCGCCGGTTCAATACGCGAAGTGCAGCGGCGCTTTCGCGAGGTGCGCCGCAGCATGGAGGAGACGCGGCGCGAGCGTGAGTTTAGCACGCAAACGCTGGAAGGAATGGTCAGCGCCGTGGCCGCCATTGACGCGCACGACCGCATCCGCAGCGCCAATACAGCCTTCCTCAAAATCTTTCCGCAGGCGGCGGTGGGCACCAGCGTGCATGAGCGTGTCGCTTCGGATGAGGCGATGAAGATGCTGGAAGCGGCGACGGCCTCGCGCGTCACCACGGCCAGCTATCGCGGGCGCTGGACGTGCGATGTCAACTCGCCGGATTGTGCGAACAAGACGTTTGACGTTTATTCGTCGCCGCTTCAGATTGACGGCGAGCAGGGGCAGATTGTGACTTTAGTTGACGTGACGGAAGCGGTCGAGGCCGAAGCGGTCGTGCGCAAGACTGAATCCTTGGCGGCGATGGGACAGGCGACGGCGCAGGTCGCGCACGAGATTAAAAATCCTTTGGGCAGCATCCGCCTCGGCGTCTCGATGCTGCGCGACACGGCGAAAGACCATGAATCGCAGAGCACGATTGACCTGGTGGAACGCGGCATACATCATCTGAACAAACTGGTGGTAGACGTAACGCAGTTTTCCAGGCAGAAGCCTTTGGAACGCGAGGAGGTCGAGTTGCACGAACTCGTCAACGGCAGTCTCGAACTCATCACCGAGCGGCTGCAACAGAAGCAGACGCGCGTTGACAAGCGTTTTAGTGAGCAGCCCTTGCGCGGCCAGTGGGACGAAGACCAACTGCGGCAAGTCTTCGTCAATTTGCTGGCAAACGCTGTGGACGCGAGCCGCGAGAATTCTTCCATTACGCTGACAACGGAGCGCGCCAACATGCCACGCACGCGCGGCAATCTGGGCAACGGCGGCGGCCCTTCCACGCGACGGCATGGACGAAGCAACGCGCGCACGCATCTTCGAGCCGTTTTTCACGACGAAGAAACGGGGCACGGGGTTAGGCTTAGCCATCTCGAAGAAGATAGTCGAGCAGCACGGCGGCACGATTGCGGTCGAAAGCGCTCCCGGCAAGGGAACGCGTTTTATCGTTGACCTGCCGCTGGAGAGTTAGCCGTGTGTGAGTTGCGCTCAATTGTTCACAGCTACGCACAGTCACAATAAGGGAGAGATTATGGATGCAAAGAAAAGTAGCAAGTCGGGAGGGAAAGTGACGCAGCAAGGCGGAGGCAAAGCGAAGGGCGGCGCGTTTATGAAGCCTGTGCAGCCGGACGCAGCGCTGGCGGAGATTGTGGGCAGCGAGCCGCTACCGCGCACGGAGATTACCAAGCGCGTCTGGGACTACATCAGGGAGAACCACCTG
>CAZEZJ010000575.1:0-2673 GCA_964516695.1 uncultured Blastocatellaceae bacterium
CTTCCACGCGCACGGCTTCGTCGTCGCTCGTCAATCGACGATGATACGCGCTCAACATATCGCCGCGTTCATTCTCAGGAATCACGCGCAGGTATTGTTCCCACACGTCTGGAAAAATGGCGCTCGCGCCCTCTTGATAAAACCACTGAATCTCCTTCGGGCGGCACAAGAATATGCCGCGCAGGATGAGCGAGCGAACGCGCTCGGGGTGCGTCTGCGCGTAGGCCAGAGCGAGCGTGCTGCCCCACGAGCCGCCGAAGACCATCCAATTCTCAATCCCCAAATGCTCGCGCAACTGCTCTATGTCTGCGACCAGATGCCACGTCGTGTTCTCTTCCAGATTCGCGTGCGGGCGGCTTTGGCCTGAGCCGCGCTGGTCGAAGAGAACGATGCGATAGGCCTCGGGGTCGAAATACTGGCGATAGGGAGGCACGACGCCACCGCCCGGCCCGCCATGCAGAAAGACCACGGGCTGCCCGTGCGGATTGCCGCATTGTTCGTAATAAAGACTATGAATTGACGAGACCTGTAACTGTCCCACTTCGTAGGGTTCAATCGGAGCGTAAAGTGTTTTCATGGCGACAATAATACAGAGGTTGAAGGTCAGACGCCAGATGCCAATCAATGGTCTTTCTTGAGACTCATCGCTGGCTCCATCTTACCGGTCGAGCGACGGTCAGCACGAACACATCCGCCGCTCCGGCTTCTTTTAGCGCACCAGCGCAGGCCGCAACGGTTGCGCCCGTCGTGAAGACATCATCAACGAGCAGGATGCGCTCTCCTGCGACGAGGCGCGGGCGCTCAACCCGAAAAGCTCCCGCCACCGTTTTGCGCCGGGCGAGAGCATCCATTCCGGTGCGATGTTGTTCAGTATGCACATGACGCACAAGGCTCCATTCGTCTAACGGCAGCTTTGTCGAGCGCGCAATGGTGCGCGCGAGCGCAGCAGTTTGATTGAAGCCGCGCTCGCGCTGGCGCTCAGGATGAAGCGGAAGCGGAATAATCAGCGTCGCGTTGCTGAGCGGCTCGCGGCTCTGCGTCTCAAGCAGCAATCTGGCGAGACGCAGCGGAACGTTTGGCTCGTGTTTCAATGCCAGCACGGAGGCGCGCAAAGCTCCCTCGTATGCGCCGCAAGCCCGCGCCGCGGTAAAGCTTTCATCATCGCAACGACGGCAGCGCACTTCCCTTCTGTGTTCTTCCGCGACGCGACCCGCCGCCAAAGCGCCACACTTCCAGCAGAACGTATCATCTTCCGAGAAGAGGCGCGTCGCGGCCCAGCAAGCGGCGCACGCGATGCCGTCGGCTCGCGCCTCCACGTTCAAGCCGCAGACCGCACACGGCTGCGGGTAAACGAGCGCCAGCGCCGCGTCGTAAATATCACTTGTCTTTTCAGCGAGCCACATCCGCCTTCATCCGCTTTTAAGTTTTCTGAATTTTAACTGATGTCGAGATGCGCCAGCAGCGGGAAATGGTCTGAAGCCTGAGCCGCGTCCGCCAGGTCTTTGATGACTTGGCAATCCTTGAGACGATTGGTGAAACGACCGGGCACAAAGATGTAGTCGAGCCGCAGATGCGGGTCCCAAGTGGGAAAGGTGTAGCCCTTCACATCAGGATAGAGCGAACGATAGCCGTCAACGTAACCGGCATCAAGCATGATGCGGATGGTTTCTCGCTGGATGTCGCGCCCGCTGAGCCAAACGAGAGCGCGAATCCAGTAGGGCATCCGCCGGACATCGAGCAATTCTCCTGGCGCTAGTGTATTGAAGTCTCCGACCAGAACATGAAAGCCTTCCTGATGGCGCTCGATGCCTTTGAGCAGCGCTTGTATCTCGCGCGCCCGTTGCCGCTCGCTCCACTTGGAAAAGCGTGCGCTCAAGTGCAACCCGAAGATGCGCGACTCGCTTCCGGCTAGTTGGATTTCCAGAAAGGAATGCCTTGCTCCCTCTGGATAATGCCATTCGTGGCGGGCAATCTCCAAGCGGCTGATATAAGCGATGGAGTGGTCGTCCTTAGCAGCCCAGTGTGGAAAATCCGTGGCTCTCGCTAGTCCCTCAATAACAGCCGGGTCAGTTCCCTCTTGAAAGACCACCAGGTCTGGAGCAACCGCTCGAATCACCTCGCTCAAGCGTGTTTCTCGTTTGCGCCCGCCGAAGCGAATGTTGTAGCTCAATAGCTTGAGGTTCACGAATCGGCCTCGGCCTCAGCTTCGATTAAGGTGAAATACGGCTGGTCGAAGATGACATCGCGCGCGAACAAGATAAAGTTTGACGTGGCCTGAAAATTAACTGGCCGCCCCGCCATCCGCTGCAACTTCAAGCGCAACGAATTCAAAGCGGGCGCAATGTCCGGGTCTTTATCGCCGAGCGGTTTGGTGTGCAGCACGGGAATGTAGAAGCCGTCTTCCTTCCAGTATTCCATAACCTTGTCTCCGACGAGCGTGACATCCAAATCGCTTGTTCCTTTGCCGTCGGCATCAAAGGGCGCGCCGTCTTCCCAGCGTTCAGCCGTTATCACGCTGCCTCTGAGCACAACGCCCGTCCCCTGAGGCAACCCTGCACGACACTCTGCACAAAACTCTTCCAGCCGCCGCGCGTCTCCGTCAAAACCGAGACGAATAATACGCTCACGAATTTCCTCCTCGGTCATCTCCTTCACGTCTTTAGCCACCGCTTA
>CAZEZJ010000576.1:0-2626 GCA_964516695.1 uncultured Blastocatellaceae bacterium
CAAGTGTGGACGCTTGGGCCTACAGTTAATCGTCGCGCATCTGGACCACGGGCTGCGCGGCGAGGCCGGAGAGGCGGATGCCGTGTGGGTGGCCGAACTCGCACGCCAACTCGGTTATGAAATACGGCAGGGCCGCGTCGCGCTCAAGCAGCAAGCCGCCGTTGGCAATCTTGAACAGGCGGGGCGGCGCGCGCGTTATGAATTTCTAGCCGCCGCCGCGCTCTCCAAAGGCGCACGCGCCGTCCTGACAGCACACACGATGGACGACCAAGCCGAAACCGTGCTGCTCAGACTAATGCGCGGCAGCGGCGCTGACGGACTCGGCGGCATCCGCCCCATCCGCACGCTCGAAGCCGGGGGCCAAGTGCTCTTGATTCGTCCCCTTTTGAGTTGGGCCAAGCGCTCGCGGACAGAAGGGTATTGCCGCGAGCGAGAGGTCGAATTCAGAGTTGATGAGATGAACTACGATGAGACGTTTGCGCGCGTGCGCGTGCGAAAGCTTTTGCTTCCGCTGCTGGAGCGCGCCTTCAACCCGCGCGCCATCGAAGCCCTCGCACGCACAGCCGAACTGCTCAGCGAAGACTCCGCCACCCTCAACGCCGCTGCCTCGCTGCTGCTCGCTGAAGCCACAGTCCACACGCCGGATAACGAACAGCCGCCGCCGCTTCGCGTCAGTATCCTTGGCCCCGCCCCGAGAGCCTTGCGCCGCCGCGCGCTGAGGCAGTGGATAGCGGCTGCGCGCGGCGACCTGCGCCGCCTGGAGATGACGCACCTGCTCGCCGTAGAGGGCCTGCTGGATGGCGAGCGCGGCGGCCGCACCATCGAACTGCCCGGCGGCGCAACCGTCTCGCGCAAACGCTGGTTGCTCAGACTTCACCTCCCAAAGGCGTGAGCGTCGAGAGCTTTCCCGAAACTCTTAAACAGTTGTTAGTTAAATTTCACCGCTATAGTTAATTAAAACCTCTCGACTTGCTCAACCGAAATTGCGCACGGCCTGCACCGGAGGCAGATTATTAAGTTGAAAAAGGCTGCGCCCCTGTCTACAATCGATGTGTAGCGCCGCCGCGACTCTTCGCGTGCGGTTTTCGATTTGTTGGCTGCCCTTCATGGAGAGGCACAAAGGACGAAATGGCCGACCAGATTGTAGAAGTCAAGAGCGCAGCCGAGATTAGCGAGCGTGTCAAAGCGCTCGCCGCCGAGATTGCCGGAGCTTACGAGGGACGCGAATTAACCATCCTCTGCGTTCTCGAAGACAGCTTCGTCTTTCTGGCCGATTTGCTGCGCAACCTGAGCCTTTCGCCCCGCACGGTTTTCCTTCGCTACGACCATCAATCGCTTGGCGGCCTACAGGATATTTCCTTCAGCACGCAAACCGACCTCGCGCGCCGCGACGTACTTCTCGTCGAAGGCGTGCTCGACACCGGAGTCACACAGGAATATCTGCTCAAACAACTGGGGGCGCTCGGCGCAGCCAGCGTCAAGCTCTGCGTGCTCGTGGATAAGCCCGACCGCCGCCGCGTCCAGCTTGAGCCTGACTATCGCGGCTTTGAGACGCACGAGCCTTACGTCTTCGGCTACGGCCTCGGCTTTCAGGAGCGCTACCGCGAACTCCCCTTTCTGGCTACTTTCGCCCGGCCAGCCGGAGAAGACGAATGACGGGTGAGCTTGTTTTTCAGGATGCGCTCTGTGCGCAGGTGGGCGCGCGCACCGCCCGCAAAAGCACAACGCGAGCGGGGGCTGAAGCATCCTACTAAACACGATAAGTGACCGCAGACAAAGCCCATCGGTACGGTTCACTCGTCACTGGTCGCTGTTTTGAGTTATGATGGGCATCGGAGGCAGGGAAACATTTTGAGTTCTACGGCAAGACAAATAATTTTCTGGTTGTTCATTCTGGTCGGGGCGCTCTTGCTCTATCGCTTTTTCGCCAATCCGCAGGGCAAAAGCGCGCAGCAGCTTGACCAGGCGGCGCTGGAATCCAAGATTGACAGTCGCGAGTTGCGCCAGCTCACCTTCAAACAGCAGGAAGCGGTCGCCACCGACCGCAACGGCAACGAATTTCGCACGCCGCTGGCGAACGAATTTCGCAAAGCCGAACTGATGAAGCGCGCCACCGAAAACGTGGACGGCAAACCGAAGGTGGACAAGGTTGAGGAAGACCCCGGCAGCAATAGCATGATTTGGGCCGCGCTGCTCAGTTGGGCGCCGATTCTGTTTATCGTCGGCATCTGGATTTTCATGCTGCGGCAGATGCAGTCCGGCGGCAACAAGGCTCTCTCGTTTGGCAAGTCGCGGGCGAAGCTGCTGAACAACCAGCAGAAGCGCGTCACGTTTAAGGACGTGGCGGGCGTCGAAGAGGCCAAAGAGGAGTTGCAGGAGATTATCGAATTCCTCAAAGAGCCGCAAAAATTCCAAAAACTCGGCGGGCGTATTCCGAAGGGCGTGCTGATGATGGGACCGCCCGGAACGGGTAAGACCCTGCTGGCGCGCGCCATCGCCGGCGAAGCCAACGTTCCGTTCTTCTCTATTTCGGGTTCCGACTTCGTGGAAATGTTCGTCGGCGTCGGCGCATCGCGCGTCCGCGACCTCTTCGAGCAGGGCAAGAAGAACGCGCCGTGCATCATCT
>CAZEZJ010000577.1:0-2623 GCA_964516695.1 uncultured Blastocatellaceae bacterium
AGAATGGATTGAGCGTTCCGGTTCGCTTTATCGTTCTCCTTGATAAATTCGCTGATGGCCGCCGCCTGCACTTGTAGGATAATGCCGTCAACTGTAAAAAAGACATTGGCCGTAGAATTGTTCGGAGTTATTTCCTGGCCCGCTATCTCAAGCGTAAAGTTGTTGTCCGGTTGAGTCCAAACCAGCAGTAGACCCTGCGCCGTCTTGATGGCGGCAACCTCACGCCCCTGCTGATTGGCCCAACTGCTGCCCGCGACCAGCAGGGCCAGAAAACAGGCCGCCAAAGATTTCCTGAACCTCATTGAAACTCCTTAGGGCGAAGTAGGTAAAGAGAAGAAGCGAAAGGGCTGGTGTCCTCACCCCACCAGCCCTTTCCTCTCATAATCAATTTTGGGAGATTATGAGGGGGCGGAGACCTTCAGCCTCTTGTGCCGCAATGCCCTCGAAACACGGCGGCAACGCCCTGGATGCAAGGTATCATATTCAATTTGCGGCTGGTGTCAATCAGAATTTACAACGGCTTCGCGCCGCCTGAAAAAAAATAACGACGCGGCCCAAGCAGATGAGCCGCGTCGTTATCTTTGGGTGTTGTCCCTTGTGGAGACAGACGGTTATTCGGTCGGTGTGGCCGTCATGGTAAAGCGAGCGGCGGGCACGACCGTTTGAAGGTCGTAGTTGTCAATGGTCAGGTCTGCGAGACGCTGGCCGCGCAGCTTCGTGATGATGCGGAAGGGCAGCATCATGCAACTGACGCGGCGATAATCCGAGCGGTCTTCTTCGACCATCACCGTGCTGTTGTAGCGCGTGACGACCCGGTTAATCAGGAAATTGTTCTTGCTGATGTGGTAGCGAACGGTGTCCTGCGGGCTGAATTTGACTTCGACCACGTAGTTGCCGCCCTGGTCGGGCTGGCGCACGGTGGTGAGCGAGCCGTCAATGGCGCGGTTCAAGGTGGCAAAACCCATGTACGCCCACTGGCGCGAGGCCGCGACTTCCGAGACGCGCACTTCGTTGCCCGCAATCATGCCGCCGCCCATCGTGCCGTTATAGACCAGAAAGGTGGGGCCGATAATCATGCCGCCCGTCGGGCTGATGTCGAGACGACGGCGCTGGTCGCGGTCTTGATAGTCTGTGATATTAACTTTGACTTCGACCGCGCCCGCGAGGGCCGTTGCGCCCGTCGCGGCAAAGGCCACGGCGTTGACGAACCCTTGGCTGCGAGCCGTGACGTATTGCAAGCCCGCGTATTCCGTGCCGCCCTGTGCCACGCGGGTGACGCTTAAGAGTTCGCGGCCCGTCAAATCGTCGGCAGACGCGGGGCGCGTGGTGGCGGAAAGAGCTAGTGCCGCGACCGCCAGCAAGCAGGCAGCGAAGACTACAAACTTCGTTTTCGAGATTCTTCGTAACATAGTAGGGAATTCCTCCTCATGATTTTAGGTGCGACGCCGAAGTGGCTGCTCGTCAGGCCAAGCAGCGCCAGCGCGCGGTAGGCCAGAGGTCGGGGATTGAGCCTCTGAGAAAACTTCCTTGAAAGCACATTAATCATTGACCCCCGCCGCGCCTGATTTTTGCGCCGCAGCGCCCTAGCCTCAACGCGCGGGGGCGAAACTCGTATGGTCTCAAACACAAACTGATTCGCACCGCTAACGGTCGTCTTTCCGCAAGCAAAAGCCCTGTGAATCGGAGAACGGCTGACTGATTGCCGGAGCGAAGAAACATCGTCACCGGAAATGCGCGAGTCCATGAAAGCACGGTAAGTTCAGAACAGCTTTCATCTGCGAGGGCCACGCTGCTCTAGCATGGCAATCCGGTTTGAGCCGACGCTTCTGAGAATACGAGCGCGGATGTTACTGAGGCCAGCGCCGGATGTCAATAAATTATCTCTCTCGGAGAGCGCCGTCATTCTCACCCTTGTCAATTATTAAAAACGTTTCGAATAAATCCTTATATGTACTAACGCGGAAACTCGAAAAGAAACGAATCACGTGCAAGCGGAAATTTTCAGCAGCGACTAAAAGCAAGATGCAGGGAAGGCAGCGCGGGAGCCGAAAGCCAGCCTGTACGAGTTTGACAAGCATCGCGGTCGGAGGCAAAGCGGGCTGTTTGAGCTTAACTGTCTCGGTCGGGTTTTTCCGTCGGCGGCTCCGTATCGTTGAGGGTTGTGTCTTCTTCGAGCGGCGGCAATTCGATGGTGATTTTCTCGGTCGTCGGTTCCTTGAGGTCGTCGCCGCTGAAGCGGGCCAGCACGACCGTGATGTTGTCTTCACCGCCGCGATTGTTGGCTTCTTCGACCAGCGCCGTGCAGGCGGCGGCCAAATCGCCCTTCGCCTCAAGCACGAGGCGCCGCATATCCTCCGCGCGCAGCTTACCTGAAAGCCCGTCGCTGCACATCAGCAGGATGTCGCCGCGCTTGATACGAAGGCGGCCCGTGACGGGCGTGAGTTCGCTCTGTGCGCCGAGAGCTTGCAGGATGACGTTGCGAAACATGTGTGTCTCGGCTTCGGCCTCGCTGATTTGCCCGACATCGACAAGCTGCTGGACGAGGGATTGGTCTTTCGTTGCCAGCTTGATGGAATCGCCGCGAATAATGTAGGCGCGGCTGTCGCCGACTTGGACCAGGTCT
>CAZEZJ010000578.1:0-2623 GCA_964516695.1 uncultured Blastocatellaceae bacterium
CGGGTTGACCAGCGTTTGAAACTCAGCCACGATACGTCCCCGGCTGATGCGGTAAGCGCCAATCTCCGTGATGCGGCCCGGCGGCGTCTTCGCCCCTGTCGTCTCCACGTCAACGACGACGAAATCCGTTTCATGCAGCACGCGCGTTTCCACGTCTTCGCAGTTCAACTCGACAATCGCATCGTTTGCCAAGCGCAGGCGATGGTCGTCGCGAATAAGGTCTGAAACGAGCAGCGCGGCCAGTTCGGCTTCGAGGTCGGGCAGCTTCAACACGATGTCCGCGATGTCCGCGGCGGGAGCGCGTCCCCCGCACACGCGCAGCAGGTCGATAGCCTCTTGGACCAGCGGAGAATCGGAGACCAAATTGCGAGGAGCCGTCATCATCACTTGCGCATTGTAGCTTGCTTGCGCCGCGGAATAAAGTGTAAGGAGAGAGCCTTTTGCAACCTGAAGAAGTCATCAGCAGATTCAAACGAACGGGCGCGCTGCTCGAAGGCCATTTCATCTTGTCGAGCGGCCTGCATAGCTTTGTCTACCTGCAATGCGCGCTCGTTCTACAGCATCCGCCCGAAGCGGAATCGTTTGCCCGCGCCCTGGCCTTGCATTATCAAGGAGCGTCAATCGAAACGGTCGCCGCGCCCGCCATCGGCGGTCTCATCATCGGCTACGAAGCGGCGCGAGCGCTTGGCGCGAGATTCATCTGGACGGAACGCGACGCGGCAGGACTAATGACGCTCAGGCGAGGCTTTACCGTGCGCCCGGGCGAGAGCGTGCTGGTCGTCGAAGACGTGATTACCACCGGCGGCTCGACGCGTGAGACCATCGAAGCGCTCCGAAGCGCGGGCGCACGCGTCATCGGCGCAGCCTCAATCATCGACCGTTCATCGGGCCGCGCGGATGTCGGCGTCCCGCGCGTCGCCCTCGCCACCCTCGACGTTCCCGCCCTCGCCCCCGGCGCTTGCCCGCTCTGCGCCCGCGGCGAGCAGGCCATCAAGCCCGGAAGCAGGAAGAAGTGATGAGCGATGAGTGATGAGTGATGAGTGATGAGTAAAAGCAAGTGGCGAGCGTTTTTCTTTTAACTCATCACCCATCACTCATCACTCATCACTGTTTTTATGAACTATCGTTTGACGCTTCAGTATGACGGGACGGATTTTCACGGCTGGCAGATGCAGGCCGCGCGGCGCACCGTGCAGGGCGAGTTGACGCGCGTGTTGTCTTTGCTGGACGGGCGCGAGGTAGTGGTGCATGGCTCTGGGCGGACGGATGCCGGCGTGCACGCGGAAGGGCAGGTGGCGAGCGTGCAACTAGGG
The DNA here is from genome assembly GCA_964516695.1 of uncultured Blastocatellaceae bacterium. Classification (GTDB taxonomy): domain Bacteria; phylum Acidobacteriota; class Blastocatellia; order Pyrinomonadales; family Pyrinomonadaceae; genus DASVTR01. The sequence continues at coordinate 1,314 of CAZEZJ010000578.1, forward strand.
CGCGAGATAGAAGCGGACAAACTGCGCGCCGCCATCAACGGCAATCTGCCGCCGGACCTTCGCGTCACAAGAGCCGAAGCGGTTGAGGATGATTTTCATGCTCGCTTTTCGGCGCGCGGGAAAACCTACCTCTACAGAATCGTCAACGCGCCCGTCATCTCGCCCTTCTGGGTGCGATACGCTTATCAAGAGGCCCGCCCCTTGAATTGCGAGCGCATGAGAGAAGCCGCAGAGTTATTTCTCGGTGAGCACGATTGGACAGCTTTCTCCGCCGCGCAAACCGAGGCGCAATCGCGCGTCCGCACAATCACGGAACTCTCTGTGGTCGAGCGCGTTGACGAACGCGCGTGCGCGACGTTGATTGAGATAAGGGCGAGCGCCAACGGCTTCCTGCGTTACATGGTGCGCAGTATTGCGGGCGCGCTGCTGGCCGCCGGGCGCGGCAGCCTAGACCTTCAGACAATCGCTCGCGCCATCGAGAGCGGCGAGCGACCGCTCTTAATCGCAACCGCTCCCGCGCACGGCCTCACACTCCTGCGCGTGCACTATGATTGACATGCGACACGCAAGCAGTAAGAATGAGCACCGACAAAGAAATTGATTCATTGATTCATGTAGTCATTTTTTCATTTGGTCAATGGAGCAATGAATCAATGGATAAATGACTACATGAATCAATACTTTTTTCGTTAATGCTTTCAGACTTCGCTCAAATTGTGCAGCAGGGCACACGCGACGAGATGCTGCTGGCGGGCATCAATTGGGAACGCCTGCCGCGCCACGTCGCGATTATTATGGACGGCAATGGGCGTTGGGCGGCGCAGCGCAGCCAGCCGCGCATCGCCGGTCATCGCGCCGGAGTCGAAGCTGTGCGCGCAGCCGTTGACACGGGCGCGCGCCTCGGCCTCGGCGCTCTCACGCTCTACGCCTTTTCGACCGAAAATTGGAAGCGCCCGCGTTTTGAAGTTGACGCGCTGATGCGAATGCTACGGCGCTACCTGCGCCTCGAACTCGAAGAAATCCACAAGCAGAACATTCGCTTTCAAGCCATCGGGCGCACCGCAGCGCTCGCTCCAAACGTGCAGCGTGAGATTGAGCGCGCCGCCGAGCGCACCGCACAAAATACTGGAATGGTCTTGAGCATCGCTCTCAACTACGGCGGTCGCGCCGAGATAGTTGACGCCTGCCGCCGCGCCCTTGCGCAACTGCTCGCAGAAGGGAAAGCGCCCGCCGATTTGACCGAAGAAAGAATCGAGCGCGAGCTTTATACAACAGGTCTCCCTGAGCTTGACTTGCTCGTGCGCACCAGC
>CAZEZJ010000579.1:0-2615 GCA_964516695.1 uncultured Blastocatellaceae bacterium
GACATGGGGCAGACGCGGACGCAGTTCTGCGCGTTGCCGCAGTTGGTGATGCCGTCGTCGCCCATGATGGCTTCGAGGCGTTCGTCGCGTGTGATTTTGCCCGTCGGGTGCATGTTGAAGAGACGCACCTGGGCGATGGCTTGCGGGCCGATGTAGTTGTCGCCGTCGTATTGCGGGCAGGCTTCGAGGCAGCAGCCGCAGGTCATGCAACGCGAGTAAGCGTAACGTTCCGCCACGTCCTCTTGCGCCATCTTGGGGCCGGGGCCGAGGTCGTAGGAGCCGTCAATCTCAATCCACGCGTGGACGCGCTTGAGGTGGTCGAACATCTGCTGGCGGTCAACGATGAGGTCGCGCACGTTCGGAAACTTTGACATCGGCTCCAATGTGATGGGCTGGTCCAACTGGTCAACCAAAGCGGAGCAGGATTGACGCACGCGCCCGTTAATCACCATCGTGCAGATGCCGCAGACTTGTTCGAGGCAGTTCATATTCCAGACGGGCGGCGTGGTCTGACGGCCCTCGCGCGTGACAGGATTTTTTTGAATCTCCATCAAGCACGAGATGATGTTCAAGTTCGGACGATAGGGCAACTCAAACTCTTCCCAGTACGGCTTCGAGTCAGGATTCTCACGCCGCCGAATGCGTATCACCACCGTCTGCGACGATGCGCTGCTGCTCCGTGCATCACCATTGGAATGTGTCTGTGCGCTCATAATTAATCGGTCTTATCGTAAACCGCTCCCAGTGAAAGCGTGCATTCAACGGATGGCAGCGCGAGAGCGCTGTCGAGTCCGACCACGCCCATGTAAGTCCACTTCTCGCGTGCCTGCCGCACATATTGCTCAACTAAAATCTTATCCTGCGAAATCAGCAGATACTCCTGCAACGTGCCCATCTGTTGATAAGCCTGAAACTTCTCGCCCCTATCGAAGGCAGCAGTGCTCTCCGAAAGAACTTCGACAATCAGCGTCGGATTGAGAATAACATCCGCCCGCTCGTCGTGAAATTGCGGCTCCCCGCAGACGACAGACACGTCAGGGTAAAAGAACTTCCGCGAATCCGGCATCCGCACTTTGATGTCACTCGGCAAAGCACGACAGGGACGGCCTTTGAGTTGTTGCACGAGTTCCGAAACGACGTTGGCGACGATGACGTTGTGCTTAAAACTCGCGCCCGACATGGCGTACGTCACGCCGTCAACGTACTCGCTCTTGTAGTCTGTCTGGCGCTCAATGGCCAGATACTCTTCCGGCGTCAAGTATGTTTGCGGCTGAGTTGACATCAGCACTACCTCACTCGCTTACAGCTTATCGCTTTTGCCGCCCGCGTCTTCCATTGACTTGCCCTGCTCACGACGCGTCTCGGCCTCGCCGTGATTCACGTCGCGGACCTCCTCTTTGTTCTGATTCCAAACGGCCGGGCCGGTCAAATCTTTGGGCTTCTGCTCCCATCCGTCAACGGGCACTTGCTCCGCGCCGTCCTTCTTCGGCGGCAAGGTTGAAGCGGACGAACTGGCAACGGCGGCCTTCGCTGTGTCCTGCTTGCCTTTGCTGTAGTCGCGCTTGCGCGGTTTGATGAGCGAAATGTCAACGGCTTCATAGGAGAGCACGGGGCCTTCGCCGGAATACTCCGCAATCGTCGTCTTGAGAAAATTCTCATCGTCGCGATTGGGAAAGTCCGGCTTGTAGTGTGCGCCGCGCGATTCGTTGCGATTCAGTGCGCCGAGCGTGATGACGCGCGCCAGTTCCAGCATGTTCTTGAGGTGACGCGCGTGCGGCAAGGCCATCGTCGCCCACAGGTTTGAATCGTTGATGGAGATTTTTTGATAGCGCTCCATCAACTCCAGAAGCTTGTTGTCCGTCTCCTGGAGCTTGTCGTTGTAGCGCACGACCGTCACATTATCCGTCATCCACTTGCCCATCTCTTCGTGGAGCTTGTACTGGTTCTCCGTGCCGGATTGTTTAATCAGCGCGTCGTTAATCTCCTGCTGGCGTTTTAACTCTTGGTCGTAAATTTTCGCGCCGTCAGCGCCGTTGCGCTCGACGTTCTTCGCATACTCGATGGCGGCGGGCGCGGCGACGAAGCCGCCGAAGACGCAACTGACGAGAGAGTTTGCGCCCAAGCGATTAGCGCCGTGAATCGAATAGTCGCACTCGCCTGCTGCAAGCAGGCCTGGAATGTTGGTGCGCTGCTCGAAATCAACCCACAAACCGCCCATCGAATAATGCACGCCGGGGAAGATGCGCATAGGGACGTGGCGCGGGTCGTCTCCGACGAACATCTCGTAGATTTCCAGGATAGCGCCGAGCTTTTTGTCTAAGGTCTCGGCGGGGATGTGAGAGAGGTCTAAGTAGACTTGATTCTCGCCGCCGATGCCCATGCCATCCAAGCAGACTTGGAAGATTTCGCGCGTCGCGATGTCGCGCGGCACGAGGTTGCCGTAAGCCGGATACTTCTCCTCCAGGAAATACCAGCGCTCCTTCTCCGGTATCGAAGACGGCGAGCGAGCGTCTCCCTTCGCGCGGGGAACCCAGACGCGCCCGCCTTCGCCGCGCGCGGATTCCGACATCAGCCTCAGCTTGTCTTCGCCCGGAATCGAAGTCGGGTGAACCTGT
>CAZEZJ010000580.1:0-2611 GCA_964516695.1 uncultured Blastocatellaceae bacterium
GGGAGCGAGTGCTTGAGTTAACTAATCATGTGGTGGTGACGCGGCCCGGGTATGAATTGAGCGCGGAGCATGTGACGCCTGCGATTCGTGAGCGGGTCGTCAGCCTGCGCGGGTTGGAAAGCGATGCTGTCAGGCGGGAGATTGACAATAGCGAAGGCACTAGGATTTACGTGACCGATGCGGTCGTAATGGATGTTTCGGCCACCGCGATTCGCGAGTTTGTGCGCGAGGGGCGCGAGAGCGAAGCGGCTGCCTTGCTTCCGCCGCCCGTGGCGGATTTCATCGAAAAATACAAGCTTTATCGGAAGAACTAAGCGGAGAGGCAGCGCATTAGGCAGTGATGGAATTAACTTTTCAATGATTTCAGTTTCGCCTTGACGCCCAAGCGTCTCTCCATCTTTTTCACTTTATCTTTTGAGATTAGCATGAATCAGAATACTTCAATTAAGGAACAGATATTGCACCCCGAGCAGAGCGCTAAACAAGCGGACGGGAAAACGCGTGAGGCGTCTAGCGCCGCGGCAAACTGCGCGGATGAATTGGACGAGCGGATGTGCACGGCCCTGCGCGCCGCCAGCGACAAGAAGGCGCTCGACCCCGTCGTGCTTGACCTGCGCGAGGTCGCTAATTTTACAGACTACTTCATCATCACCAGCGGCGCAAACACGCGGCAGGTGCAGGCGATTGCCGACGAAGCCGTGGAGCAGTTGAAGAAGCAGGGCACGCGCGCTTCGCGCGTCGAGGGCTACAACACGGCGGAGTGGGTGCTGGTGGATTACGGCGATTTTATCCTGCACGTCTTTGAAGACAAGGCCCGAAAATTTTACGACCTCGAAAGATTATGGCGCGATGCAAAGCGCGTTCAGCTTCCGGCTGAGTTGACGGGCGGCGGCGGGAGCGGTTCTTTGAGAAGCGAATCGTGATTGAGTTGGTGGCCCTGTCTGATGCGATGCGCGAGGCTGTGCGTCTCGCTGAAAGGGTCGCCGTGACGGATGCTAACGTGCTGGTGGTGGGTGAAAGCGGCGCGGGCAAAGACGCGCTCTCGCTTTTTATTCACAGCCGCAGCCGGCGTGCGACGCAGCCCTTCGTGAAGATTGATTGCGCGGCGCTGCCGAGCGAATTGCTGGAAGCCGAACTCTTCGGCTATGAGCGCGGCGCTTTCACGGGCGCGACCGAGGCTAAGCCGGGCCGCCTCGAAGCCGCACACAAGGGCACGCTGCTGCTCGATGAAATCGCGCATCTTTCGGTGGACGCACAGGCGAAACTGTTGCGCGTGATTGAGCGGCGCGAGTTTGAGCGCCTCGGCGGGCGGCGCACCGTGAAGGTGGACGCGCGCCTCATCGCGCTGACCAACGTTGATTTGGAGAGCGCTGTCCGGCGGCGCGCTTTTCGTGAAGACCTTTTTTATCGTTTGAACGTCGTGCAGATTCACGTGCCCCCGTTGCGCGAGCGGCGCGAGGATATAAGGAAGCTGGCGCAGAGCTTTTTGAAAACTTACGCCGCGAAACATGGACGGCCCGCGCGCGAAATGGCTGCGGCGAGCTACGCGCTGCTGGAAGCCTACGAGTTTCCGGGCAACGTGCGCGAGTTGGCTAACATCGTCGAGCGCGCCGTCATCGTCGCTGAAGGGTCGCGGCTTGAGCCTGCGGACTTGCCGGAAGTTGTCAGGGCAGCAGCCATGGCACGGAAACTCCGCGCCAGCCGCCGCACGCTGGCCCAACTCGAAGCCGACTATATAAAGGAGACGCTGGAAACCACGAAGGGAAACAAATCGGAGGCCGCACGCTTGCTCGGCATCAGCCGCAAGAATCTTTACGAAAAGCTCGCGCGCTATGAAAAGCAAGGCGGCAATGATGATGATGGTTCAGGGATAAAAGAGTAATCACTTGGCTTGAACAGCCACGCTCTTATCATTCGCCCTAGCCGTCTCGCCTGCTTGCTCTTATGCGTTTGCGTTTCATCTGGGTCGGGAAGACAAGGGACGAGCACATGCGGGCGCTCGTTGAAGAGTTTACGCAGCGGTTGGAGCGGTTTGTGCGTTGCGAAGTGACGGTGTTGGAGAGCAGCCGTGCGAACGGGGCGGCAGAAGGCATCGAAGATGAGAGCAGGCGCATCTTAAGCGCGCTCCGCAAGGATGCCACGACGATTTTGCTGGATGTCGAAGGGCGCGAGTGGAGTTCGACCGCGCTCGCCGCCGAAGTCGAAAAATGGCAGAACGCGGGGACGAAAGAGGTCGCGTTTATTATCGGAGGTCACAACGGAGTTTCGAGCGAAGTCGGGCGGCGCGCAAACTTGCGCTGGTCTTTGTCGCGCCTGACGCTGACGCATGAGATGGCGCGCGTGCTGCTGGTCGAACAACTTTACAGGGCATATACGATTATTCATGGATGGCCGTATCACAAGCAAGGATGACGCAAGAGAGGCCGCAAGGATGAGAGCGCGGCTTGCGCTGATGCTGAGTCATGCTTTGAGCCTTCATGCTTCCATTTTCTTATTCGCAGTTCTCGGAGGGTTGAACAAACAAGATGGATAAAAGAAAAGTTAAAATGTTCAGGGACAGGTTGCTGGGTCGTCGTGAAGGCTTGGTCGGACAGGTTCAGGAAGCTGAACT
>CAZEZJ010000581.1:0-405 GCA_964516695.1 uncultured Blastocatellaceae bacterium
TTCCCAAACCATTAGACGAAGGAGCTACGACTTTTCTTCCATCACACCAAATATTTTTTTTCGGGTCAGCGTTGATGAATTCAAGAACCAACGTAAAAAGGCTGCCTTAAACGTTTAAGGTAGTGGGGTCATAGTGTGTGGCTGAAGAAAAGCGGCAGGACATTTTCAGCCTGCCGCTCTTACTGCATGATACTTCTATTTCTTTGGCTTTAGTCTGCTAACAATCTGCGTTGCAACCGTAGCGGCAAGCGCCGGGGTCAGTCGGCTCGCCGTTGCACAGCGAGCAACAAATTGCCTCTTTCGGCTGAGGCTTTGAACTGTTAGCCAGACTGGAATCAGGTTTGTAAGCTAGTACAGTTAGGCATAATATGAGAAAGGCTAACGTGACTAGTTTACGGCTAAGTC
>CAZEZJ010000581.1:415-2603 GCA_964516695.1 uncultured Blastocatellaceae bacterium
GCTTCAGATGTGAACATAAGCTTCTCCTTTGAAGTAAGTGAAGTGAAGCTGAGTGCATTTGAAGGATGCGCCAGCACTAGTGAATAAGTGAATGTTACTCGCGCGGCCCAGCGGTGTCAATGAATCTCAGCAACACGCTCTGACCCTACTACTAAAGTTAAGGCAGCCTTCTCATCAACATTCAATGTAAGCCGGAGATTAAAGCTGGCAACAGTTATAAGGTTGCGGCGCTCTAGCCGCGCGCGGCGGTAATGACTTCCACCGCTTCCCTGTCGGTTGGTGAGATTTCTTCCAGTTCGTCGCCTTCCAGTTGACGACGGCGGCGCACAGAGCCGTCAGACTCGAAAATGTAGGCCGACGGCGCTTCGCGCATGATGATGTCCTGCAATCGCATCAGCCCGTAGAGCAAGGCTTCGGGGCGCGGCGGGCAGCCCGGTATGTAAACGTCAACGGGAATCGTGCGGTCAACGCCCTGCATCGTCGAATAGGAATCAAAGGGGCCGCCCGTAGAGGCACACGCGCCCATCGCAATCACCCATTTCGGCTCCGGCATCTGGTCGTAGACGCGACGCACCACAGGCCCCATCTTCAGCGTCACCGTGCCAGCGATGATAATCAAATCGCTTTGCCTCGGAGAGGGGCGAAAGACGCCCGCGCCGAAGCGGTCAATATCAAAGCGCCCAGCGCCGCACGCTATCATCTCGATGGCGCAGCACGCCAACCCGAACGTCATCGGCCACAGCGCAGACTTGCGCGCCCAGTTGACCACGGGCGCAGCCACATCCATTGTCTTCGCGCCAATCGTCCGCCGCAAAGTATTAAAAATGGAATCAACCGTCGTTAAGACAAATCCTTCTTCGTGTTCAGCCATAATGATTAAGTGATAAGTGACAGGTGATAGGTGATAGGTGATAGGTAAAAGAAAGACGTTTTCTCTTATCACCTATCACCTATCACTCATCACTGCTTTTATGCCCATTCCAGTGCGCCTTTGCGCCAAGCGTAGTAGTAGCCGACGATGAGGATGCCGATGAAGACGAACATTTCGATGAGCGCAAACTTGGTGAACGAAAAATCGTCGCCCATAAAGATGATGGCCCACGGCAGCAGGAAGATGGTCTCCACGTCGAAGATTAAAAAGAGCATCGCGACGATGTAGTAGCGCACGGTGAAGCGGTCGTGCGCTTCCGTTTCGGGGTCGATGCCGCACTCGTAGGGACGCATCTTGTCTTTAAGATACTTCGAGGGCCGGAAAAACCGCCCGACCACAATCGGCAACACCGGAAAGATAATGGCGAAGACGAAAAAGACCATCACGGGCCAGTAGGCCGTAATCGGGCTGCCGATTGTTTGCGTTGCTTCAGGCGTCGCCTGAAGAAGAATCGCGCTCAGCATCATTAGTTGTTCCAAGTAAGGTGCGCCGAAGATAAGGGCGCACGTTTGCAGGTCAAGTTTGCTCGTCTGTCAGCGAAAATTCTATGCTGCCAAGCTCAGCGTTGTCAAAATATATTGGGAAAGTTATCTAATATATTTGGAATATTATCCGATGCCACCGCTCGTCTCTCGCCTTTCATCTTCTGTTTTTGCTTCCGCGTGCGGCTTGCCTGCGAGCAAGGCGATGGCGTGCGGCAAAACGGGCTTGATGACATTGAAGCTTTCGCGCACGCCCTTGGGCGCGCCCGGCAGGTTGATGATTAAGGCGTCTGAACGGATGCCGCAGACGCCGCGCGAGAGCATAGCCTGCGGCGTCTGCCTCAAGGTTTCCAAGCGCATCGCTTCCGCGAGGCCTGGCGCTTCCCTTTGTATCACGGCGCGCGTCGCTTCCGGCGTGTTGTCGCGCGGGCTGAGTCCCGTCCCACCGGTAGTGATAACGAGATTGACGTTCTCATCGTCTGCGTAGCCACGCAGCCTATCGGCCAACGGCTCAAGGTCATCGGGCACGACGACGGCGGCCACAATCTCCGCGCCCATCTCTCGCAGCAGGCCGACGAGCGCCGGGCCGGATTCATCCTGCGCCAACCCACGCGCGCAGCGGTCGCTGACCGTGATGACAACCGCGCGTATGATGGCCTGCCGGCTGTTATCTTCCACTTCTCTTCTGGACTCCTCCCTGAAACCTGCTTGAGAAAGCTGACGACCGCTGACGCTCTTGCCAGCGCGGCTCGGACGCCCTGCATTGAACGCGCCG
>CAZEZJ010000582.1:0-2248 GCA_964516695.1 uncultured Blastocatellaceae bacterium
GACAAATAGTCATGTCAATGGTTATAGCATTATCCAATCTGATTTAGACAGTCCCCGCCGAAGAATTCTGTTGACACGCGCATCGCCCAGAGATATCGTTGTGGCTCACATGGGCTGCGACGGCCATCCTCAGAAGAGACAGACAAGACGTTCCAAATCCTTACGTCTTCGCCCGCCGTCGATAAGCTAGAGACTCACTCGGCCTAATTACCACGCGCCGCCGAGGAACACGTTCAAATCCTTATCGAGCCGCACCCATCTCGGCCAACGTCCCAACTTCTACGAAAGGAATCTGCACATGCCCCAACAAAAAACTCAAAATCAAATCCCAGTCAACACGAGAAAAATCCGCACCCTGCCTGATCTCCAAGAAGGGGACAGTCATCAAGACATTCAGGAAGTGCAGAACTACCTCAAGCGGTTCGGCTACATGCGCGAAGATGTCTCCGTCGCGGCGGACGTCTTCGAAGACCCGACGGTGCGGGCGCTCTCTCGCTTCCAGCAGCGTTACGGCGTCGGGGAGCCTGGCATCCTCGACGAGGCGACGCGCAAACTGATGGCCGCCGAGCGATGCGGCCTGCCGGATGTGCAAGACCCCTTGGCGTTCTCGACAAGATGCCCTTGGAACCGCCGCAACATCACCTTCGCCTTCGGGCCGCTCACTAGCCAAGTTACCAACAACCAAGCCCGCACGGCCGTCCGCAATGCCTTCAACACGTGGGCGGCGGCTGGGGTCGGCCTCAGCTTCACGGAGGTGGGGCTCGCCAACAACCCCGACATCAGGATCGAGTGGCGGCAGGCCGCCGACCCCGACAACAGTATGGTCGGCAACGTCATAGCTCACGCCGACTTCCCGCCGGGCTGTTCCATCATCGTGAATACCCTGCCCCTGCCGCTCCACTACGACGACCAAGAGCACCAATGGGTGATCGGCCTCGCCGCAAACGGCCTCGACATCGAGACGGTCACGCTCCACGAGATCGGCCACCTGCTGGGTTTGCAGCACACGAACGTCAGCGGCTCCGTGATGTTCCCGATGGTCAGCACCAATTTTACGCTGCGAGGGCTCCAGCCTGACGACCTCGCGGGCATCCGCTCACTCTACCCGAACTTCATCCGTTCGCTGACAACTGAACTCAACTCCGACGGCCGCTTAGAGGTTTTCGGCGTCGGTCGGGACAGCAGCGAGTTGGTCAACATCTGGCAGACAGCGCCGAGCGCTGGCCCGTGGAGTGGCTGGAACCGAATAGGCTAAACGCCCGGCGACGGTGAAAGCAAGGATGCATAGCGTTGGGGCGCGGGGCGCCGGCCCGGGCCGCGCGGTTGTGGGGTTTTAGATGAAAGATAACCCCGGCACACAGCTTCTACACGTCTCCGTGAGCAACCAGAGTTTTGCCATGAAAGAGGCCGAGCTTGAGGTTAAAGTCGATGGGCGGGTAATCTTCCACCGAACGCTGGCGGTAGGGACACAGCACAACTGGGAACAGTTCACTGTCCCGGTCGTGGCCGGTCCCTGCTCACTGGAGGCCGCTGAAGTGAAAAGCAACACGACGCGAGCCGTGAGTCTGCGAGTCGAGCACGACCTTTGGATCGCAATCACATTTAATAGCCCTCCGCCCGCGGTAGGAATCAACATCTCCGACAAGCAGTTCGGCATGGTGTGATGTGTCGCATCTTACGGGGACTTGTTCCTTTACCGTGCGCGGCCAGCGCGTCAAGCCAAAGGTGATCCACAATAGATAGCCCGAACAAAAGTGTAATAGTCGTCGAAGCGAGCAGCTTTGTAACCCAAGAGGCCTCGGGCGCGCAGCCTCATCTCACCCTGTACGACATAAAAACTGGACAGGGTCAAAATGATGCCGCACGCCAGAGCCGCCAGAGCGAATTCACGCGTGCCTTTTCGTAAGGCATGACCGGCAGAGGCGCGATCAGCAAGGAAGCTGTGTAAACCATGACGCGTTTCGCTCTGCCTAAGATTACAACCGATTCCCCTCTTTACCAACTGTAAAGATATTTGTAAGCGCCTAACGCCCGGCATCACCGGCCCGCACACAACTGCGAGCAGCACCCGACCTTGTGAATGACATTCACGCTGATTCGGGTCGGGTGGATGCCGTTGTTATGCCGCGCGCTTGATACTCATGCCACGCCCGGCTATTTCTGCCGCCTCCATGACGGGGGGCGGCTATCGTGTTCTGAAACGAAGCTATCTTCCACCGCTCTGCCCCTTTCGTCATCACCAACGTAA
>CAZEZJ010000582.1:2258-2559 GCA_964516695.1 uncultured Blastocatellaceae bacterium
CTATACTCACGCGTGGTCTCGCCCTGCTGCAATTTGTTCGTATTATCAATTTGGACGAGCACAACGTCCGGGCGCAGGAACCGAAGCTGCTTAACCTTCAGTGCGATGGTTGAACTCTTGAACGCCCCCCTGAACATCTCCGGCGATGGAGTTATAAAACCGTATCTCATGCCCACAGCGGTAATGAATTAGATAGGCTCTGAAGTTGTTCGATTACTCAAGCAGGCTGGGGCTAGAGAATGATTCGCTAATTTGCCAAGCGCGAGTAATTCGAGGCCACGATATTGATTTACCTCGGTAG
>CAZEZJ010000583.1:0-2550 GCA_964516695.1 uncultured Blastocatellaceae bacterium
TGATCCCGAAGTTCAAGGAGCAGATCGCCAAGGGCGGGCCGGTGACGGTGACGCATCCGGAGATCACGCGCTATTTCATGACGATTCCCGAGGCGGCACGGCTGGTGTTACAGGCAGCGGCAATTGGCGAAACGGGCCAAGTGTATGTGCTCGACATGGGCGAGCCAGTGAGGATTCTGAACCTTGCGCGGGACATGATCCGGATGGCGGGGCATGCGGTGGGGGATATCCAGATCGTGTTCTCTGGCTTGCGACCGGGGGAGAAACTCTACGAAGAACTTCTGGCCGATGCCGACAGCACGCTGGCCACCGTGCACCCGCGACTGCGGATCGCGCGGCTGAACGACGCCGAGGATGCGGCACTGGCCGCGCACTTGGAATCAGGGCTGGAAGGCCGCGAGTCCGGCGCGCCGGACGAAGGGATCAAACGCTGGCTTCGGGCTCACGTGGCGGAGTACCGGTCGGGGTAGCGCATACCCGCAGCCCGTGGCGCTGGATAAGACAGGGTTTTGGTGGCCACGCCGCCGGCAGCCGGCGCCGACACGGATTGGCCAATGAGTAGTTCAACGAATCTCTAACTCACGACACTATGGGTTCAGAGGCTTGACCCTAAACGATAAACGATACGCCCACTTGGAAACGAAAGACGGTGCGACGCGAATCAGGAAGCGTAGGAGGGGGTACACATACCGTATCGTGAAGAGCCCGTGGATGGAGCGAATCCCGCGTAGATAGCAGAGCAACTCGGAGCGAGCCTTTTTCAGGCTGCGGCGCTGCCAGAAGTTCGGTGAGATCCGGAACCTCAACAAGCTGGCGGGGACATTGTCGAATCGAAATCCGAGCCGCAAACACTCGAACCAGAGGGCGATGTCTTCGTTGGTTCCCACTACTGGGTAGCCGCGAACCTCGCGAAATACTCGTCGCCGAAAGCAGACTGTCGGATGAGCCACTGGCACTCGCTTGTGGATACTGGCAATCGCATCGTCGGGACCTGTGCAGAAGCGTACCTCGCGCTCCTCGCCGCTGGTGGTACTGAATTCGGTGATTGCGGTTCCCAGGATATCGATCTCCGGGTGATTGGCCATGTAGTCTAGTTGCGTCTGGTACCGGTTCGGAAGCGACACGTCGTCCGCGTCCATCCGGAACACGAAATCTTCGTCGCCAAGGCGGTGCAGCAATTCGTTCAATGTCGTTGCTAAGCCCCGGTTGACGGGCGCTCGGTAAACAAGGAACAGTCGGTCGGTGTACTCGTGGATGACACGATCCAGTTCCGCACCGACATAACCGTCAACGCCGACATAAATCCGCGCTTTGACGTTGGCCGCGAGTTGCTGGTGCAGGATCGAGTCCAACGCCTCGCAGAACAGCTTGGGTGAGTCTCCTGCGTAGACGCAGATCAGTGTGGCGATTGTTGTGCTCATCGAACTCCGGAAAGGTTGGCCGCAATCTCACCCGCGATCGAATTGGCGAAGGCTTCGATACCGAAGCGTTCAGCATGGGTAATGCAGAAGTCGTGCATGGCCTCCTGCCAGCGGGCATGTTGTTCTGGTGTGATCGCCTTGAGGAATCGGTAGAGCTCGTCATTCGAGTCGAATTGACGCCGGTCGACAAAGCAGTCCGCTGGAACGTAGTTGTTGATATTGGGCGCACCCCAGTACACGGGAACCGCCCCGGTGGACAGCGCATCGAATAGCTTCTCCGAGATGTAGCCCTTGGCCCCGCGAGTATTTTCGTAGCAGAGGTTGAACTTGGAGCGCAGTAGAACGTCGCGCTTCACGGGTGCGATTCCGTGCCAGCACTGACGGCCTCTGCTCTTGAACAGTCCGACATGCCGCATCCCCTTGAATAAGGCCTTCGCAGCCAAGCCAGATGGATGATTCGGAAGATTCCATCCTGGCCCGTACAGGTGCAGATCGTCAGGTGCATGCTTCTGGAACCAAGCCAGGGTTCGAGCGCGTTCCTTGTATAGGTCTTCCTTCATCCACACCGCTTGCCCCTTGTTCGCTGCGACCATGCTCATGAAGATGGGGCGTTCGGCGTAGTCGCCTACAGGCCCAGCGCTAATGTGGGCGGGAAAGACGTACTTCAAAGCACCTCGGGCGCTCACAATGTCGTCATCCCACGAAAAGACCTTTTGGTAGCGGCGCCAGCGAACGAAGTAGTTCTGAGGTCGGATATGGCGATCTTCGATGAGCAGCAAGAACTGCGGCGCAGTCGGCACTCGCGTTCGCTGGGCTTCGATGTGCAGTTCGAATGCCGGCGGGTCTTCTCGACTGAAGTCCTCGGGCTCGGTCGAGATCGTGAGGCCGAGCTCCCGTAACCGGTCGATCAGGCGCAGGACGAAGTCGGCGCGACCATCATCGTCTGGACGAAACTCCGCCAGGCGTGAAGTGCCGACCCAGCCGGAGACCACGAGGCAGCGGCGCGAATTCTCGGTAGGAGTTCGATGCGAGTGGTTAGTCGATGGCATAGCCGAATATCAAATGCCAAGCCGAGTCGGAGACGATCAGCGGCAAAATCAGGAGGCCGGCCAGCATCGCGGTGTAGGTG
>CAZEZJ010000584.1:0-2548 GCA_964516695.1 uncultured Blastocatellaceae bacterium
TTGTTGCTTTGCCGAACGAAGCAATAAGTAACTCAGTTTTAGGGGACTGTCAACACTTTTCTTGCTACACGGCCATGATGGAGGAGGAGAATTTACTGGCGAGCACGAGGCTCAAAGCGCCCATCAGTGTCGGCTGCGGGCCGAGCGTGGACGCGATGATGCGCGCCGAGGGCAGCCCGCGCCGGATGCTGCGCTCGATGGTCTCTCCGAGCGCTTCCGACACGAGCGGCCACGCGCGCACCAGACTACCGCCGACGACGACCGCTTCCGGGCTGAACCCGACGATGAGGTTAGAGATTCCGATGCCCAGATAATGCGCCGTCTCAAGCAGGGCTTCGCGCGCGGGCGCTTCGCCATCGAGAGCGCGGTCAACCAATTCATTAAAATCGAGCGGCGATTGGCCGTTGCTTGCTCCAAGCGCATTTTGATAGCGGGCCAGCGCCGCACGCTCCGAAGAGAAAGCTTCCCAGCAATCGAAGTTGCCGCAGGAGCAGGGGGTTGGCCCCTGCGCACCGATAATCATGTGGCCAAACTCGCCCGCCGCTCCATGTTCACCCTGATAAATCTGCCCGTCGAAGACGATGCCTGTGCCGACGCCTTCTGCGACCAGCACCATGATGAAGTCGCGCACGTGGCTGACCTCCGGGCGACCAAACCACAACTCTGCGAGCGCCGCCGCGTTGGCATCATTACCAATCATCACAGAGAGATTGGTAGCGTCAGCGATTCGCTGCGCTACAGGCACATCGCGCCACTTGAAGTAAGGCACGTTGAGCACGCGGTTCGATTCTGTATCAACCAATCCCGGCAGGCTGATGCCCACGGTTTCAATAGCGCCCTTGTTCTTCGCGGCCATTTCGCGCACGCAGTCTGCCACGCGCGTGATGGTGCGCTCAAAGTCAGGGTTGGTCGAGAATTCTTCCTGTTCGAGGACGCGGCCCGCTAGGTCGCTGGTGGCGATGGTGGTGCGCGTCGGCGTGATGGCGACACCGACGGCCATCGCTCCGGCGGTTCGCAGTTTGAGCAGGGTCGGACGCCGACCGCCGGTTGATTCGCCCGCGCCGACCTCTTCAATGAGGCCATCCGACTGCAAGGCGTCAACGATGGCCGAGACGGTCGAGCGCTGAAGCGCTGTCTCGCGTGCTATCTCGGCGCGCGAGATGGGTTCTCGCTCGCGCACGTAGTTGAGAACGATTTGCCGGTTGATGTCGCGAATCGTATTCGACCGCGCCGCCTGCGCCCTCTTTAAATCTATTCGTCGCAACGTGACACGCTCCAAGCGGGAAGGAACTGCTCGGTCAAACTGCCTAGTCTACAAAGGGGATAACAGAACTATAGCCTTACCGCGACTGCTCGAAGAATTAAGATGGCCGCATCCTTCAACTAACTACACCGCGCGCGGCGCGACCTTGCGAGGCGCCGACATCATACAGCTTTTTTCCGCGAGGGGAAGAAGAATTAACCGAACGATGAACGCGGAATGCGGAACGATGAACTATCAAGAGACTGTCTCTCATTCATCGCTGCTGCGTTCATAGTTCATCGTTACTTCGTCGTTCCCTTCCCTTCGCTGATGGTCAGGATTTGGTCTATGGCGGGAACGTCGAAGGTTTCGCGTGTGCCGCTCGGCCACTTGATTTCGAGCTTGTCTATCTTCGCGGACGCGCCCAGTCCGAAGTGTAAACGCGGGTCATTTTGTGAGCCGTAGCCTGCGCCGCTGATGGCGTCAACGCGCTGGCGCAGCTTGCCTGTGGTGAGATAGGCAATCGCGCCCGTCGCATCCTTCGGGCTTTTCTTCGCCACGTCTCCGACCAGACGCAACTCAAGCCAGTGGCCGTGCGTTTTCGTGACGTTGCGAACCAGCGTCGGCTTGGAATCGATATTATTGAGAACGGCGTCGAGCCGCCCGTCGTTGTCAAAGTCGCCAATGGCTAGCCCGCGCGCCGCAAGGGTTAGCGCGAGCGCGCTCCCCGGCGCTGCCCCGACGCGTTCGAAGACGCGCTCTTCTTTGCCGCCGCGCGTGCGCGCGACGTTTTGAAAGAGAAGCATCTGCTGCGCGTAGCTCGTGCCCCATTGATACTTGTCCACGGTCGGGTAGACGTGGCCGTTGGCGACGAGCACGTCTTTCCAGCCGTCGTTGTTGTAATCAACAAAGCTCGTGCCCCAACCTAAGAAGGGGATGGTCGGCTCGCCTAAGCCCGCTTGAAACGTGATGTCCGTAAAATTGCCGCTGCCCTCATTGCGATAGAGCACGTTGGAATCGTCGGAAAAATTGGTGATGTGAAAATCAACGCGGTCGTCGTTGTCGTAGTCTCCGACGGCGAGGCCCATGCCCGCCTGTTCGCGCCCGTTCTCGTTCAGCGCGACGCCCGACGGATAGCCGACTTCCTCAAACGTGCCGTCGCCCTTGTTGATGTAAAGCTGCTTCGGCGTCGAATCGTTGACGACGAGCAGGTCCAGCAGGTCGTCGTCATCGGCATGAACGAAGGCGGAGGCGAAACCGTAATACTTGTCTTCGTCGGACGTGCCCGGCTGCAAACTCACGTCT
>CAZEZJ010000585.1:0-2536 GCA_964516695.1 uncultured Blastocatellaceae bacterium
CATCTTCAACGTCATCACGAAGAGCGGTGGCAATGAGTTTCGCGGCGATGCGTTTAGTTATTTCACGACCAAGGGTTTAGTTCGTGAGACCAAGAGCTTTCCCTTTATCGGCTCGGCTCCTAACGGCTTCTCGGAAGTTGATGCCGGATTCGACATCGGTGGGCCAATTAAAAAAGACCGCCTCTGGTTCTTCGGCGCGTTCAACCCGCAGCGACGTGAGAACTTTTTTCTCACTCAGACCTTCCGGCAAAACGTCAGCAACCAACTGACCACGCCCTTCTACGCGGGCAAACTGACCTACGCGGTCAACAACAATAACACGCTCACGCTTTCGACCTTCGGTGATTTCACCAAGCAGAAAGGTTTTCTCTTCGGTATCAACGCCGTCGGCGCAGGCTCGGGCTTCGGCGCTGACCTCGACAGCTTTCGCGGCGAGATTCAAACCGGCGGGCACAACTACACAGCGCGTTTGAACTCGACCATCACGCCGACCTGGATTGGCGAATTCTCCTTCGGCCTACACTTCCAGCGGGCCAACGCCATCCCTGAAGCGAGCGTCGCGAATACGCCGCTGGCGATTGATAACTTTGCGATTCTTCGCGGCGGCAGCGTTGCTCCCGTCGTTGACACGAACGTCGCTTCGACGCAAGGCTTCGTCGCCTTCGTTGACGGGCGCGGCGGAACGTTAGAGCGCAACTACGTCCGGCAGGGTTTTGGCCTCGTCACCAATCAAGACCGCGACCGCCGCGAGTTTTCCTTGCGCTTCCAGAATCTCTACGGTCGCCATACCTTCAAGTACGGCTTTGAGTACAACCAAAACCGCTACACTATCCTGACGACTTCCAGCGGCGGGCCGCGCATCTTCGCAGACCCGACCGGACAGGAAGCGGGCGCGGCCAATCCGGGCAACGTCATGCCCGGCGGCATCCGCATCACCAACAACTTCGGCGTCTGCACCGTCGCGGGCAGCAACGTCATCTGTCCCGCTGCGGGCTTGACCACGCGCGTCAATGATTTGATTGCCTCGGGCCAAGCGCCCGCCGGAATCACCTCCGCTTCGACGGACACAACCCTGACCGCCGCGCAACTTCAAGTTAACCCGTTCCTGATTCGCACCAGCACACGCGTTCGTGATTTCCTGCTCGACACGCAGGACAAAGCCACGACCACCAACGTCGAGAGCTTCTACATTCAGGATGACTATAAACTGAGCCGCGACTTACAGCTTAACGTCGGGCTGCGCTGGGATTTCCAGCAGGCCAACGGCATCAACTCGCGCTACCTTGCGCTCAACAACTTCAAGGACAACCTTCAACCGCGCATCGGCCTCATCTGGGATTTCACAGGCCGTGGCAAAGGAAAGGTGTTCATCAACTACGCGCGCTTTCTCGAAACTCCGCTGCCGCTCGATGTCAACGTTCGCGCCGGCGGCGACGAGATACAGCAGGACAAGCAGATTAACGTTGACCGCTACAACGCGCCCGCCAATTCTGTCGTCACCACGGGCACGGCGGGCGGCCTCGGCTGCTTGGGTTGCACGGCCACACCCGTTGACCCGGACCTGAAGCCGCAGACCGTCAACGAAGTCAGCGCTGGCTTTGAATACGAGTTGGTCAAAGACCTCGCCGTTGGCTTTCGCGGCATCTACCGCGCGCAAGGCTCCGTCATCGAAGACGGCTCTTTTGACAACGGCACGACCTACTTTCTGTTCAATCCCGGCGAAAGCCTGACGGACAGAATCGCGGGCGAGCGCGAAGAGACCGGCTTCACACGTTTCGGACGCGGGCGGCGCTATTACCGCGCGCTTGAGTTCACGGCCACGAAGCGTTTCACGAACAACTACCAGTTCATCGCTTCTTACGTGTACTCATCCTTAATCGGTAACTACGAAGGCTTGTTCCGTAACGACAACGCGCAGACAGACCCGAACATCACGAGTCTCTTTGACTTGGTCGGGCTGCTCGCGAATTCCTACGGGCGTCTGCCCAACGACCGTCCGCACCAGTTCAAATTTGACGGCAGCTATCGCACGCCGTTTAAGCTGCTGGTCGGCGCATCGTTCCGCGCGCAGAGCGGTATCCCGTTTAACTCCGCGATTCCAGACCCCGCTGGCATCTACGGCAACAACGAAGGCTTCGCCGTGCCGCGCGGCACCGCGATTAATCCGGTCACTGGCAGCACACGCACGCCGACGACCTACAACCTAGACCTCAACGCCTACTATCCGATTCAGTTTGGTGAGAATCGCCAGTTGCGTTTTCAGGTTGACTGGTTCAACGTCCTCAACGCGCAGCGCGCCATCACTCAGGACATAACTTTACGCATCAACAGCGGCATCTCCGGTGCGAACAACATACAGTTCTTCAACCCGTTCTACGGCGAAGGGCTGGTCTTTCAACCACCGTCAGCGCTGCGCCTTGGCGTCAAGTTTCAGTTCTGACCCGACAGGCTTTCGGTCGCGCCCTCTCTCCGCCAGCACGCGGGCGCGCGAAAGCTCAAACAGGGAGGGGCGCGAGAGATAATCTCTCGCGCCCCT
>CAZEZJ010000586.1:0-2524 GCA_964516695.1 uncultured Blastocatellaceae bacterium
TCAGCATCTTTCTCAATAGGGGCAAAGGCACGTTTGAGACTAAACCACCCCACGCTACAGGCCAGTCTCCACAGTTAGTCGTCGTCGGTGAATTCAATGGCGACGGCAAACCCGATTTGGCTGTCGCGAACCAGAGCGGCACAGTGAGCATCCTTCTCGGAGACGGCAACGGCGCATTCCCTACGAGGAATGATTACGCCGCTTTTGCGGATCCCGAATCAATCGCAGTCGGAGACTTCAACCTCGACGGCAAGCTTGATTTTGCTGTGGCGAATATACTCAGCGACGTAGTAAGCGTGCACATCAATAACGGCGATGGCATCTTCGCCGCGCCGGTTCCATATCGTACCGGCGCAGCTCCGCATTCAGTCGTGGTGGGAGACTTCAATGGCGATGGCAAGCCTGATCTGGCCGTGGCTAACTTCGGCAGCCACACAGTGAGCATCTTTCGCAATAACGGCGACGCTAACGGCGACGGCAACATTGACGGCACCTTCACCCTTGCGGGTAGCTACCCTAGTGGTGCCGGGCCTAGTTGTGTCGCCATCGGAGACTTTAATGGTGATAGCGCTCCTGACCTAGTGACCACGAACACCGACACCAACACATTGAGTGTGCTTATCAACGACAGACGCGGCGTGTTTACTCTGAAGGCTAACTACTTTACAGGCACGAATCCGATATCCGTCGCCGTTGGGGACTTCAACAATGATTGCAAGCCTGACTTGGCTGTGGCAAAGCTTTTCGGCGGCACAGTGAGCGTGCACATCAATAACGGCGAGGGCAACTTTAGCAGCGTCGAGCAGGTTGCTACTGATGATTCTAACTTTGCGATTGCCGCCGGAGACCTCAATAAGAATGGCAAGCTTGATTTGGTGGCCGCAAACGGCTTCTTAACCGGCAACACAATCAGCGTCTTTCTTCAATAGAGGACGCGGGCAGATGTAACTTCTTTGAGCCTAACTACCGGGCGATTGTCTCGTTAAGATGCTTGAGAGATTCGAGCAGGAAATTCTCGAAGATGATGCGCCCGTCGCGCGATTCGTTTTGATGCTCCCAACGCGTGCGGCTCGATGCGTCTTCTCGCAGCACGCGCTTCGGATTGGCCTCGGAATCGTTTGGATTAATCCGGCTGGTGCGGTCGCGGTTGAGGTCTTGAAAAGATTTTTCGAGGTGAAACTGGACGGTGTAAATCAGTTGCCCGTCGGAGCGTTTGACCATCATCTGATTGCGGCACAGATAGGCGGTCGCCAAGAGCTTGAAGCCTTCGGGCACGGTGTCTAGTTGAAGGCCGTGATTCTGCCAGACGCGCAGGATGTTGGCCTCGGTCGTGTAGTCTTGCCAGAGGCCGGAGTCTGGGTCGTTGATGCCGTCAAAGATTGGGTCGTCAGGCTCCGTAATCCTGATGAAGCGATATTGGTATTCAACCGTGCGGTCGGTTCGGCGCTCGTGCTGCTGCAAATCATCGAGGGTGACGACCTTCGCGCCGAAGCTGAGGCCGATGAGTTGATGCCCGCCGCAGATGCCGAGCACGGGCGTCTTCGTCGTCTTGATGAAGCGCGAAAAGTTTTCGATGTGCTGCGGATTGTAGTAGTCAAAATCGCTGAGCGTGCCGCTCAAGACGATGGCCTGTGGTTGAAACTCGGCCGTCGCTTCCGCGATTTCCGAGACGTGTACGACTTTGACTTCGGGCTGCTCGACGAGGCGATGCACGTTGTTGAGGATATTCGCGCAGGCGAGGCCCGCCAGATAACGCTCGCGCTGAATATGCTGCTGAGCGCGGCTGCCCCATTCGCGTCGCGCGAGGTCCGAGAGGTCGTCTTCGTTGCGCAGCAGATTGTCTATGATGAGCACGCGCGCGCGCTCAATCTTTTTTTCAATCGGCTCGTAGCGGCAAAATTTGCGTTGGTTGAAAGGAAATGGCAGCGGCTCTGGCGCGTCCGGTGGCGTCGTCGTTTCGTTCAGTAGCATCTTCTCGGTTTTCATCCTCGGAAAAAATCGTATAGAAGTGATGATTTGCTTAGGGGCGTCGTTGCTTCGTATTCTGATTAAATTGCGGGATGGCGGCACCTGCGCCAGCCTCCCTGATTTCATTTCTGATTTCCTTCACCAGCAGGGCGCGAACGCGCGCGCGAAACGCGCTCGTGCGCTCGCCCGCCACATGTTCGACGAGCAGCGCCATGCGTTGCCAAGCCGATTCCAGTTCGTCAGCGAGGCGGGGAATCTGCGTAATATCGTAGGGCACGGCCACATCCTGACATCCCATGCGTGCGAAGGCTGCCAAATAGCGAGCGGTCGAAAAATCCGGGCAGAGCATACGCCTGCGATTAACCTTCAACTCGACGCCGAGCAGCGTGTGCTCCACTTCGACCGCGTTCTCTTTCTCGGAGACTTCAAGATGATGCGAGCGCGTGCGCAAAGACATGATGCGCGCCTTGTACACTTGCGGCAACCACGATTCACCGAGCATTTCTCGTATTTCTGCCGCCGACTGTGCGGCTGTGGCGGGACGCGCGGCGGCGGC
>CAZEZJ010000587.1:0-2513 GCA_964516695.1 uncultured Blastocatellaceae bacterium
TGCCGAGGCGGTCGGAGACGCCGAGGATTTCCGCCGGGCGAAGGGTGAGCGCGCGCAAAGCTTCGTCGCGTGCGAGTCCGTTTTCTATTGTTCGGGCGGCGTTAGCGAGATAACTCGCCATCTCGGTCATCGCGCCGGATTGAAAGGCGAAGCGCACGCGCGCCGCGCTCAGGCGCGCTGCCGTCTTCGGCGCGTCAACGCGCTCGCGCAACGTGCGCAGCGGTTCCGAGTCTGCTTCGGGCACGTGCGCCGTCCGCCGTTTCGGAAAATTGAGCGAGAGCAAGACGGCCACATCCTGTTCGCGTAAACGCTCCGCTGCTTTCCAACTCTCGCTGCCGCCCGCGATAATCAGTCGCAGATTAAACTCTGCGGCGAGGTCGAGCGCGCGGCGAATCTCGCGCTCCGTATTCGCCAGCATCACGACCGGCATCTGGCGCGCCAGCACGGGCACCAGCGCCGCCAGCGATTTGTCTTGCTCGGGACGACGAAGCCCGCGCGGGTTTCTTTCGTAAACGGCCTGAGCTTCGCGATAGCGCTCGGCATCGAGCAACATCTGCCGGAGCGCGGAGAAGACGCCGAGCAAGGACGCCGGATAAGTGCCGCCGCGTAAAGGTGTGAAGCCGACGTGCAGCGCGACGGGCGTGCGCAGAATCATCTGTTGAGCATTGTCGCCAGCGAGGTTAATCAGGGCCGATTGTCCTATCAGGATGCCTTCGCGCGGCGCTGTCAGGGCGGCTGTGATGCCGGCGCTGCGTGCCGCTTCAATCTGCTCGCCGCCGGGTTGCAACAGGTCAACGGCCAAGAGTTCGGGTTGCAGGCCCGGTGGCTGCGACGAGTTTGGAGCAGAGACGAGTTGCGAGAGCGTTTGTTGAGACGAATTGCCCGCGCCGCCGCCGCGGGCGGGCGTCTGAGCGGGCTGTGGCATTCCGAGGTTAGTGTAGGCGTCGAGCAGGCCGGGATAGATGGTTAGTCCCGTGCCGTCAATAACGCGCGCGTCGGCGGGCGCTTTTATGTTGGCCCCGACCTGACTGATGAGGCCGTTGCGGATAACCACTGCGCCGCGCTCGATGATGGGGCCGGAGACGGTGACGATGCGCGCGTTGATGATAGCGTAAGTATCAATAGCGCTTTGCTGCTGCTGCGCGCGGACGGGCACGATTTGAGCGGCGAGAACACTAAGCGCGACGAACGCAACGATGAGCCGCAGAAGTTGATGTGGCATACAATCTCTTTGAGTAACGCCAATCGAATCAGCGTCGGGAATGACTCAGAACGTAAAGTCAAAAGTCTCTCTTGACAGCCGCGCGAAGAAGAGAAGAGGGGGCGGAGGCTTCCTAAAAAAACCTCTCGCCCCCTGGGTTTTGAGCCAGCACGCTCTGAGCACGCTCTGTGGGCACACGTGGTCTAAAGACCAAAGCGGGTTAACCCTTCTTGGCTGCGCCGGTGTTGGCGTTCTTGCTGTCAGTTGCGCCGTCGGCGGAGACTTTTAGTTGATTGGTGACGCTTTTGACGCCGTCAACCTTCGCCGCCTGAGCGGCCTTATCCGCCTGGGCTTTGCTGGCAACGGTGCCGCGCAAGGTCACGACGGCGTTGTCAACGTCGACGTTGATGGTCGAATCGCGCAAGTCATCAACGAGGGCCAGCGCGCCCTTGACCTTGACCCAATAATAGCCATCGAGAAGGCCGCCGCCGATTTTGTCGCCGACGCCTTTCGCCTCGGTGCCGTAGCGGTCTTTGTCCTTCTCGTACTCTTCCTTCGTGATGTTGGCGTTGTACGTCCGGCCTCCCGCGTTGGCGTTGGCGGTTGCGTTGCTGTTCGTGGTGACACCGGAGGTGTTGCGATTTCCGTTATTGTTGACGACAACAGCGGTGTTCGCAGAGTTAGTCGCGTTGGAGTTGGTCGTCTCGCCGCATCCGGCGGCTGTGATGGCGAGACCGACCATTGAAATTAAGGCTGCACACTTCCGATTCATTTAACTCTCTCCTTCGCAGCAATTCCAAGAGCTTTACTTATTGGTCGCGTTGGCGTTGCCGCGATTGGTGTTTCCGGCGTTCGAGTTGTTGGCCGAATCGCCGCCGCATCCGATGGCGAAGAGTGTGAGCGCGATGGCTGTGACGAGCGCTGCGAGCTTGTTTCTGTTCATTCTTGGTCTCCTGTCAAAGTTGATGTTTCAAAAAGCCGATGGGAATAAATTTGCTCCACTCTCGGACTAAAGAACGCGCAGGGGCGATGCTCTCCGGTGTGCGCGCAGAGACACTCGCGTGCGCGCACGTCCGACAAATTAAGCGAAGCAAGATGAATTAGAAGAGCTTTTGGGCCGGACGCATCTTAAATCAGATGCTTCCTGAGACGCAACAGCGGCGAGTGATTCTTTAGCGCTAAAGAACCGCTCGCCGCTGCGTCGGTGTGTCTGGATTGTTGGTTTTCGGCTTGAGCCTAAGTTCTCAGGACTTCTTGGCCGGGGCGGTTGCGGGCTTCTTCTCAGAGCCGCAAGCTGGCATGTTGTCCATCT
>CAZEZJ010000588.1:0-2505 GCA_964516695.1 uncultured Blastocatellaceae bacterium
AATCGCTGCTGCGGGCTGTATATGACGAACCCGGCGCGCCCCTACGAGCAGAAGGCAAGGCGGAACCTCGGCCTCCCCAAAGAGGTCGCCACCCATTGGCCCTAAGCTATAACTTTCAGCCGGAAGGAGCGAGACCATGCTGAGCTTGGCAATTCTTTTTCTAGTGACCTGCTTTCTATCGTATGCGAATGGAGCTAACGACAACTTCAAAGGAGTTGCCACACTCTTCGGCAGCGGGACGACCAACTACCGGATGGCTATCCGCTGGGCCACCGTCACCACCTTTGCAGGCTCGGTCAGTTCTATCTTTCTGGCCGAAACGCTGGTCAGAAATTTCTCCGGCAAAGGACTCGTGCCAGATGCGCTCACCATCTCGCCACTCTTCCTGCTGGCGGTCGCGCTCGGCGCAGGGCTGACCGTCATGCTGGCGACCATCACAGGCTTTCCCATTTCGACAACGCATAGCCTGACAGGAGCTTTGGTCGGCAGCGGCTTTGTGGCTGCCGGAACCGCCGTGAACTTCTCCAAGCTCGGCGGCGCTTTTTTTCTCCCCCTGCTTCTTAGTCCCGTGATGGCTCTTTTGCTGGGGGCGATAGCTTACAGGCTCGTTCAAGCGTTCAAGCCTCACTCTGAGGTGGTTGACGAAGGATGCATTTGTGTGGGCGAAGCCGAACAGTTAATGCCCGCCACGGAGCCGGCCTCGGCGGTCGCCTTTAGTTCCGTCTCGCTGCCGGGCGTGAGCGTAGCAACCGTGGCTGACTGCGACGAGATTTATGGAGAGCGGAAGCTTGAAATCAGCACACACCGCGCGCTCGCTGCGTTTCATTTCATCAGCGCGGGTAGCGTCTGCTTCGCCAGAGGTTTGAATGACACTCCTAAAATCGTCGCCCTCCTGCTGGTCATACAGGCGCTCGGCTTGCGTTGGGGAATGATGTCGGTCGCCTTGGGGATGGCCGTGGGCGGCCTGCTCAGCGCACGCAAGGTCGCGGAAACGATGAGCCGCAAAATCACGCCGCTAACACGCGGGCAAGGACTGACCGCCAATCTGACGACGGCGGCGCTGGTCATCTTCGCCAGCCGAATGGGAATGCCCGTCTCCACCACCCACGTCTCCTGCGGCTCTTTGTTTGGCATTGGCCTGACGACGCGGCAAGCCAATCTGCGCGTGGTGTCCGGGATATTGCTGTCATGGGTCGTTACGCTGCCCACCGCGATGATACTCGGTGGCTTGAGCTACTTCTTCTTAAACTTAGGCTGAAGGAAGTGCTACGGCGATTCAATCTGCACTTCCGCCGACAGGAACATTTGCCATGAGCTTTCACTACTATCCAAGAGACTACTGGCACTTTGGTCGGATGTTCTGGCGCAGCCGTCGCCGTCATCAAATTTGGGGGCAACAATACGAAGCCTCGATTCGCAGCGGCGAATTCAAACTGCCCTCACCCGCGGTCGTTCAGTTTATTCCGACCGAAGCCTGCAATCTGCGTTGCCCGTTCTGCAACCAGTGGGGCGAAAACGGCTACTTTCTGGATGGCACGCGCAAGGCAAAGCATGTTGACGACGCGGCGTTGGTCGAACTCGTCAAAGGTCTCAGCCCGCAGTCTTCGCTCATTAACATCCACGGCGGCGAGCCTCTTGCCTACAAGCACATTGACAAACTTTTTGAGATTCTGGGAAGGCGCAACTTCGATGTGCTCCTGACTACGAATGGCACTCTCCTCAAAGACCACCTAGACCAACTGGCGGGCATCAGGAATCTGGCGTTCATCCTCTCGGTTGACGGCGACGAAGAATCGCACGATAGGGTTCGCGGCAAGGGCCGGTTTCGGCAAACGAGAGAAGGCATCAACGCGCTGTTTGAGTTGAGGCGCAAGCTGAAGATGCCGCTGCCGCTCGTCATTATGAGCATCGTCGTGTGCGAATGGACGACCGATGTGATTGAGACGGCGTTTGATGTCGCGCGCGATTTCAACGCCTTCGCTCTCAACTATAACCTGCGCTACTTCATGCCCGAAGAGGCCGGGCTGGCTTATGAGAAGCATCTACAGGAACACTTCGGCATCGCGAAATCGTCCGGCGCGTGGCGCGGCTGGATAGCCCCGAAGCATGACCGCCATGATTATCGTGAAGCGGCGGGCAAGCTGCGACAGTTGATTCGCCAAAAGAGATTCCGGCTGCTGCCGCCCTTTCCCGTCACCGGACCAAGCCACCTGCGCGGCAAAGATTACGAAGCTTGGTTTACCGATTACCTCAACACCTTCGGCAACGAAAGCTGCTTCATGCCTTTCTACTGGGCGCGCGTGCAGGCCAACGGCGACCTGACCTTCTGCCCCGGTCATCCTGACATCGTCGCGGGCAACGTCTTTCGCGATGGTTTAATGGCAGCCTTCAATTCCGAGATGGCCGTCAAGTTTCGCCAGCACATCCTTCATCACCGGATGCCCATCTGCAATCGCTGCTGCGGGCTGTATATGACGAACCCGGCGCGCCCCTACGAGCAGAAGG
>CAZEZJ010000589.1:0-2501 GCA_964516695.1 uncultured Blastocatellaceae bacterium
GGCGGAACGATTGTGACGATGGACGGCGCGCGCCGCGTGATTGAAGACGGCGCGGTGATAGTGCAAGACGGGCGCATCAAGGATGTCGGCCCACGCGCCGAACTCGAAGCCAGATACACCGCCCGCGAAGTGATTGACGCGACGGGCAAGGTCGTCATCCCCGGCCTCATCAACGGCCACACGCATATTCCGATGACGCTCTTTCGCGGCCTTGCCGATGATTTAGACCTGCAAGAGTGGCTAACTAAATATATCTTTCCGGCCGAGGCGAAAAACGTCTCGGAAGAGTTTGTCCGCGTCGGCACGCGGCTTGGCCTCGCTGAGATGATTCGCGGCGGCACGACCACCTACTGCGACATGTACTACTTCGAGGATGCCATCGCGGAAGAGACTGCTAAGGCGGGCGTGCGCGGCGTGCTCGGCGAGACAATCATAGATTTTCCCGTCGCCGATAATAAAACTCACGCGGAGGCGATGGCCTATACCGAGAGGTTCATCAAGAAGTGGCAGAATCATCCGTTGATTACGCCCGCTCTCGCGCCGCACGCGCCCTACACGGTTTCCGAAGAACACTTGAAGGCCATCCGCGCCCTCTCCGACCGCTTGAAGGCGACCATTGTGATTCACGTCGCGGAAACGCAAAGAGAGGTTGACGACCTACAGAAGAGCAAGGGCGCGTCGCCCGTCGATTATCTGGCGCGCATCGGATTCCTCAACAATCGCGTCATCGCCGCCCACATGGTCTTTCCTTCGGAGAGCGAAATCGGCACGCTCAAGCGCCTCGGCGTCGGCGTCGTCCACAATCCGCAATCGAACATGAAGCTTGCTTCGGGCGTTGCGCCCGTGCCTCGTATGATTGCCGATGACCTTCATCTGGGCCTCGGCACGGACGGCGCTGCCTCCAACAATGACCTCAGCATGTGGGAAGAGATGGACACGGCTGCCAAACTACATAAAGTTTTCGCGCGCGACCCGAAAGTCGTCTCGGCGCAGGAAGCCTTTGAGTTGGCGACGATTCGCGGCGCTCGCGCCCTTCATCTGGAGCGCGAAATCGGCTCGCTAGAAGCCGGAAAACGCGCCGATTTGGTCATTATTGAGGGCAATGAGCTAAACCAAACGCCGCTCTATAACATTTATTCCAGCCTGATTTACGCGACCAAAGCAGCCGATGTCCAGACTGTCGTCATCGAAGGACGTGTCGTGATGCGCGATCAGAGGTTGCTAACTTTGGACGAAAACGATATAAAGGCGCGCGCACGCATTTTTCGCGAGCAAATAATCAGAAGTCTCGCCCCTTCAGGCACACAAACAAAGTAAGGCAAGCCCACAGAGGCTTGCGCCGAAACGGAAAAAAGGCAATCGTAGCGGGTCACTCATGCGCGCTCGTGATGTAACCCGCCAGCGAGCCTCTAAACTCGCTTTTATTTTTTTAGGAGTTTGAATGGTGAAAGAGAAGTTAACAGGAAAGGCCATCACCCCCAACGGCGGAAAGTTTTTATTGTTCATTTTCGTCATCCTTGCGACGATGACGAGCATTTACGCGCAGTCTCCCCCGACGGATGCGGAAGCCGTCCGTGCGCGCCTGTCGCGCGCGCGTGCCTTGGCGGCGGCGCACACTCTGGCGGCGGCGGCTAACGAGCTGGATGCGATTCGCAAGACAACCACGGATGATTCGGTGCGCGATGTCGCACGCCTCATGCTGGTGGGCGTCTGCCTTGAAGAAGGCAACTACATGCGTGCGCAGATGCTGCTCGAAGAAGCTTACACCGCACGCTCGGCACAGAATTCCAGCACGACCGAAGCCTATTTTGCGCTGGCGGGGCAGGCGCTCAACGGTGCGCGCGAGCACCTCGAGCGCTACAGGTATTTCGGCATCAACGTGGCCGATAAAGACCTTCCGACCGATGCCATCAACGACCTGGATAGATTGCGCGGGCTGCTTGAGCGCATCGCTCATCAGGCGCGCGAGATGAGCGCCGAAGAAGCCAAAGCGACCGCCGCCGCGGCCCTGCTTGAAGACGTGTCTAGCTTGCGGGCATCGCTTGCTCGCAGCAATGATGAGCGCCAGCAATGGCAACGCGAGATGGCTTCTGCGCGCCAAAAGCTCTCCGCCTCGGAAACGCGAATAACCACAGTCAGCGCGACGACCACCAGCGCTCCGCGCCCAATCATTCCAACACGCAGCGAATCTCCCGCCGGTTCGTCTAATAGCTCGCCGTCGCCCGGCATCAAGCCGCCGATGGCGAAGAATAATGCTGACGCAAATCGTAGCGTGTCGTCTACACCGGCGACAGCCGCCGCCAGCACGGATGCTGTGGAAGGCGCGAAGCCGCCAACAGACGGAAAGCCCGTCAACGTCGGCTCTCTAATTGAGAAGGCGACGCAGAAAATCAATCCTTCGTATCCTCAAAACGCCAAGAGCGCGCGCATTACAGGCATCGTCACGGTGATGGTCGAAGTGGATCAAAACGGCGCGGTCAGCACGGCGCAGAGTACGAGTG
>CAZEZJ010000590.1:0-2497 GCA_964516695.1 uncultured Blastocatellaceae bacterium
GCGCGAGAGTTGAACGGGCGCGTTCTTATTCGTCACGTCAACGATGGTCAGCGTGTCTTCGTTTGCGTTGAAGCAAATCTCGCGGCCCTGATGCGCCGCGTCCGGCCCGTGATAGACGACACACTGCGATTCATGTGTGTAGCCGTCTTGGGCGAAGCATCCGGCGAAGGTGGGCGCGAGCGGATTCTGGACGTTGACCATGTGTAGGCCGCCGGAGCAGGTGTTGTTGCTTCCGGCGGCGTAGACAAAGCCCGTCTGTTCGTTGACCGCCAGCGTGTGCGCGCGGCTGAGGCCGCTGTAATGTGCCGTCTCCGTGAAGGTCACGGGCGGCGAGGCGACGTTGCGCAGTTGCGTCAAATCGAAGACCTGCATTCCGTGGCCTTCGGCCTCGCTGATGATGAAAGCGTGGTTGGCATAAGTTTTGATGCTGCGCCAAGTGGAGGCGACGCTGTGTGTCGGGAGGTTGCCGAGATAGATGGGCGCTTCAGCGTTGGTGATGTCAACGAACGATGTGCCGGTAGAGCGGCCCATCAACGCGTACTCTCTGCCCGTCAGCGGGTCAGTCCAACCCCAGAGGTCGCTGCCGGAGCCGCCGCCGATGTTTGCGAGCGGCAGCAAGGAGGCGAGGTCAACATTGCGGCAGGGAAACGTGCCCGCCATCCCGTTGACGCAGGGCGTTAAGCTCATCGGCGCGAGCGGTTGATTGCCGGGCTGGCCGTTTGGGCCGCCGCCGCCGCCGTGCTCGTGTTCGTCGTCATGCACGGCGAGGAGCGGGCTGCCCCAGACAGTCAAAGTCAATAGAAGGGCGAGTAGTAAGGCAAACTTTCTGCTTCTCATTCTATACCTCTGGATAATTGGAGTCCGCACGCACGGCGAACATGGATGATGACGGGGAGACTAACAGGAAGCGTGCTGGCCCGAGCGACCTCTTATCCGGCAACCTCGGGCCAAACTTTGAGCGGCTTAATATAACTTTTTCTTGCGCCCTTAACAAATCACAAACCGGCTTCGGTGGAGCGTACGATGCGGCGGCAAGGATAGTTCCTTATCCTTGACGGCGAACGAAACGCCAGATTGCCGCTTCGAGTTCGTCGAGGTTAAGATGCACGGCTTCGGGCGCGAGCCGCTGCGCATACTTGCGCAAATCGCTGCACTCGTAAAGAATCGTCAGCAGCATCAAACGCGCCCGCAGATTCAAATCAAGCTCCGCTTCACGGTAGCCGTAGGCGAGCAGCAGCGCTCTTTGCAGTTCGGCTCGGCCCTGCACCATCAACACGCCGGGCGCGACAAACTCATACTCGTAAAAGCCACAGAACGAATCACCGAAATCGAATAAGCCAGCGATTTGCCAGCGCCCGTTTCTCTCATCGAGCAGCACGTTGCCTGGATGCACGTCGCCATGCAGCAGCACGGGCCTGTGCTCCGCCGGCAGCAACGGCAGCCTCGCGGCGATGTACGAGGGCAGGCTCTCCAACCACTGCGGATGAGCGCCGCACGCTCGTTGCCTTTCGACGCTCTCGCTCGCCTGACGCTTGATGAATTCGTCCCAATCACGATTCAGGGCAGATTGTGAGAGCGGCGCGGCGTGCGTGTGCAACTCTCTCATGCCAGCGCCGAGGCGGGAAACGATTTCCAGCCGCTCGCGCTCCTGTAGCTCGGCCCAGACCTGTCTCATGGGAAGACCCGCGAGATGCGTCATCACTAGATACGGCCAATCTTCAAGCTCGCCTGTGTGTATGACCTCAGGCGTCTCGATGCTGAGCTTGCCGTGAGCAAACTCAAGCGCCGCTCGTTCGCGCTCGTACTGCCCGCGAAACGGCGCGAAGATTTTGATAACGAAGCGCTCGTCAACCAAGAAGATGATGTTTTCACCGAGCGGAGAACGCCGCAAGCTATCAAAGGAGAGGCGATGCCGCGCACAAACGAGCGCAGCGGCTTGCCGCCAAACGTCGTCATGGAAATGACGCTCGTAAGCGGCCAAGTCTGTGATAACGGGAAGTCTCAAGCTCATCGTCGCTAAAGGTCGCCGGAAGAAAGGCGCTCTAAACAGCACCCATCGCCGTCTTCACATTAGCCAGAAAATCATCGCCCCTGTCAAACCGCATCCTCGATTAAACTTTCGTCGCCCCCTCGCAAGATTCCCTGAGTCAGGAGACGTGCGTGCAGATAATGTCTAACGACGAGAGGGCCACGTTGTTGGCTTTCTGAAGAGGCAGTATTAGAATGTCAAAACTGTGAGAGAATAGGCGGACACGTCGCGCAGCTCGTCCGGCGCCGGTTTCAGGCGGGCGGATGAAAGAGAACATGGAGGAATAGATGGATTCGCGCACAATCGTGGTCGGAGACATTCACGGCTGCTACGATGAATTGATGGACTTGTTGGAGAAGGTAGACTTCAACGCGAAGGACCGTGTGGTCTGCGTCGGCGACCTGATTGCGAAGGGCGAGAAGAATCGTGCGGTGCTCGATTTGTTTATGACTGACGAGCGGTTTGAGA
>CAZEZJ010000591.1:0-2489 GCA_964516695.1 uncultured Blastocatellaceae bacterium
TAAGTGCTCGTTGGCGTAAGCGATGCGCTCGTAATACTCTTCCTTGTACTCGTTTTCGTCCGTGTCCGGGTCCGGGTCACGACGCCGCCAGAAGGCTTCGATAAACTGCTCGCGCTCCTCGTCGGTCGCCAGCTTTTTGAAAGCCTTGCGCTCCTCATCCGTGATGATGTAGGCGACGTCCTTATCCAGCCATTCTTTGTAGGCTTTGTGCGGTTCTTTCCTGATTTTGCGCTCCTTGTCCTGCGGGTCTTGCGCAAAAACTGCGGGGAGCGCCAGCGTCAGCAGGAAGAGGGCGACGACCAGACGGCGGGCGAGATTTCGGGTAAACATAATAATCGGATACTCCTGTTGAGTGAAAAAAAAGGAAACTCTGCGCTCAGGATGCTTCAACTTGGAGGCCAGCGGCGGCGTCCCGCGCGGGGCCTCAACTGTTTTCGTCAGGTTATTAACTTGCGGTGCCGGTTTTATTCGCGCCTTGCATCCTACTTTGACACCAAACGGTGGAAATGGTTGGCCTCAAACCAAGCCATTTTCCACAATCCGGCCAGAATTCGTAGCGAACGACGACACCGGCGGTTATCAAACGAAACGAAGCTTCGGCGCTCTCGGTCAACAATATTATCTAACGTATCAACTCGGATGGCCCAAAGCGTGACCGATTCGGTAACAGGGGATTGTAGAGCCTCGCTCGGAACAGAGTCAAGATGCGGCGAAAACGGTCAAAAGTTGCCTGAAAACGGGAAAAAACAGTGATGAGTGATGAGCAATGAGTGATAAGTAATAAGCAAACCGCTCATCACTCGTCACTCGTCACTCGTCACTTCTTTAAGCCGTTTTTCGCGGTTTGCCGAAAATCCACGCGATGAAGATGGAGATGACGTAAAGCAGCATCATCGGGGCGGCGAAAAGCATCATGTTGAGCAGGTCGCTGGTGGGCGAGAGAATTGCCGCCGAGATGAGGATGACTATCAGGGCCGTTTTCCACGTCCGCAGCAGGAAACGGGCCGAGATGACGCCGATGCGCGACAAGACGTAGGAAATCGCCGGCATCTGAAACACGAGGCCCATCGCCAGCATGATGAGAATGATAAAGTCGAAGTAGTCGCTGGCCTTCAGGAGCAGGCGAAAATCCTGTCCCAAGGCGAGCAAATAGGTAGCCGCCGGAGGGAAAATTATCTTGTAAGCGAAGCCCGCGCCGATGATGAAGGAGAGCGTCGAGAGCAAGATAAACGGCGTCACATAGGAACGCTCGTGCGGATAGAGTCCGGGGCTGACGAAGGCCCAGATTTGCCAGAGCAAAAACGGGATGGAGATGACGAAGGCTGCGTAGAGCGAGACTTTAACGTAGAGCGAGAAAGGCTCCATCGCGGTCGTGACGATTAATTTATCGTCTGCGCCGGAGAGCGCTTGCGGCTTGGCGTTCGGGTCGAAAGGCAGGCGCACGCCCTTCGGCAACACTATCGAGCCGGCATACAGCGCTTCATCCGTAAACAGACCTAGTTGTCCTTGGGCGTCCTTCGAGAGACGGGCCGAGACGCTAACGCCCGGCGGAATCACGCTCGCGCCGAGCTTCGTCGTCTCCGTAAAAATATAACGGCCCGTGTCGTTCTCTTTCAATGAACTAAGCGGGCGGATGGCCTCGCTGCCAGTCAATCCGCCGAGCGGCAACTCGCGCCGCTGTGCTTCGGCCAAAGCTTTTTTGACGGGCACGGCCAGAAAATTGTAGATGTGGTCGGAGACAAACCAGCAGGCGACGAGCATCACGAAGACGAAGCCAAGAGAGCGCATCAAACGGCTGCGCAACTCGTCCAGATGGTCCAGAAAAGACATCTGGCCGCCAAGCTCTTCCTTGCGGCCTTTATCTGTTGAACGTGATTCTAAGAGAGTGGACATTCGGGGACTGAAAGAGTAGCCGGGCCAACTCGGTTAGAGCCAGTCGCGCTTGCGTGTCGGTTCGGGAGCGTTCGCCGTTGTTGTCTGGCCGTGCGTTATCGCGTCGGGAGTCGGCGGCGCAGCAGCGGCCTCTGCCGCGCTTTCTTCATCTTTCGCCGTCAAGCCGATGTCTTCAACCGGCGCAGCCTTTTCACGCCCGACCGTTGGGCCGAGAATGGAATTATCTTCGGGCAGCATCGCCTGCTCAATGGCGCGTTCCTTCTCGACGCTCTCCAGCGCGACCTCTCTTTCCCACGTCTGCTTAAACTCTTCCGAGGCGCGTTTGAATTCGCCGAGGCTCTTGCCAAGCGAGCGGCTCAACTGCGGCAACTTGCGTGGGCCAAACAACACGAGCGCGACCACCAGAATGACCAGCAGTTCCGTCGTTCCCAGAAACTCGAAAATGAAGAGATAAAACATCAGCCCCCAAACTTTTAGAAACCACTTCGGCTATAGCCGTCAAACTCGGATTGAAACGAAGGGAATCAAGAGGAGTTCGCGAAAATTCTACGCGTCGGTTCTCCGCTGCGTCAAGCAGTTGGTTCCGGCGAGCGACG
>CAZEZJ010000592.1:0-2473 GCA_964516695.1 uncultured Blastocatellaceae bacterium
GCGCCATCTTGTCCAAACCCACCCGCCGCTTGCCGCGCGCAGTCTCTATTAGACACTCACTGCACCGCGCACGCGCCCGCTCTCGTGACTCCTAGAAATGCTCCCCCATACCTTGAGACGTTCCCTGCGTCAACAGACGCGAGACCAATTCCGTTCGCCGTCTGACGCCAAACTTGACGAAGATGTGACGCAGGTGAAATTTGATGGTCTGTTCGCTGACGTGCAGCTTGCGGCCAATCTCGGCGTTCGTTAAACCTTCCGCGCAACAGAGCGCGACCTGCGCTTCGCGGCGGCTCAGATTGTGTAAGCCCACGACGCGCTCGATGGCCAGGCCAAAGACCCTGTTGCTTTCGTAAGCCTGCACCTCTTTGGGAAACGGGGCGAGGCCCACGGCCCTGCGACGCGAGAAAATCTCTTCCGGGGTGAAGATAAAATAGACCGCACCGAGTTGCTGCGCTTCCGCGTCGCCCGCCAGGGTCTGGCGCTCGATGCTGAGTTTACCGACGAGGCCCGCCAGGCCGCGCCGAATTGTGCTATAGCCGTGCAAACCCGTCAGAATCATCAGGCGGCGCGCGCTGAAAGCGCCGAAGCGCGTTTGGAGCGCAGCCGTTTCGGTCAGCATCGCCTGATAGAGTTGATGTTCGATGGGAGTGTGCGAGAGGGCGAGCAGCGCCATGGTCTGCCCATCTTTCGCTGGTTCATCAAGCCCCCCCAAAGGGGAGGTTTCTGGCTCAGCCGTACCGACGCTTTGGTTCTCACTGGACAGCATGATTGTAGTTAGGCTGAATAAATCGCGGCGAGCTGTGAGCCAACCGCAGCTCACATGAATTAGGGAGTCAGAATCCGCGAGTCAGTTTTCCGTACCAAACTGTATGATTAATACCAACTTTGAAGGCAGCCGAAAATCATCAGGGCTTGCTGCCTCCCACACGTGACAGTCTGTAGTAGCGCGTAGCCTACCCGCGCGAGCGCTTCCCTGTCAAGCCATCCATGCCGTGGATGCTCGGTCTGGATTGAAGGATTTGTCCATTACCGCAGCAGCTTGCTGTGTTGCGCTCTAACTTTCGGATGCTTGACACCCTTTCGTCACAAATTATGGTTGACATTATTACAGAATGAGAGTAGTTTGCAGCCCGTTATCTATGTTCGGAAGGAAACTGGTGCTGCTTGCGCCGGTTTCCGTGTAATACCTCGCGCTTTATCTTGCCCAGTTTTTACCCACTTTGGACGAATCAAGGGAGGGTTCCGGTTTTTACTGTGAACCTATCAACCAGTTTGCCGTTTCCGCAGAGCGCTTTTCAAACCTGCTGAAATAGAGTTTTAGGCCGAAGCGAAATTGGAATTAACGAGCACATGCTCGGTGTCAGAATATCGCCTGATTGCAATTTATCCCAAATTGACGACACGCGTAAGGCTCTCGCAAGATGGCTCTGCGTCTGCAAGCGATATAACCGTTCCCGGGTTAATGACACATACTTGAGACTGCCCGTTGATTCTTAACCCCAAACGGCGAAGTTTTTTTTATGACTTCACCGGATTTCGACGCAATAACACTAACAAGGGGAATCTGAAGTGAGCCGTCAGGACGCCTGCGCTGACCCCTCGGAGCAGATTGTCCCTCGCACGCTGACCGTGATTCACCCGACAACCGAGAACCGCAACCCCCGAGGAGGCCCCCTGATGAAGAGATACCTTGTTCTATCTTTGACAGCAGCGCTATTACTATCAATCTTAGTAGTGCCCGGCGCTGTTATCGCTTCGAGACAAGGCGCAGCCGATAAAGGAACAGCGCCCGCCAAGTTTTTCAATAGCAGTCAGGCCAAAGCGCGCACGGCCCAGCGACAATTGACTGGGCCAATCTCAAGGCAAGCCTCTGGCTTCGCTGAGTCTGCCCCGCTGCGCGACCTGCCTGATGCTCCCGCGACACAGCCGCGCAAGAAGACCAATAGAATTCAGACGGCTGACCGTGAGGTTAACGAAAAGAATAGCCGTGCTATTCGCAAGATTAACCCGGATTACAAACCTGAACCCGACGGCGCGCTAAACTTTTTTGTTGATAAGGATGCCAAGACTGACGGGGAAGCGCCCACGGTGCTGCCCACGCCCTCGCTCGTTTTCGACGGCAATTCAAACGCCGATAACGCGGCGCTCTTCGGCTTCCGCCTCTCGCCGCCCGACACGGAAGGCGATGTCGGCCCGAATCACTACGTGCAGGTCATCAACCTGACGATTCGCATCTTTGATAAAGCGGGCACTCCCTTAATTCCGGCCAAGAAGTTTTCCACCATCTTCACGGCGCTCGGCGCGCCCTGCGGCGCTGAAGACGGCGGCGACCCCATCGCGCTCTACGACGCGATGGCCGACCGCTGGATGCTCTCTCAATTCTGCTTCCCCTTTGGCGACACCACGCCGCCCTTCTTCGAGACCATCGCCGTCTCCAAGACGCCCGACCCGACCGGAGCTTATTACCTTT
>CAZEZJ010000593.1:0-1394 GCA_964516695.1 uncultured Blastocatellaceae bacterium
TAACTATGTCTTGCATATCAGTGATTTTACGGGAATAGTGGAGAATAATCCGTCCTTATAATGCACCCGCCAGCCAAACGATTTATCGTTCTCTTCGTCCATCAAAATGGTTCGCTCTACGAAAAAATGGATGATTCGCTCAGCCCGCCAGCCCGGCCCGTGGCCTGTGATAGAATCACACGCGAGCACGAACGGCCAAGAACCTTTAAGGCTAAACTTTTAAGACAAACAGAGAATGTCTACCTCGGCCTTTAATCAACTATCGCTGGCTCCGCTCGGCGCGGGCGACCTCATTGACCGCGCCGTCCGCCTCTATCGCCGCCATCTGCTGACGCTGATTCGTATCGCCGCGCCGCCCGTCATCATCTCAACCGTCGGCTCGATGCTCTCGACCATCGGCTCGCGCAGCCTCCAATCGACTAACGACGACTCAACCGTTGCGCTCTACATGCTGGTGGTGGCGGCGGGTGTGGCGCTGGCGATTGGCGGAATGCTGCTGACCATGATTGTCATGGGTGGAGCCGCGCGCAATCTCGTCACGCATCTGTTGTGGAACGAACCCGTCACGGCGCGAACGACCTATCGCAACGTGCGCGCGCGTTTCTGGGGACTCCTCGGCGCGAGCATCATCATCGCCATCTTTATTCTCGTGTGCGCCGTGGTGGCTCTCATCGCCTGGGCTTTCGGCTACATGATTGTTGCCTTCACCGCGTTCACGATGGTGCAGATTGCTATCTGGCTGGGAGCATTGGTCGGCATCACGGGCTTGCTGACAATCACGCTGCTGGCCCTCGCTCTCTTCTTCCTGCTGGCCGGGCGCATCGCCTACGTGCCGCAGGTCATGCTGATAGAAAGCAAAAGCATCGGGCAAGCGCTCACACGCAGCTTTCAACTGGCGCGCGGCAATGTGCGCCGCCTGCTCGCCATGTTTCTCTTCACCAGCTTTGCCACCTATTCGGCGCTGATGATTTTGATTATCCCGCTCGTCTGGTATGGCTCGCTCAACGGCGTTAACGTGTGGACTTTGGATTCAGACAAGTGGCCGATGTGGTACGAAATCGGATACGACGTGATGTTTCAACTGAGCAGCATTCTCCTGCTGCCCGTCTGGATGCTCGGACTCTCGCTGCTTTATGTTGACGAGCGCGTGCGGCATGAAGGCTACGATATAGAGTTGCTGGCGGCCAGGCAGATGGGAGCGCTGCCGCAGTCAATCGTGCAGGCGGCCTCCGTCTACAGGCCCACGCTCGGCGCGCAGCCGCAGCCCTTGATGACTACAACTCAACAACAGCCAACTTACCGCTCGCCCGGCTCAACGCTCGGCCTGAGTTGAAGAGGAAAAACAACCCGCTTGATTGCTCTCTGCCAACAACCTCAATCAGGAGCTAACCGAG
>CAZEZJ010000593.1:1404-2469 GCA_964516695.1 uncultured Blastocatellaceae bacterium
TCCAGCGCCGCAAGGTTGGCAGCGCGCTATGCGTAGAGCCACGATGGCGGCGCTGCTCGTCATGCTGTGCGTAAACATCAGCCTGGCGACGCCGCTTGAGACTTATCAAGAGCGAGTGCGCAGAGCTATCGCCATCCTCGATGCGTTGCCGCAATGGAAAAAGGTGGAGAGCGCGACGGATTACGCGCGGCGCACAGCCGCCACAGTCGAGCAGGTGCGCGCTGACTTGCTGGCGATTGAAAACGTCGAGTGGAACGGCAAGACGCTGAAGGTTGATAATAGGTGGCTGGCCGAAGCGTTGGCTCGCTATAGCGAGTTGCCCCTGACCGAGAACGCCAGGCGCGAAGTCGAACTCGCCCGCATCGCGGAGCGTTTGCGAGCCATCAATGAACGGCTGACCGAGCTAAGCGGCGAGGTGAAAGCGGCGAGCGCGGATGATGAGAAGAAAAAACTGGACGCTATTTTGCAGCGACCGGAGTTTGCCGATGAGAAGGATGAAGGCGACGCGCTGGCGCGGCTCGGGCGCGCCGTTGGTAATCTGTGGAGGCGCTTTGAGAAATGGCTGGCCGAGCTTTTTCCGCGTGGCGGGCGTTTGGAGCCGGGCACGTCGCGCACCGTCTCCGGCTTCACGCAGATTATCGTCATCGTGCTGGCGCTCGCCATCATCGCCTATATCTTGTGGAAGTTTGCGCCCGTGTTTCGTCGCAACCTAGCGAGCAGGAAGCGCGAGCGAAGAGAGGCGCGAATCGTGCTCGGTGAGCGTTTGGAGCCGGACCAGACTTCAGCCGACTTGCTGGCCGAAGCAGAAGCGCTGGCGCGGGCGGGGAATCTCCGCGCGGCGATTCGCAAAGGCTACATCGCGCTGCTCTGCGAACTAGGCGACCGCCGGATTATCGGCCTCGCGCAACATAAAACCAATCGCGATTACCTGAGCGCCCTGCGCCATCACGAGCCGCTGCACCAGCAGATGCAGCAACTCACTCAAAGCTTCGAAAACCACTGGTACGGATTCGTACCCGCAACCGAAAACGACTGGAACGCTTTTCGTTCTGGAGTTGCAAAAGC
>CAZEZJ010000594.1:0-2447 GCA_964516695.1 uncultured Blastocatellaceae bacterium
CATCGTCTCCGTCGCAGCGTTATAACCGAAGTTCTCTTTCTTGTGGTCGCGAACATTCTGGACGATAACCGCGCCTTCCTTGCCAGCGTTCTGCACAATCTGACGCAACGGCTCTTCCAAAGCGCGCTTGACGATAGTGACGCCAATCTGCTCGTCCGCATCGCCTTCGCCCTCGGCGTTGGCTAAGAATTTTTCGAGCGCTTTCGCCGCACGAACCAGCGTGACGCCGCCGCCGGGAACGATGCCTTCCTCGACTGCCGCGCGCGTCGCGTGCATCGCATCTTCGACGCGAGCCTTCTTCTCTTTCATCTCGGTCTCGGTCGCCGCGCCGACTTTGATGACCGCCACGCCGCCCACCAACTTCGCCAAACGTTCCTGCATCTTCTCGCGGTCGTAGTCCGAAGAAGAGTCTTCGATTTGAGCGCGAAGGGTCTTGACGCGTCCCTCTATGTCTCCCTGCTTGCCGTTGCCTTCGACGATGGTCGTATTGTCCTTGTCAATCGTCACCTTCTTGGCGCGGCCCAAATCCTCAAGCTTAACGTTTTCAAGCTTGATGCCGAGGTCTTCGCTGATGACCTTGCCGCCCGTCAGAATGGCGATGTCTTCGAGCATCGCCTTACGGCGATCACCGAAGCCCGGAGCTTTGACGGCGGCGATATTGAGCGTGCCGCGCAGCTTGTTGACCACGAGCGTCGCCAGAGCTTCGCCTTCGACATCCTCCGCGATAATCAACATCGGCTTGCCCATCTTCGCCACCTGCTCCAAGAGAGGCAGCAAATCTTTCATCGAGCTAACCTTCTTTTCGTTGATGAGAATCAACGGATTGTCGAGCACGGCTTCCATCCGCTCGGGGTCTGTGACGAAGTAGGGTGACAGGTAACCGCGGTCAAACTGCATACCTTCGACGACTTCCAGCGACGTGTCCATCGTCTTCGATTCTTCGACGGTGATAACGCCGTCCTTGCCGACCTTGTTCATCGCTTCGGCGATGATGCCGCCGATGGTCGAATCGCCGTTGGCCGAGACTGTTCCGACCTGCGCTATCATGTCGCCCTTGACGGGCTTCGCCAAACGCTTAATCTCTTCGGTGGCGCGCTCGACGGCCTTGTCAATGCCGCGCTTGAGAGCCATCGGGTTTGCGCCGGCGGCGACCGTCTTCACGCCTTCGCGGAAGATGGCCTGCGCGAGCACGGTCGCTGTGGTCGTACCGTCGCCGGCGACGTCCGAAGTCTTGGAGGCGACTTCTCTGACCATCTGCGCGCCCATGTTTTCCAGAGCATCCTTCAGCTCAATCTCTTTCGCCACGGTCACGCCGTCTTTCGTGATTGTGGGGCTGCCGAACTTTTTATCAATGACGACGTTGCGCCCTTTGGGGCCGAGCGTGATTTTGACAGCATCGGCGAGTTGGTTGACGCCGCGCAGGATAGCCGCGCGCGAGTCCTCACCATGAACTACTTGCTTTGCCATAACTCTTTTCTCTCCTACTCAAAAATAATCTGTGGGTCAATTCCCGAAACTTGAAAAGGCAGCTTGCGTCTTATCCGAAGACTACTTGCTGCCTTTTTTGCCGCCCGAACCGCTGGCCGCGCCCGCGCGCTCGATGATTCCCAGAATCTCGTCTTCGCGCATAATCAAGAATTCCTCGCCGTCGAGCTTGATTTCAGAGCCGCTGTACTTGCCGAACAGCACGCGGTCGCCCTGTTTAACATCCAAGGTCTGACGTGTGCCGTCGTCCCTATATTTGCCTTCGCCGACGGCGACCACCTCGCCCTCCTGCGGTTTCTCTTTCGCGGTGTCGGGGATGATAATCCCACCACGCATCTGCTCGCCCTCTTCAATCCGTCGCACGATCACGCGATCCTGCAAGGGTCTAATGTTGATTGCCATTTGCTTCTTAACACTCCTTTCAATTAACTTCCAGATAACGTTTGTAGGCTTAATTGCACATCTCGCCACGAATAAAACTTTAGCACTCACGAATGACGAGTGCTAAAACTATAGCGAGGGCGGCTGTGCTTGTCAACCCGTTGTTTTTCGAGCGAATGAAATTCGGACTAACGAGGGCGGCGCTTGAGGTTGCGGTTGGCGGCGCGTTCCTGTGTGCGGTAGGCAGCGACGCGCTTGGAGAGTGTATTGCGATGGATGCCGAGCACGCCCGCCGTGCGTGATAAATGCTCTTTATGGCGCGCGAGGGCTTTCTGAATGTAGAGTTTTTCAAACTCTGCGACGGCTTCGTCGAGCATGATTTGGCCGTCGAGCATTTCGTCAATGAGGGCTTCAAGGCGGGTGCGCATTTGCATCAGGCTCACTCCGGCGGTTCAAATTTTCTGCGAGCGGAAAGCTATGAGCGATTAAACAGCCCCGTGTATTCTTCCAGAAAGCGTGTGCGAAGGTCTTGCGAAGTAAAGAGTGCCATCAGGCGTGCGCCCTCGGCCAGCACGGGCGCG
>CAZEZJ010000595.1:0-2426 GCA_964516695.1 uncultured Blastocatellaceae bacterium
TGCCTATCAAGTTGATAAGGCGTTCATTCAATAACTGGCAACTTGGGTTAATTATTAAAGCAAGCGGCCTCACGCCCGAAACAACCCCGCGCCGGTGAGCAGGCGTACAACCTCCGGCGCGCCGTCAAAAAAGAAACGGCGCAATTTGCAAAGGCTCGACCAGAGAGGTGCTGATTAAAGACAGCAGCGTGACGGCGGATGCCGGTTTATCGCCCGCGGCGGGCGTGAAGCGGACGCGACGAATGCGACGTTTATCGACACGCTCGATGGTAAAGCGCAGGCCTTCATGTGTGACCGTTTCGCCTTCCTGCAATAAGCGCCCGGCTTGGGCGAGAAGAAATCCGGCGAGCGTCGTGTAGCCGCCGTCTTCCGGCAGATGCAGGTTCAACTGGCGGTTGGCATCGCGCACCGTCAGCATCCCGCTCAATAAATATGTGCCGTCAGCTTCTTTCACGATTTGTGAACGCACTTCCTCATCATATTCGTCATTAATCTCGCCCACGATTTCTTCCAGCACATCTTCCAGCGTGACGATGCCTTCGAGGCCGCCGTGTTCGTCAACCACAAAGGCCAGATGTGTGCGCGAGGATTGCATTCGTTTGAGCACAGCGCCCAGCCGCGCCGTCGCGGGAATAAATTGCGGAGGGTGCAGCAGGCTTTCCAAGTTAAACCCGTCGGGCTGCTGCGGCTGTCCCAGATAAGGTTCTAAATCCTTCCTAAAGAGCACGCCGACAATATCGTCTAAGCGCTCACGATAGACGGGCAGGCGCGAGTAGCCCGTTGAGCGAAAAGCCTTTTTGGTCTCTTCTAAGGTGGCGGTCAGAGGCAGCGCGTCAACAGCGGTGCGCGGAATCATCGCTTCGCAAACTTCCGCTTCGGAGAAATCAAAAACGCTATTGATGAGCTTTTGTTGTTGCTCTTGAAGATGGCCGCTGCGGCGCGAGACATCTATCAGTTGACGCAATTCTTCCTCTGTGTAAATGGATGCGTGTTCGCTCGCCGGATGCAGCCCGAAGAGACGAACGGTGCGTGTGCCCGCCCAATCGAGCAGCCGTATCGGATAAGAAAATGTCTTGTAGAAAAGCTGCATCGGCAAGGCGATAGCCAGAGCGGTCTTTTCCGCGCG
Organism: uncultured Blastocatellaceae bacterium; assembly: GCA_964516695.1. GTDB lineage: Bacteria > Acidobacteriota > Blastocatellia > Pyrinomonadales > Pyrinomonadaceae > DASVTR01. The sequence goes on from CAZEZJ010000595.1 coordinate 1,127, forward strand.
TTCGAGCGCAATCGTTTTCGGCGCTAGCTCGCCAAGCACGATGTGTAGGAACGTGATGACGCTGAACGCAATCGTGAAAGCGATGGTATGCAGCACGGCTTCCGAGACGCGGCCTTTGAGCGGGATTTCAAGCAGATGTGCGACTGCCGGTTCGCCAATCCAGCCGAGCGCGAGCGACGCCAGCGTAATACCAAGTTGGGTGGCGGAGATATAGGCGTTTAAGTTGTCTACCAATCCTAAGAGTCGCTTCGCGCGGCGGTCGCCTGCATCGGCCAGAGTCGCAATGCGCGAGCGGCGCACGCCGACGAGCGCAAATTCCGAGGCGACGAAGAAACCATTGGCGAGAACCAGCAGAAAAACGATAATCAGGTTTAAACTTTCAAGCATATATTATGATAAGTGTGCGGGCCTCGGTGGGGCAAGGAAGGGCGGATGATAGCTCTCCGGCTGGCAGTGAGCCGGGCGGCGGGCGGCGGCAACACGAAGTATCACTGTTTGTCCGTCGCCGGTGTGTCGCTGATGTTGATGTTGGCGAGCGTCTCTGCGCCGACGGGGCGGTCGTCAACAGGGCCTTTGAGGGCAGCGGCGGCGGTCGTCTCTCCGGCGGTCTCTACATCTCCGATGTCGCCTGCGTTTGCCTCAACTGTCGGCGCTTCGTCGCGTGTGTCTTCCGGCTCTCTCATTTCGACTCGCCTTTCCTTCTTGTGGATTGTTGGCAGAAAGAAACTTGAACAAGGAATCTTTAACGAAGGGCATCATACTCTTTTCGCGGCGGCTTTTGCGAGCGCGCGGTCGGAGTAAGCTTTAATGACAAGCGGTCTGAAGGCGGAAGGTTCAAGGGGGCTGTGCAATGCGTGTGGCGCGAATCACTAAGCCAGCGCGCCGGGGAGCAGGTGCAGCATTGCCAACTCGTCGGGCGCGTTAATCCAATCCTGTTTCGCCAGTTGTGGGTCGAAGACTTCTTGCCAAAAACCGTCGCTGGCGAGGGCTTCGCGGATGAGCGGGTGGCCGATTGATTGCCAGTACGTGAATGAATTGTAGTAGCGCGAGCCTCTGTGCTTATTATGCTCGGCCTCTTTTGTGTTTTCTGGCTGGGAATGGTCGCCAGCTTTGGGCCGTGGGCGCTGTCTGGTTTTCGCTAGCTCGGATGCGTAAGGGGCTGCTGCCCAATCCGGCGTGTTTCGTTGAACGATGTGCTTGTGAAACAACTCCGGGTCGCGCTGGTGGTTAGAACTGGCGAAAACCGCGCGGATAAAGTCAGGGTTGAGAAAGGGAGTGATGACGAGATTGGTTTGAGCGC
>CAZEZJ010000596.1:0-916 GCA_964516695.1 uncultured Blastocatellaceae bacterium
TTTCGCCTCGTAGCGCCTCGCACTTTTATTCGATAGCCAGTTGTCGGCAGGCTGCCTTAGCACGACGAACCAAAGATGTCAGTCCTGAACGCTTCAGGCTGTCACCTCAAAGAGATTTTAAGAGCCTCGCAACTGAATGCACGCGGTTGCGCCTCGGTTTCCAGAGGAAGTTAATCAGATGAAAGCCGTGCGGGTGAATGCTTTTGGCGGGGTTGACGCGCTTGAGGTGGTGGAGTGTTCAAAGCCGGAGCCGCGCGCAGGCGAAGTGTTGGTGCGTGTTGAGGCCAGCGGTCTTAACTACGCCGATGTGATGCAGCGCGAGGGTCTCTATCCGGGCGGGCCGAAGCCGCCTTACTTTTCCGGCGTTGAGGCCGCCGGAATCATCGAAACAACTGGACCGCAAGCAAGCTCTTCAACACCTGCTGCCGGTTCCCGCGTTGTCTGTTTGACCGCGGGCGGCGCACACGCCGAATACGTCGTCGCGCATGAGCGCGCCTGCATTCCTTTGCCGGATAATGTCTCTTTCATAGAGGGCGCGGCGTTTCCCGTTCAATACCTGACCGCCTATCACGCGCTGACGACTCTGGCCCATGCTGTTGCAGGCGAGACGGTGCTCGTACACGCGGCGGGCGGCGGACTCGGCACAGCCTCCGTGCAAATCGCACGGCTGCTCGGCCTGCGCGTGGTTGGAACGGCCAGCACGCCGGAGAAGCGCGAGCGTGTGCTTGAGCTTGGCGCTGAACGCGCAGTCAGTTATGAAGAGTTTGAAGCGGCGACGCGCGAGCTAACCAATGGGCGCGGCCCCGGCATCATTCTCGAAACGGCGGGCGGAGATGTGATGCGGCGCGGCCTTGCGCTCTTGCCTCCGCTCGGCAGAATGGTGATTATCGGTTTCGCAAGTAAAGAATCTCCGAGC
>CAZEZJ010000596.1:926-1197 GCA_964516695.1 uncultured Blastocatellaceae bacterium
CGTCAAACTCCTCTTCCGCTCGCAGGCCGTGCTTGGCTTTCACCTCAGCGCGGTTTTGGAACGCCGCGAATTGATGCAGGCATCCGTCGGGCAGTTGTTAAGCTGGATTAGCGCGGGCCAGCTCAAGATACAAATCGGGCACGCGCTCCCGCTCGGAGAAATTCGTCAGGCCCACCAGCTCCTTGCCAATCGTCAAAACTACGGCAAGGTTGTGCTGCTCCCGTAAGCTTCTAACTTCCGGCGGGTTGGTCCAAAACCCGTCTTGAGGAAT
>CAZEZJ010000596.1:1207-2305 GCA_964516695.1 uncultured Blastocatellaceae bacterium
GAATCACGCGATGAAGCACAATTATTCAGTCTCCGATTATATGCACTTCGTTCGCATGTACTGGCGCAGCCGTCGCCGCCACAAGGCTTGGGGTAAACAGTATGAAGCGGCTGTGCGCGACGGAAGCTACAAGCTGCCGACTGCCGCCGTCGTCCAACTCTTGCCGACCGAAGCATGTAACCTGCGCTGCCAGATGTGCAACCAGTGGGGCGAGAACGGCTATTTCATTCAAGGCATACGCAAGGCCGAGCACATGGAGCCGGAAGGCTTGACGAAGCTGATGCGCAGCCTCTCGCCGCGCGAGACCTATATCAGCGTTCACGGCGGCGAACCCTTCGCCTACAAGCACACCGAAATGCTGCTTGAGCTTATCAGCGAGCAACAGTTCGACGTGATGTTCACGACTAACGGCACGCTGCTGACGGCTCATCTCGAAAGCCTCGCTCGCATCAAAAATCTGGCGTTCCTCCTATCCATTGACGGCGACGAAGAGACGCACAATCAGATTCGCGGCGCGGGCCGTTTTCGACAAGCGAAGACGGCGATGGCCGAACTCTTCGACCTCAGACGCAAGCTCAAGATGCCCTTGCCGATGCTCATCATCAGCATCACGGTCTGCGAATGGACGACCGAAGTGCTCGAAAAAATCTATGACGTGGCCCGCGATTTCAACGCGTTTGCCATCAACTACAACTTTCGCTGGTTTCTCTCGGAAGAGGTCGGGCAGAAATACGAGCAGCACTTGCAGAAAGAGTTTGGCTTAAAATCCTCTGGCGCTTGGCGCGGGTGGATGTCGGCGCATCACGACGAACATGATTATGGAAATGTCGCTACAGCCTTAAGCCGCGTGCTGCGCAAGAAGCGCAATCGCGTCCGGCCGCCCTATGTGTTCACCACGCCCAGCCAGCTTCGCGACAAGGATTATGAAACCTACTTCACAGACTATCTGGACACCTTCGGCAACGAAAGCTGCTTCATGCCTTTCTACTGGGCGCGCGTACACGCTAACGGCGACCTCATCTATTGCCCCGGTCATCCAGACATCATCGTCGGCAACGTCTTTCGCGATGGCTTGATGCCCGCCTTTAACTCCGAAAC
>CAZEZJ010000596.1:2315-2422 GCA_964516695.1 uncultured Blastocatellaceae bacterium
AACGTCCATCAAGTTTCGCAAGCACATCCTGACCAATCGCTTCCCGATTTGTAATCGCTGCTGCGGGCTGTATATGACGAACCCGGCGCGCCCCTACGAGCAGAAGG
>CAZEZJ010000597.1:0-2420 GCA_964516695.1 uncultured Blastocatellaceae bacterium
CGCGGAAAGCTGTTCGGGTAGAAACGTTCGAAAGCTTTTAACGGAAGAGTGCCATGTAGTCTTGCGTAATCTTTTGCACCTTCGGCCCGGCTGCCGGGTCTGAGCCATACTTGGCCGTCAGTTTGCCCATCTTCATGCCGTTGTTATACAGGCCGTCAGTCATCTTCTTCTTGGTCTCTTCCGAAACCTGTTTTTCGCCAATCTTCTTAATCGAATCGAGCTTCGACTGCAAATCGGCCTTTCGCGAATCAAAATACTTCTGCGCTTCATCCGCGCCCGCCGAAGGAGTCGCGCCTGATTCAACCTTCTTCACCAACTCGTCGGTAAAGGTGTTCAAATCGTTGGTAAAGGCGTTCACTTCGTCGTCCTTCTTGCCGCAGCCGGCCAACGCCAAACAGGCCAGCACGAGCAGGAGACCAACAGACTTTCTATACATTAAGGGAACCTCCACAAGGTTTTTAGAGCTTGACCATCTAAACAAACTCGTAAAATGAAAGTCAAGAGCAGTTATACTCTGCGCGGCGAAAATTTCCGCCCGCGCGCCCTTCAACTTTCAAAGAAAGCGAGCTTCGAACGAACAGATGAACCACACGCCGGGATTTTTACAACTCGTGGACGACGCCCGCACACGCATTTGCGAAATCACCGTCGAACAGGCGCGCACACGCCTCGCCGCCAACCCTGAAGCCCGCCTCATCGATGTCCGCGAAGACAACGAATGGCAAGAGGCCCACGCCCGAGGCGCACACCACCTGGGACGCGGCATCATCGAACGCGACATCGAAACCCAAGTGCCCGATAAGACGACCGAACTCATCCTCTACTGCGGCGGCGGCTACCGCTCGGCCCTCGCTACCGACAACCTCCAACGCATGGGCTACCGCAACGTCTACTCGATGGCAGGCGGCTGGAAAGCTTGGAAAGAAGCGGGCGCACCTATAGAATCCACCTGAGAGAAAACGCCATGTCAACTCCCACCTATTACGACTATGACATCTTCCTTAGCCATAATCGCGCTGACGAGGATTGGACTGCGAAACTCGCAGAGCGCCTTGAGCAGGAAGATTGGAACGGACGTAAGCTCAAAGTCTTTTTCTCGGCTTGGGACATCCGTCCCGGCCAATCTATTCCTAAAGAAATTCAGAGCGCGCTGCCTAAGAGTCGTAAGGTTGGCGTTATCTTATCGCCTGAAGCGTTTGCCTCCGCATGGGTTGAACTGGAAAGCTTGGTCATAACATACATTGGTATTTCAGCGAGGGAAGAGCGTTTGCTTCCTTTATATCTTCGCACATGCGAAATACCGACCCTGCTGCAACCGATTCTATATATAGACTTCAGAGATGATTCCAAGTTCGAAGAAAGTTATCAAAATCTTGTCGCGGCCATAAAAGATGAGCCGCTGCCTCGCAGAGGGCCTTCATCATCTCCGAACACTGGCGCAATGCCATCATCAATCCCGCGCCCGCCAGTCATCGGTTTCGTCGCGCGTCGGGATGCTGACGGCAGAGATATCATAGAGTGTCTGCGGGAGAAGCTTGCGCCGCGCCGGAATCAGTTGGTCACGCTGTCTGGGCCGGGCGGCATCGGCAAGACGACGCTGGCAGCGGAGGCAGCGCGCGAGTTGAGTGAAGCGTTCGGAGGCCGCGTCGTGTGGAGCAGCGCTGACGGTCGCGCAGATTACACACTCTCCACGCTGCTTGACGACACGGCCACGCAGTTGGGCCGCGAAGACTTACGCACGCTTGCGCCCGCAGCGAAAGAGGAAGCGGTACACGCGCTCGTCGCAGACTCGCCCGCGCTCGTCGTGCTGGACAACTACGAGACCATCAAGCCGAAGGCGCAGAAAAGCATCGAGGCCTGGTTCACACAGGCGCAATGCTCCGCACTGTTCACTTCGAGGCCGAGAGTCGGCGGATTCGGCGCGACCATCAACGTCCCCGTCGCCGCTATGTCGCCCGCAGAGGCGGGGGAGTTTTTGGAAAAAACGGTTAAGCAGACGACCGCCCCGCAGATTTTCTCCGACGACGTTCGCCAGCGCATCTACGTGACGGCGGAAGCCAACCCCTACGTCATGCAATGGGTCGTCGGGCAGATTGACGCCGCGCAGGAACCGCTGGCGGTGCTCGGGGAATTGGCGAGCGGCAAAGGCGAAGCCGCCGCACGCGTCTTCGACCGCTCCTTCAACTTGCCGCAACTTGGCGACGACGGACGCGCCGCCCTGCTCGCCCTCTCGCTCTTTGTGCCGAGCGCCACCCGCGAAGCGCTCGCAGCAGTGGCCGGATTCGACAACGATGCCGCGCGTATTAACGAAGCGGTCAAGAACCTAACCGCCTTATGGTTGATTAAACCACTGGGCGCGAACAGTCGCTTCACCGTCGAAGGCTTAACGCGCAGCCTAACCAAAGCGCGACTCTCGCAAG
>CAZEZJ010000598.1:0-2388 GCA_964516695.1 uncultured Blastocatellaceae bacterium
ATCCGCCTGCTCTTCGAAAACGACGTGCGCTTCCTCGAACAATTCAACTGAGGTGCTAGGTGATAAGTGATAGGTGATAAGTAAAAGAAAGAGGCTTTCTCTTATCACCTATCACTCATCACTCATCACCTATCACCGTTTATGAATATTAGTTATAACTGGCTTCGGGAATTGACGGGCACAACGCTTGCGCCGCGCGAGTTGGGAGCACGGTTGACGATGTTGGGCTTGGCGGTCGAGGGCGTGCACGAGGCGGGCGATGATTTTGTGATGGATTTTGATTTGACCTCGAACAGGCCCGATTGCTTATCGCACTTGGGCATCGCGCGCGAGGCCGCGGTGATGGATGGCGTGCGCGTGAGTCTGCCAGAGGTTGTGCCGCCGCGTGTTAATGGTCGCAGCCGAGATTTAACGGCGGTCGAGATTCAGGACGCGCAGTTGTGCCCGCGTTATGCGGGGCGTGTGGTGCGCGGTGTGAAGATTGGGCCGTCGCCGGAATGGCTGGTCAAGCGGCTCAAGGCCATCGGGCAGCGTCCGATTAATAACGTCGCGGACATTACCAACTACGTGTTGCACGAGCAGGGGCAGCCCTTGCACGCCTTCGACCTTCAGAAGCTTACCGAACAGCGCATCATCGTCCGGCGCGCGCGTGCGGGCGAGAAGATTATCACGCTCGACGATGTGGAGCGTGAGCTTGACGAGCAAATGCTCGTCATAGCGGATGCTGCGCGGGCGGTGGCCGTGGCGGGTGTCATGGGAGGCAGCGAAACGGAAATCTCCAACGAGACGACCGACGTGTTGATTGAGAGCGCCTATTTTAATCCGGCCTCCGTGCGTCGCACGTCAAAACTGCTCGGCCTGCACACGGAAGCCTCGCATCGCTTCGAGCGCGGCACGGATTACAACGGCGTGCTGCGCGCGCAAACTAGATGCGTCGAGTTAATCTGCGAGCTGGCGGGCGGCACGGCCACGGAAGATGCGATAGATGTCTATCCACAACCTTTCACCCAAACGAAAGTCAGCCTGCGCCCGTCGCGCGTTCCGGCGTTGTCGGGCGTGGAAGTTTCAACTGATGAGATTAGACGTGTGCTGACGGCGCTGGGATTTGAAGACGCGCCGGACGCGGCGAAGAGCGAGCGCTTGAGCTTCTTCGTTCCGAGCTGGCGCGGCGACGTTGAGCGCGAGGAAGATTTGGTGGAAGAGGTTGTGCGGCATGTGGGCTATGACAAAGTCGCATCCGAGCTTCCGCCTTCGGGCATGGCCGGCGAGTATCAGCCGAATGAAAGCCGCAAGCGGGAACTGCGCCGCACGCTACGCCAACTCGGCTATGACGAAGCCGTCAGCTTCAGCTTTATTGACGCGGCGCATGATGATGACTTCGAATTGATACCGGATTTTATTGAGCCGCGCGACAGCGCGGAGCGCTTCATCACGTTAACGAATGCCATCATCGAGGGCGCGACCAGAATGCGCCCGACGCTGCTCGTCGGACTACTCAATGCCGTGCAGCATAACTTTTATCATGGCACGCGCGACCTACAACTCTTCGAAGTCGGGCGCGTCTTCGCCGCTCACCGAGAGCATGGCGAGTTGCCAAACGAGAGGGAGTCGCTCTCCCTTGTCATCAGCGGGAGCGCGCTTGAGGAAGGACGCGCCGGAACTGCGCGCGAGCTGGATTTCTACGACCTCAAGGGCGCGCTCGAAGCAGCCGTTGACGCTATGAAATTGCCGCGCCTGCGCTTCGCCGCTGCCTCAGTTAAACATCTGCGCGAAGGGCAGGCCGCTCGCATCAGCACCGAGGACAATCAAGCCATTGGGTTTATCGGGCGGCTGGACGAAAGAGTCAGCGCGGCATACAAATTCCGCCAGGCGGTCTACGTGGCGGAAGTTGACTTGAGCCGCCTGCTCGAAACCGCTGAGCGGCCTGTGCTGTATCGCCCGCTGGCGCGTTATCCGGGGATTGATAGAGACGTTTCACTACTGGTTGACCGCCGTGTGGCTTTCGCTGAAATGGAGCGCGTTATTCTCGCTCAGGGGTTGGAACATCTGCGCGGGGTCAAGTTGGTTGATGTTTACGAGGGCGCGAATTTGCCGGAAGGCAAGCGCTCTGTGACGCTGCGCATCGAATACCGCGCCGAAGAGCGCACGCTGCGTGATGAAGAAGTTGACCGAGCGCACACGAGCCTCGTCGCCGCGCTCGAACAGGAATTCGGAGCGCAACAAAGGTAACCGCCCGCAAGTCCGGCGAGTTTGGAGCGCCCACTAGAGTCAGGACAGACTCCGCGCTCGCCGGTCAACTGAAACTTTCTTCGCTCTCTGGAGTCTTGAGACGCACAAGACTCTAGACTTATTTCGCGTGAAGTCGCATAATCGGTCGGCGCGTTAGAC
>CAZEZJ010000599.1:0-2378 GCA_964516695.1 uncultured Blastocatellaceae bacterium
AAACCAAAAATCTCTCGTTCGACTTCAAAGCGCGCCGCTTCGTCGCCGGAGCCGAGCACGACGACGTGGCGCGTCATCACATCTGGTTCGGCTCATTTACACAGAATGAGCAGGAAGCACTCTTGATGGACGACGCGAAGCGCATGGGCGACGGCGATATTTACGCCGAGGCGCGCCGCCTGCTAGCCGAATCTGACGCCGACAATATGACGGAGCGGATGCAAAGCCTCGACACGCAGCTTTATCTTGCCGAAGACATTTTGACGAAAGTTGACCGCGCCAGCATGGCCGTCTCGCTCGAAGTGCGCGCGCCCTTCCTAGACCCGCATGTGGCGGAGTTTGCGGCTTCTCTGCCCGCCCATTACAAGCTGCGCGGTCGCACTTCAAAGTATATTTTGAAACAGGCGAGCGCGCCGTTTCTACCGCCCTTTGTCACGCGTCGTGGGAAGAAAGGCTTTGGCGTGCCCGTCGCTGAATGGCTCAAGGGGCGTCTGCGCCCGCTGGCGCGCGACCTCCGTTCCCCGGAGCGCATCCGCAAGGCGGGTCTCTTCGACGCTGCCTACATCGAGCGCTTGCAAGACGAACATGAGCGCGGGCAAGCCAATCATCGCAAGCTGCTCTGGACGCTGCTGATGTTCGAGCTATGGCACGAGAGTTTTATCGAGACGGCGCGCCGCATCGAGACTTCCGTTAATAGTAGCAGCGCGCATTAGGCAAAGCTGGTCTTCCTTGAACAAAGCGTACAGCGAATTGGAGCGTGCCTGCGAGAGCTTGTCGGCGTGGTGCCGCGAGCGCGACTACGCGGGCCATGACCCTTTCGACGCCTTGAACAGTCGTTTGTTTCAGGCGACTCCGCTGAAAAACTCGCGTCTTGCGCGTCTCGCTTGGACGCAAGCCCTCAAACGCTCGCCCGCCAGCCTGCGCCGCCTCGCGCGCGTTCCCGCCGGAAAAAACTCTAAAGGCACGGCGCTCTTTGCGCTCGCCTGGTTATCTCGCTGGCGCAGGGAAAAAACAGAGAGCGCCCGCCAAGAAGCACGCGTTCTTTTAAACGAACTGCTTGCTGCACGCATCGGCGGACTATCAGGCGCCGCCTGGGGTTATAACTTCGACTGGCAGGGACGCGCCTTCTTCGCGCCGAAGGGGACGCCGACGATTGTGCCCACCGCCTTTGCCGCACGCGCGCTCGCGGAAGCCGCGCGCGACTTTCAGAGTGAAGAATATCTCAATGTCGCACGCAGCGCTTGCGAGTTTATCCTGCGTGACTTGCATCGCACGGAAGAGTCGGCAAACGAAGTCTGCTGGAGTTATTCACCGCTTGACCGCACGCGCGTCTTTAACGCGAGCCTGCTGGCTGCCGAAACACTAGCCACGGTTGGCGCGGCGACGGGCGAAAAAGAGTTGTGCGCGTGGGCCGTGCGCGGCGCGCGCTACGTCGTGAATCGCCAGCGAGCGGATGGCTCTTGGGCCTACGGCGCGGACAGTTATCAATCCTGGGCCGACAATTTTCACACGGCCTTTGTGCTCACCAGCCTCGTGCGCATCACAAACAGTTGCACCGAGGCCCGCACAGAATTCACCGAAAGCCTCAAGCGCGGCTCCCAATTCTGGCGCGAGCGTTTCTTCCTCACGGACGGGTGGCCCAAATACTTCCATGATAGACTTTATCCGGCGGACGCTCATTCGGCGGGCGCTGCCATCGTCGCCCTGCTCGAACTGCGAGATGTGGACCAGAGCGCGCCGCAGCAAGCCGAAAAAATTGCGCTCTGGGCTGTGCGCAATTTGCGCGACCCGCGCGGCTTCTTCTACTACCAGCGTCGCCGCTTCTACACCGTGCGCACGCCCTACATGCGCTGGTCGCAGGCGTGGATGCTCTATGCGCTGGCAAGACTTCTGGAAACGATGAACGCGGAAGGATGAACAATGAAGTAAAAGTTAGACTCCTTCTTTTCATTCATCGTTCATAGTTCATGCTTCATCGTTTCGCTTTATGCGTATCTGGATTGATCTGGCGAACTCACCGCACGTGCCGTTCTTTCGCGCTCTGATTCCCGAATTCGAGCGGCGCGGCGCGGTGGTGGAAACGACGGCACGAAAATTTGCGCAGACCGTAGAACTGGCGGAAGCGGCGGGCCTCTCGCCTGCCGTCATCGGGGGGCACGGGGGACGCAAACTGACGGGCAAGGCCGGCAATCTGGTCGGGCGCGCGGCGGCTTTATGGAAGTGGGCGCGCGGGCGCGAGTTTGATTTAGCGGTCAGCCATAATTCTTACGCGCAGACGGCTGCCGCACGCGCGCTCGGCATCAGGAGCGTGACCCTGATGGACTACGAGCACCAGCCAGCCAATCATCTGGCCTTCAGGCTCGCGTCGCGCGTCATCG
>CAZEZJ010000600.1:0-2357 GCA_964516695.1 uncultured Blastocatellaceae bacterium
CCGGAATCTATGCTGCACAATGCTGTCTCGCATTACCATGAGTTGTTAACGCAAGGCGATTTGGCTGAATCTTCCCGAAAAATGCTCGACGAGGGCTTGGAGAGCGCCAAGCTCATTTTCGGCGGTCGTCGCCTTTCGCCGTACTTGCGCCCGCATTTTGTTACGGAACGCGATTGGGCGCGCGTCACCAAAATTTGCGAGACGGTTTGGAGCGCCATTCAGAAAGTCAAAGATGCGGCCATCGCAAACGACGCGCTGCTCGATGAGCTTGGCCTCACAGACATTGAACGCGAACTCGTTGCCATTGACCCCGGCTATAAAGGCGTTTCCCCGACGGCCCGCCTCGATTCATTCCTGACCGACGAGGCTTACAGCTTTGTGGAACTAAACGGCGAAAGCCCAGCCGGTATCGCTTACGCGGACGCGGCCTACGACATCTTTTCCAGGCTGCCCGTCATGCGCCGCTTCAGCGAGACCTACAAGCTGCGCACGTTCGCCGGACGGCGCTTGATGCTCGACGTGCTTTTGGCAGCGTACGAAGAATTCTTGGGCCGCAAACCGGAGCGCGCGCCGCAGATTGCCATCGTTGATTTGACGGGCAGGCCGACGCAAAAAGAGTTTGAGTTGTTCAAGGAATACTTCGAGTCCGCTGGCTACCCTTGCGTCATCTGCGCGCCCGAAGAATTGGAGTGGAATAACGAACGGCTGCGCTTCAACGATTTCGAGATTGACATCGTTTATAAACGCCTGCTGGTCAACGAGTATCTACCGATTATCGAGGAAAGCCCGGCGCTTCTTCAGGCTTACCGCGCCCGCGCTATCTGCATGGTCAATAGCTTTCGCTCCAAGTTGATTCACAAGAAGGCGCTCTTCGCCGTCTTGACCGACGAGCGACACGCGCAGCTTTTCTCGCCCGAGGAACAAGCGACGATTCGCGCGCACGTTCCCTGGACGCGAAGCGTGCGCGCGGAAAAGTGTAAATACTACGGAGAGGAAATCGACCTGCTCGAATTCATCATGGAGCGGCGCGACCGTCTCGTCCTCAAGCCGAACGACGATTACGGCGGCCACGGCATTCACATCGGCTGGAATACGGACGAGATTTCCTGGGGCGAAGGCTTGCAGGGAGCGCTCGCCAATGGCGATTACATCGTGCAGGAGCGCGTGCCCACAGCCCGTGAGGTTTTTCCGGCTTTACAGGAGGACGGCGCGGTTAATTTCGCGGAACAACTCGTTGACCTCGACCCGTTGCTTTTTTCGGGCCGCGTCGGGTCGGCGTTTACGCGTCTCTCATTTTCCGAGTTAGCCAACGTCAGTTCCGGCGGCGGGATGGTGCCAACCTTTATCATCGACGAGAAGTGAGCCGACGAACTTTTGAAAGGAGCGGACAGTGGTTGACGAGCTTGATGAGATGAATCTGCCGCCGGAGGAGCGACGGCAGCACGACCGTTCGCGGTTGATAGTTGATGTTTATTTCAACGGCGCGGACGCGACCGGCATCGCCAGCACCAAAGACATCAGCGTCGGCGGTCTTTACATGAACACGCAAACGGTCATTCCAGAAGGCTCTTTGCTCACGCTGCGCCTGCCCTTTAGCAATGACCAGCAGGTCGTCGTCAACGCCGAAGTCGTCTACAGCAATCCGGGCCACGGTGTGGGCGTCCGCTTTCACGGGCTGCTCGAACAAGACCGCGCCTTGATGGAGCGCGAGTTGCCGAAACCATGAGCGAAACGGCCAGAGCTGTCGAAGAGGCGAGCGTGCTGACATGGAGCGAGCTTTCCGATGAGACTCGCCATGAGCTTGCTCAAAGGCTCGTCGGCCTCTACGAGAGAGAAACCGATGAGAGCGCCTTTAATGCGCTGGCGCTCGATAAGCAGCAAGCGCTGTTGATTCTGCTCAGGCGCTTTCGGGAATTGGAATTGTGGGAGACGGTCAAGCGCGTTGAGAATGTCTATGGCTTGGGCGGCGTCGGGATGAACTTCGATGTCTGGCCGTTTATCAAGTCAACGCTTGAGCGGCGCGCGGATTTCACAGCCTGGTTTGCGCGCCACAGCGATACGACGGGCGGCTGGATTGAGCGCAGTGTCGGGCGCGCTTCGCTGCACGTGCTGTATGTTGATGAGGGAGCTGAGCGGAAGTGGGCCGCCCATTTTGACCTTTATAACCCGTGGGCATCACCGATGAACGCTTGGCGGCATCTGCTCCACGAAAAAATACGCCACTACACACCCGACTGGCGCGCTATCGGCTCTTCTATCTGGGGAAATGAATTTCAGAGGGACGGTTAAAAAGTGATGAGTGATGAGCGATGAGTGATGAGTGAGAAGATATTTGTTTTACTCATCACTCATCGCTC
>CAZEZJ010000601.1:0-2354 GCA_964516695.1 uncultured Blastocatellaceae bacterium
CAATGGAGGGTTCGGCTTTGAAATCAATGATAATACAATGGACTTCTCCGGCTTGACCGACTCGCGTGAGACAATCATTAAGCAGCGAAGATTTACCGCTTCCGCTCTTGCCTTGAAAGAGCAAGACGCGTTGCTGGCACCCGTCTGCCAGCAACGCATCGAAGGCCCGGCGCTCGTCAAGATAGTTGGCTAAGGGAATACTCATTTTCGTTAGGGTTGCGGTTGGTCTGGCCGGACAACGACTTTATTCTTGTCCTTCTGGCTGAGTCTTTCGATGTTGACATCATCGCGCCCGACATCAATCACGTTGTCGCTGCCCGCCTGATTAACGTCGCTGATGTTGATGCCAGCCCGCCTCTTGATGGGTTCCGCAGCGGCACGGCTGGCGCTTTCCGCTCCATGCGTTTCCACTTCAGCCTCCACGCCCGCGACCTTGAAGGCCAGCCTCTTTAACTGGCTCCGCAGTATCAAGATTAAGAGCAGCACACCTACCGCTACAACTACGATAATCCAAAATCTCTCGCTCATCATTTTCCTCCGGGCGATGACGGCACGGGGCCATCATCGTGTAGACGACGCAATCACACAGAATCCAGCTTGCTTGATGAGGGCATCTGGCCTGACAGCGAAGCTATAGAGTTTGAGTCTGCAACCACATTGCCGTCCGGCCTTGATGGCTGAAGGATTAGCAACCGGACATGCGACTGACGCAGCATACGATACGCCTCATGTAGGATTCAGGTCAAAACATTTCTGACCCGCAAGTTATGCCCGGTAGTCATTTGCGCCAGCGTTGGTTGCGGCGCGAGGAAGTCTCTGGAGAGTTAAGAGTTGGCAGCGCTAGCTTCTTCGAGCAAGCGCCTGACGGTGGAGACGAGGGCGCTGGTTTCAGGCTTGACGATGTAAACGTTTGCGCCCGCGCGCATTCCTGCTGCGCGGTCTGAGGCGTGGCCGTGGCCGGAGAAAATGATGATTGGTGTTGTGCGGTCGAACTGGCGAATCTGCGCGCACAGTCCCAGCCCAGAGATGCCGGGCAGTTGGCTGTCAATGATGTAGAGGCTGAATCGCTCTGCTTCTATGAGATGGAGCGCAGAGGTTGTGTCTTGTACGGCTATCGCTTCCAAATCGGAAAAGCCTAGGAGTTGCTCAAGGAGAAAGCGAGTGTCTTCGTCGTCATCAACGCAGAGGATGCGCATGGATGTGTTCCTTTTTCAGGTGGGGATAACAATTCCCCCTTGCATGGGTAGGAATAATAACTCCCCCTCGGTCTTGAGCGAGGACTATACACTATGCGCGGTGACGCGCATAGTGCGCCGGGCAAAATCCGAACTTCTGAATTGAAGTAGTTATGAAGACGAAAGCACACGAGTAAGCCATCTGCGAAGCGGAGCGATTGGAGTCAGGATTGAAGCAGCGAGAGCGTGAAGCAGACTAATTCGAGTGCGGATTGCTTCACTCCGAGGGCGAAGTGAAGCAATCCGAGTCGTAAGGGCTGTCGTTCAGTCCTCGCCCGTCTTGAACTCTATTAGCCACTGGCCCGTCATTGCCCCTTGCGCGCTCACGGTGGCGTTCGTCTCCGACGAAGACAGACTGTAATTGTCGTTGGTGTAGGAAGCCGACGCGCAGCCGAGCAAGAGCGCCATCATGGCAATGAGCGCGACCGAGAGAATGCGATGACGAGCGATGGCGCGCGGCAGTTTCGCCGCGGTCGGCTGCGAATAATCGGACGGCTTCATCTTTTAGTCTCCTGAGTCGGAATGGAAATTTTAATGCGGCGCAGAGCGTGGGCGCGCGCCGGGCTTGACGCTTGACTGCCGGAGCGGTCTTTTTCAGTTTGGCGTGCGGGGCAACTAACCGCAGCGAACGCGCTCTTTGCCACGCGCAGGATACTCTGTTCAGAGTCAGGATACTCTATCAGAGGAAGAGCAGAAAGCAGGTCAACAAAGTTCTCTCTCTTTTGTTGCCGCTGCGCTTCTCTTTCCCGCGTCGTCAGCCAGCGTCCCCATTGCCCACTGCGGTTAGTTCCCCCGCACGCCGCCCCACCGCCAAAATCCGCCCTCTGTAGGATAAACACCACGCGCGCTCCGTTTGTGGCAAAAAAAATCCGCGCGGATTGAAACCCCTCACGAGCGCCCATTTGGTGTTGACGCCTTCAAGCCCTCGCGCCGACAATCGAATTGGAATGACGACGCCGCAGAAAGATAGTATGCGACCGCGCAAGGAGACGCGCACGAGCGCGTTTGCGCGGCGCTTGCTGGCCGAGTGGCGACGGCTCGACGCGCCCGCAGACCCCGCGTGCGTCATCGTCGCCGTTTCGGGCGGCGCAGACTCGACCGCGTTGCTGCTGGCGCTCG
>CAZEZJ010000602.1:0-2353 GCA_964516695.1 uncultured Blastocatellaceae bacterium
TTATCGAGCGCAAGCCTGCGGCGCTCGTTCTGCCAGGGCTTGTCAAGCTGGTCGTAGAGCCAACCCAAAACTTCCGGCATCTTGTTGACCATTTCCAGATAAGCTTTGGAGTAGAGATGCCGAAAGAGCTTGTTGGTATACTCTAAGACATCTATATGACGCACCTCCTGCGCGGCGTGCATCTGCGTGAACGCGCGCTCGACCGCCTCGGCGGCGCGGATGTGGCCGGCTCCGGCGGAGGCTGAAAGAATCAAGACTTTTTTAAACATGAGTTTGGAAAAAGTGTACGGGCTGAAGCTAAAAGAACTTGTCTGCTATTCTATCTCAATCCGAAGACCTTGACGGAGGAAAAGAAAATGAGATTCACACCCGTTGTTATCGTCGTGCTATTACTGGCCGGAACGATGTTGACCCCGGAAGGTGTGACGGCCTGCGCCTGTTGCGCCGAAGAGGGCACCTGGTACGACGACACGCGCAAGATGGAAGAGTTTGAAGCGAATGTTTTGAAAGAGATAAAACTAGGCCCGCGCGCAGAGATTTATATGACCGAAGCCGGAGAAGAAGTGAATGGCAAAGGCATCGCGGCGGATATGTCTTACCCCTGGGTCTACACGATTTCGCTCTTGCCCAAAGACAAACAGTGGGAGTTGACCTTTAAGAATCGTCGCGGGCAAACAGGGAAATTGACTTTAATGCTGTCCGACGATCTCAACGTTTACAAAGTTGATATGCGTGAGAAAAAAAGGTCTGCGGCCAGCGCGATGCTCTATAAGGAATGGCGGCTCAAGGGCGAAGTCAAAGGGACAGGAATTTTCCAGCGCGGCCTCGCGCAGGGCGGCACCTTTCGTATGGTGCTGCAAGGTCGCGGCAACAGTTGTGATGATGCTTCGGATTTCAATCACTGGGTGCTGCAAGTCAAGGGGCCGGAGGCCGATTATTCTTTTTACGGCAACGTGAGATAGCTCTCTAGCCATTATTGGTTTTGATGAATATGAGGGAGAAACGGCAGTGTTGAAAGTTGATAACATGACTGAAGCAGAGATGCAGGCGCTCTTACAGCGCATAGGCTACGGCCACTTGGGATGTGCGCGCGACGGGCATCCTTACGTGGTGCCCATGCACTACGCATACGATTCGTCCGGCCTCTATTTCTTTACCACCGAAGGCACCAAAACGGAATTTATCGCCGCTAATTCGGAAGTCTGTTTTCAGGTCGAAGAGGTGGCCGACCCGTCGCACTGGCAAAGCGTGATGGTCGTCGGCAAGGCGGAAAAGATTACCAGGCCGGAAGACACAGAGCACGCCATGCAGATCATCACGAAAAGCAATCCGGCCCTGACTCCCGCGCTCAACCAGACTGAGATCGGCGCGTGGAAGCGTCTCAACAACATCGCGATTTACCGCGTCCGACCCGACGCCATCTACGGGCGCAAGACCACCTGATACCAGGATGACATGTCAAGAGAGGAAAGCCGACGATCCTCGAACACACACGAAACTGGACGAAAGGATTCTTACTTCGTGTGATTTAGTGGATAGTCTGCCATCTTTTTCACTGCAATGTGGTCTGGGAGAATGACGCCTCGGCTTTTTTTTGAGAGTGAAATAACACGAATGGGTTCCGAAACTTTTCTTAGTTTCTGAACCCATTGTCTTACGCTTTGAAGTGTAAAACTTAAATTGGCTGCCGGGCAGGGACTCGAACCCCGATAACATGATCCAGAGTCATGTGTCCTACCATTGGACGACCCGGCATTAATTTTCTGACCCAGAGTGGGATGACCTCTGCGGACGACAGGCTTAAAAATTTACGTGCCCGCATACCGAATTGTCAAATGCCGTGCGCGAAGCGTGAAAATTAAGCTTGCCCCAGACGACCTATCCGAAGCACAATACGGGGCAGAGCTTTCAAGCTGTTCTGCCCCAGGGTGAGAGGGCGAGACGGACGCGCCTTTCTTCGTTCACAAAACTCCGCTAAGTATCGTTTGCGACAAAGGAATCTTCAAAAGCCAAGATGAGCACAGACAACCCGCGCGCCGGGAATGATAAAACAACGGAAGCGGACTTGCGCAAGCTAATCGCCGAGCATGAAGCCAAGCTCACGGAGATTGCGGATTTGGTGGCGCATGTCCGACATGAAATCAACAATCCGCTGACGGGCGTCATCGGTCAGGCACAACTGCTGCTGCGTGACGAGCTGAGCGATTCGGCCAGACGGCGCGTCGAAACCATAGAGCAGCTCGCCTCGCGCATCAGAGACACCGTCGCACGCCTCCGCAACGTGCAGCGCCCCATTCCCGCACAGAACTACGACGACGATGCCCAACGGGAATCGGACGCCCCGCCAAGACAC
>CAZEZJ010000603.1:0-2348 GCA_964516695.1 uncultured Blastocatellaceae bacterium
CGTCGTCTCCCGCTCGGGAACGTTGACCTATGAAGCTGTGGGCCAACTGACCGCGCTCGGTTTGGGACAGTCAACCGCCATCGGCATCGGCGGCGACCCCATCGTCGGCACGACGCACACAGACGCGCTCGCTCTCTTTCAGGCAGACGGCGAGACCGACGGCATCGTTATGATTGGTGAAATCGGCGGCACCGCCGAAGAGGAAGCAGCCGCCTTCGCCAAACAGAATGTGACGAAGCCCATCGTCGCCTTCATCGCCGGACAGACCGCGCCGCCAGGCCGTCGCATGGGCCACGCCGGAGCCATCATCGCGGGCGGCAAAGGCACAGCCGCCGAAAAGATGAAAGCGCTTGAAGAAGCGGGCATCCGCGTCGTCAAATCTCCGGCGGACATCGGCGAAGCGATGAAGGACGCACTCGGCGCTGGCGCGACAGTATAGTTGTCTATTCTCAGCCTCATAATATCGAGGCTGGAGTTAGCAAAGGAGACAACCAGATGAGCAGTGAAGATAGATTAGCGCGTGTGGAGCGTATCATTGATAATCTAGTCAAGGTGGCGCTCAGTACAGACGAGCGAATGGAGATTCTGGCGGCGGCTCAAGCGAATTCTGAGACGAAGATTGCCGCGCTAGCAGACGCGCAAATCAGGACGGAAGCGGCGCTGGCAAACTTAACGGACAAAATGGCTCAACTGGCAGAGGCTCAAGCGCATACCGACCAACGCTTAGACGCGCTGATTGACATTGTTCGAGAGCGTCGCAACGGTAAGGCTGGAGAGTAACCTCGAAAAGTTTATATTCCATCAGTCAGAAACAGTTACCCATCGCAGTTAATCTTTTTCTTGAGGAAAGAATGGCGGAACAAACAGGAAATCTTACATTCGGAATTATTAAACCCGACGCGGTGCGCGGCGGGAAGACGGGCAGCATTCTTCAGCGCATCACGGATGGCGGCTTCCGTTTGCGCGCGATGAAGCTCATACACATGACGAAGGCCGAGGCGGAGGGCTTTTATGCGGTGCATCGCGAGCGCCCGTTCTTTGGCGAGTTGACGAGTTTTATGTCGAGCGGGCCGTGCGTCGTGCTGGCGTTGGAAAAAGAGGGCGCGGTGAAGGCTTGGCGCGATTTGATGGGCGCGACCGACCCGGCCAAAGCTGAAGAGGGAACGCTGCGCAAAGAGTTTGGCGGCTCGCTTGGCGAAAACGCCGTCCACGGCTCGGATTCGGAGGAGAACGCGGCCATTGAAATCGCTTACTTCTTCAGCCAGCTAGAATTGGTCGGCGGCGAATAGCGGCCAGAAGCGCGGCAACGCCTTCCGGCGGAGATTGCTGGCACGGGCGCGAAGGCGCGTGCCGCCCGGAGTTGGGCGAGGGAAGAGATGGACGAAGAATCGAAGGGCTTTGGAAAACCGTCTTCAATCAAGCCTCCGATGATTAAGCCGCCGATGGCTGTGCCGCCGCCCGCGGCGAGCTACGCGCCCATGCAGCCTTCCGCGCCGCAAAGCCAGCCGCCGCCAGACAGAGAGCCTACAAGCAAGGTGATAATCGTCATCAATATCATTCTGGCGTTGGCGTTGGTGGTCGGCCTTGTGATTCTCGCTTACAGGTGGTTTGGATAAAAAGTTTCTGACCCGATGGGTTAGACAGCGATGACGCGGAGTAATTGATGAAGCGCTGTTCCACATGCGGGAGCACCTACGCGGACGACTCGCTCGGTTTTTGCCTCACAGACGGCACGGCCCTGACGTTCGTCCCCGCCCAAATCCCACAGCCCGGTTCGTCGAATTTTCCATCAAGGAACACGGCGGAAGCTCCCACCGAAGTGCTTCCAGGCAATGCTTCCGGTCAGACACCAGCGCCTTGGCCGACGATTCCGCACGTGTGGCAGGGAGCGCAGACAGCCCGGCAGGCTACAGCGCCGCGTTCGAAGGCATCGACGTGGATTATTGGCGCCATTGGTCTGGTCGTTGTCGTCTTAGGCGTTGGCCTTCTGGTCTATTTCGTCAAGTCGGGAAACGAGACAACGCTTCCTTCCGCCAATAACGGAAACACCAACCGGAGCGTGAATTTGCAGCCGTCACCAAAGCCGACGGACGATACACAAACAGCACAAAAGCCTATCAAGACGGACGTTGCTCCGACGGACAAAGATGAAGTGTTGAGACAGTTGACGACTCTGGAGAACGAGTGGAACAACGCTAATCTAAAGGCTGATAAAGCAGCCATCCTCCGTATTCTGGCTGACGAGTTCAGGGGCGTCGGGGGCGACGGCAGGGTTGAAGATAAAAAACAGTATTTGGCAAGTATGAGTGCGAATACTGATATTAAAACCCTCACGCTCAGCGATTTGA
>CAZEZJ010000604.1:0-2336 GCA_964516695.1 uncultured Blastocatellaceae bacterium
GTCTTCCCTTTTACCTTTCGTCTTTCTCTTACTTTTACCTTTTACCTTTTTACTTTTACCTTACACAGCCGGGCGATGGTCGCTGGCCGTGGCGGGCTTGACGACGGGGGCGGTCGTTTCGCGGTCAGAGCGGTATCCGCAGCCTTCCTGCGCGCAATAAAGAAACGTTCCGTCCTTCTTCGTCGTCTTCTCCAACACGAACGGCGCGTTGCAGTTCGGACAAGGCTTGCTGATGGGCTTGTCCCAGTAGACCACGTCGCACTTAGGATATTCCGAACAGCCGTAGAAGGCTTTGCCGCGTTTCGATTTCTTGACGACAATCTCGCCTTTGCAGCCCGCGCGCGGGCAGGCCACGCCCGTCGTCTCGCGTTTGATGTAGCTACACTTCGGATAGTTTGAGCAGGAGACAAACTCACCGAAGCGTCCGTGCCTGCGGACAAGCTGCGCGCCGTCAACAGGGCATTTCTCGTCAAGCGGGACGGGTGCGGGTGCGACCGCGCCGCTGCGCGCAATCTTGCGTATGTTGCGGCATTCAGGATAACCCGTGCAGCCTAGAAACTGTCCGAAGCGACCGCGCTTGAGAGCCATCGGCTTGCCGCACAATTCACACGTTTCAGCTTCTTCGCCGTCAGCGCTTGCGCCCTCTGTTTGCGGCGCGCCCGTCGCAGCGGATGAAGCGTTAGCTGACTGAGAATTATCGGCGTCAGCGCTCGCAGGCTTTGCGACTTCGCGCGTCGTGCGGCATTCAGGATAGTTTGAGCAGGCGAGGAATTGACCGAAGCGTCCGAACTTGATGACCATCGGTGAGCCGCAGTTCTCGCAAATCTCGGAAGTCGGAATCGCCTGCTGCTTGGCGGCGCGCATCTCTTGCTCGGCGGTCTTCAAGTCCTTCGCGAATTTTCCGTAAAACTCGTGGAGCGCCTCCGTCCACTTCAGCTTCCCTTCCTCGATTTCGTCCAACTCCTGTTCCATCCGCGCCGTATAGGTCTCGTTGAAAAGGTCGTTGAAACTGGCGACCAGAAGGTCGTTAACGGTCGTTCCCAAAGCGGTCGGGTGAAAACGCGCCTCGTGTTTTTCGACATACTCGCGGTCGAGAATTGTCGTCATAATCGCGGCGTAGGTCGAAGGCCGCCCGATGCCCTTCTCTTCGAGGGCTTTGACGAGCGTGGCTTCGGTGTAGCGCGGCGGCGGCTCCGTGAAATGCTGCTCGGGCGTGATGGCGTTCAATTTTAACGCCTCGCCCTTTTCAACGAGCGGCAACGAGCGTTCGGCTTCCTCGTCCTCGTCCGTCTTTTCGTCGCGGCCCTCCTGATAGACTTTCAGAAAGCCGTCAAACTTTAAGACCGAACCCGTCGCACGGAAGGTGAAACGTCCGGCACTAATATCAATCGTCGTCTGGTCGAAAAGGGCCGGCATCATCTGCGAGGCGACAAAGCGCTGCCAGATGAGACGATAAAGTTTTAACTCTTCTTTATTGAGAAAGGGCGCTAAAGAATCTGGCGTGCGCCCAACGTCAGTCGGGCGAATGGCCTCGTGCGCATCTTGCGCATCTTTTTTCGAGCGATAGTAATTGGCTTTTTCGGGCAGGTAGTTTGCGCCGTACTGCTCCTGCACAAACGAGCGCACTTCACCCAAAGCTGTGTCCGAGACGCGCGTTGAATCTGTGCGCATGTAGGTGATGAGACCGACCGCGCCTTCAGCGCCAAGCTCGACGCCCTCATAAAGCTTCTGCGCTAGCATCATCGTCTTCTTGACCGCGAAGCTGAGCTTGCGCGAAGCCTCCTGCTGCAACTTGGAAGTGATAAACGGCGGAACCGGATTGCGCTTGCGTTCCTTTGTTATAACTTCGGCCACCGCGTAGTGCTGCTGCTCCGCTTCCGCGACAATCTCCGCAGCCTGCTCTTGTGTGCCAATCAGGATTTCGTTCTTCTTCAGTTCCTGGTCGAAGCCGCCGGTCTTGACGGTTTGCTCGCCAATCTTGTGCAGCCGCGCATCGAAGGCGGGCGGCAGCTTGGCGTTAAGATTAGCCGTCACGGTCCAATATTCGGTCTTGACGAACTGCTCGATTTCCCGCTCGCGCTCGACCACCATTCTGAGCGCGACCGATTGCACGCGCCCTGCCGAAAGACGCCCGCCGATGGTCTTACACAACAAGGGCGACACCTTGTAGCCGACCAAGCGGTCAAGCACGCGTCTGGCCTGCTGTGCGTCCACCAGATTCGCATCAATAGCTTTCGGTTCTTTGAAGGCATCCTGCACCGCGCGCTTCGTAATCTCGTTGAACATCACGCGAAACGAAGGCTTCTTCGGTCGCTTCGGCACAATCTCTTCGGCCA
>CAZEZJ010000605.1:0-2328 GCA_964516695.1 uncultured Blastocatellaceae bacterium
TTGCCGCTGCCGAAGACGATGCTCGAAGTGCTCTCGGCGGAGTTCGTGTCGCCGAAGGCCAAGGCGTAGAGGCCGCTGGCGGTCGAGTTGCTGCCGCCCGCCCAAGAGAAGAAGCCGACGTTGGCGTCGTCCCACTCGTTGTCGGCGTAGCCGGAGCGGAACGCGCCCTTGTAGGTGTGCCACGAGGTGCGGTAGCCCTTGCCCTCCATCGGCGAGGTGCCGATGCCGAGGTTGCCGGTGGCGACGAAGCTGCCGTTCTGGAAGACCTTGAAGAAGGCAGGCGTGTGGCCGCCGGGGCCGCTGCAACAGGTCGAGCCGCCGCGCAGGTTAATCATCAAGCCCGTGCCGTTGGCGTCTCCAACCGAGAGTTGCTCCGCGGCAGGATTGAACCTGACAAGGTTGGGCGACAAGCGGTTTTCGCCGATGACGTTGTTCGTCGAGGGGTCGTTAATCGCGGTCACGATGTTGATGCCGGACGGCGTTCCGTTGCCGCTGCTGGCGCTGCTCATGGTCGAGCCGTCAGCGAAGGTAATGCTGCTGTTGGTGCCGTTCAGTTTGATGTTGCCCACAACTTCGAGCTTCTGCGTGGGCGTTGAAGTGCCGATGCCGATGTTGCCTGTGTCAGGGCTGACGAAGAATCGCGGCTGGTTGGCAACGAGGTCATAAACCTGAAAGCCGTCAGACTGAAACGGCATTCCGAAAATCCACTTCAACTGCCCGCCCGTGCCGAGAATCATAGAGGCCGAGCGCGTGCGGTCGTCGCGGTCAACAAAGAGTTCACCGAAATCGTGGACGCCCGCCGTGCCGCCGTTTCTGCGCACGCTGAAGGCGTGTGGCGGCGTGTTGGTGCCGATACCGATTTTGCCGCCCGACTCCGTGATAACAGAGTCGCCGAGCGTTCCGGCTGTTCCGTCAATCCACTTCGTGAGCCGGTTTGACGTGCCCGCGCCGTTGACCACCGCCGAGACTTCCTGCGGCAAGTTAGCCTGCGCGTCGGAGGTCTTGTTGCCCTCAGTCGTTGAAGAAGTCGCTGTGCTTTCGCCAGCAGGCACTTCGACGCCGACTCTGTCTACGAGCGACTGCACTTCTGCCTGACGATTTGTTTCGAGCGCGCTCGCTTGTCCTTCCGGCAGACGCTTGCGCCCGGTCAACTCGACGGCGACCTGCTGCTGTTGCAGCGTGACGTTGCCGTATTTCTGGCTCAACTTCTCTGAGAAATCACGAACGGTGATGATGAACAGGTAAGAGCCGTCGGCCAAACGCTGGCCCTGCTGGTCCGTCAAGCGCCAGTCGTAAAGATTGCCCTGCATGAATGATGAATCGAAAACTTTTTGACCTGCGGCGTCGAAGACTTCGAGCCGCGTTTCCTTAACTTCGCCCAAAGCGGCAAAGCGCACCTGCTGGCCTTTGGCTGTCGCCGTGACCACAGGGGATGAAGGCTTGGCGGTCTGCTGTTGCTCTTGAGCAAAGACAGGGCCAAGCGGAGCGAACACTAACATGAAGATAATTGCCAATCGAATGATGCTAGACATAATTCCACCTTTAACCGCAAAATATGAATTGCCCTTTTTTAGGCTTCATCCCTTAACGCGGGAATCCGAGAAGTTTTGAATCACGAAGCGGAGTTTTTCTTTTGTAAGGTCAGCAGTTGACGGAGATTAGTGGTCGGGAGACGCGATGAAGAGTTCGATGCCCGCTGTTTTTTTCGGACACGGCAATCCGATGAACGCCTTGTTGAAGAATGCTTACACGGATGGCTGGGCAGCCATCGGCAAACAATTGCCGCGCCCGCAGGCCGTGCTGAGCGTCTCGGCCCACTGGTATTTTCCGGCAACGGCTGTCACGTCCAATTCCTTGCCTCGCACCATCCACGATTTTGGCGGCTTCCCGCGCGAGCTGTACGGCGTCGAATATCCGGCGGCGGGCAGCGCCGAACTGGCGAAGCGTGTGCAGGAGTTGCTAGCGCCCGTCGCGGTCGGTCTCGATGAGCGTTGGGGACTCGACCACGGAACATGGTCTGTGCTGTGTCACGTTTTTCCGCAGGCGGATATTCCCGTCGTTCAACTCAGCATAGACGAAACGCAGCCGCCGGAGTTTCACTACGAACTCGGAAAACGCCTCGCGCCCCTGCGCGACGAAGGCGTTTTAATTATGGGCAGCGGCAACGTCGTTCATAATCTGCACACCTACGCCTGGGGCAGACATGGCGCTGAGCCTTTCGATTGGGCCTTGCGTTTTGAAGAGCGTGTGCGTGAGTTGTTGCTTAATGAAGAGGATGCCCCGCTCGTCGCTTACGAGACGCTGGGCCGCGATGCGATGCTCTCCGTG
>CAZEZJ010000606.1:0-1636 GCA_964516695.1 uncultured Blastocatellaceae bacterium
AGGCCAGGGAACTTCTTCAAGAGGAATTCTCAGACCCCTTGTCCCTTTCACGCATCGCAAAATTGGTCGGAGTCCACCCTGTACATCTTGCGCATTCCTTCCGCCGGTACTATCACTGCAGCATGGGGGAATATCTGCGGGGGCGGCGCGTCGAGTTTGCCTGCCATAAAATCTCCACCTCAAATAATTCGCTCTCCGAGATTGCTCTGGCGGCTGGATTCTCAAACCAGTCTCACTTCACACGGACTTTTAAGCGCATAATCGGAATGACGCCGGCCCAGTATCGCGCCGGGTATCGGACATCTTAATACCAGACTAAACCTTTCGGTCGTGAAAGACCTGACCTTCGCTTCCGTGGTAATTCTTACCGAGTAGATTTTTATCCGCCAGTTATGGGAGGTTAGGTATGAAAAGATTATTCGTCATAGCCATATTCGTCCTGGGCTTTACAGGTGCAGGAATCAGTCAGGCGCAAGACCGTGCAGCCCAGCCCGATATTACTATTGACGCCACCACCCGCGCCCAAGTGATAGAGGCCGTTATCAGGAATGTGAAGGATTATTATGTGTTCCCGAAAGTTGCAGATGAGATTGAGAGGAGTGTTCGTGAGCGCCAGCGAAAAAAAGAGTACGACTCCATCACGAGCGCAGCAGAGCTGGCAAAGGCGCTGACGGCCCAGCTGAGAGAAGTAAGTCGTGACAAACATATAAGCGTGAACTACAGCTACAAGCCGGTCCCGGTCCGCAAAGAAAATGAGGAGCCGACCGCCGAAGAACGCCAGGGACTTCGCAATTATGGCGAGGACATCAATTACGGCTTTGAGAGGGTCGAGCGTTTAGCTGGCAACGTCGGCTATATACGTTTGAATCTCTTCTTCCCTACGGAATACGGTGGCGAGACGACCGTGGCTGCGATGAGGTTTGTGGCTGACACGGAGGCATTGATAATTGATTTGCGCGGCAATGATGGCGGGCACCCCAACGCGATAGCACTTTTCGCGAGCTATTTTTTCAGTCACGAACCCGTGCAGCTGAGCGGACTCTTTCAGAGAAGAACTAATACCATTCGGCAATACTGGACCATGCCGTATGTGCCGGGCGAAAGGTACATTGGCAAGGAGGTCTATATCCTGACCAGCAAGCGTACCTTTTCGGGGGGAGAGGCATTCGCCTACGATCTCAAGAACCTAAAGCGGGCTATAGTGGTCGGCGAGACTACGGAAGGCGCGGCCAACCCCAGGGATGTATACAGAATCAACGAACATTTCTGGATAGGTGTCCCGGCAGCACGTCCCGTCAGCCCCATTACGCAGACCAACTGGGAAGGGACAGGCGTAAAACCCGATGTAGATGTCCCTGCGGGGTTGGCACTGAAGACAGCGCATCTCGCAGCGCTGAAAAAGTTGTTGGAAGCAAGCGCGGGCAGCACGGACGAGAATCGAAAAGGTAGAATTAGGAAAGCCATCGAAACCACAGAAAGAGAGTTGGAGGCGTTAAAGAAGAGCACAAGTAGATAAATGAGATCCCATCTACTTTGGCGAGCCGTCTCATAACTCATTTGACCAAAGCGGCATTCAGCGTTGGCGGTATCATCCAAAATCAATTGCCGCCCGGTTAATCGGGTTGTCGGGCCGCTG
>CAZEZJ010000606.1:1646-2328 GCA_964516695.1 uncultured Blastocatellaceae bacterium
AGGAAGGAAAACAGTATGAGGAAATCCCTAAGTCTGCCAGTAATCGCAGCCCTACTATTCGCCGCTTTCATCACGGCTCAAGCGCAAACCAAACCGCTCGACGGCTCTATTGTAGAGGAGGTGCCGTGCGTCGCGCCCGCGAAAAGAAGTTATGAGCAATATGTGAAAGAGCAAAGAGCCTCGCTCGAAGGGGAAGTCAAATCCGCGGCTGGAGAAGGTTACAAATTAAATTACCTCGAAAACTTCGACCGCTTTATTTTGAACCGCGAGGAGTTTGAGCGCCGCGAGTCTTTCGCCGACTACGAATGTCGGAAAATTAAATACATGAGCGACGGCCTGAAGGTTGTCGGCTTTATCTGGAAACCGAAAAATACGGCGGGTAAAAAGCTGCCGCTCGTCATCGTCAATCGCGGCGGCAATCCGAACCTCGCGCTCCTGACGCCGCAGAGTTTCTATTACCCGTTCGTGACCAACGGCTTCGTTGTTATCGGCTCGCAGTATCGCGGCGCGGACGGCGGCGAGGGCAAAGACGAGTTCGGCGGCGCGGACGTTAACGACGTTGTAAATTTGATTCCGCTTGCCCGCTCGCTTGGTTACGTGGACATGAACAATGTTTTCATGCATGGCGCTTCGCGCGGCGGGATGCAGTCGTTCCTGGCACTTAAAAAAGGGATTCCGGTTA
>CAZEZJ010000607.1:0-309 GCA_964516695.1 uncultured Blastocatellaceae bacterium
CGCCTCGTCAATCAAGTCAATCGCTTTGTCCGGCAAAAAGCGGTCTGTGATGTAACGATTCGAGAGCGTCGCGGCGGCGACAATCGCGGAATCTTTAATCCGCACGCCGTGATGAACTTCATAACGCTCTTTGAGGCCGCGCAGGATGGCAATGGTGTCTTCGACATTCGGCTCGCCGACGTAGACCTGTTGAAAGCGACGCTCAAGCGCGGCGTCCTTCTCGATATATTTTTTATATTCGTTGAGCGTGGTCGCGCCGACGCAGCGCAACTCGCCGCGCGCCAGCGCAGGCTTTAACATATTCGAAGC
>CAZEZJ010000607.1:319-2326 GCA_964516695.1 uncultured Blastocatellaceae bacterium
GCGACGAATCCTTCGGGCGCCATTTCGAATCCGAGCTCGCCACGTGCCAGCGCGGGCTTCAGCATATTCGAAGCGTCAATCGCGCCTTCAGCCGCGCCCGCGCCGACCAGCGTGTGCAGCTCGTCTATGAAAAGAATAATCTGTCCCTGCGCGTTCTCAATCTCTTTCAAGACGGCCTTTAAGCGGTCTTCAAACTCGCCGCGATACTTTGCGCCCGCCAGCATAGAGCCTAAGTCAAGCCCGACCAGACGTTTGTTACGCAAAGTTTCAGGCACGTCGCCGGAGACGATGCGTTGCGCCAAACCCTCTACAATGGCGGTCTTGCCCACGCCGGGTTCGCCAATCAAGACAGGATTGTTTTTCGTGCGGCGCGAGAGAACCTGAATCGTGCGGCGAATTTCGTCATCACGCCCGATGACCGGATCGAGCTTGCCGCGTCTGGCTAAATCCGTCAGGTCTTTCGCATATTTCGAGAGAGCTTGATAGTTCTCTTCGGCGTTCTGGTCTGTGATGCGGACGCCGCCGCGCATCTGCTCTATGGCTTTTGAAAGGTCTGCGCGGTTGACTCCGTGCTGGCGCAGGATTTTGCCCGCGCCGCCGTCCTTTTCATCCACGATGGCAAGCAAGAGATGCTCCGTAGAGATGTACTCGTCCTGCATCTCCTGCGCCTGTTTTTCGGCGGCAGTAAAAACTTGGCTCAGGCGCGGGCTGAAATATTGCTGCCCGCCCTGCACTTTAGGAAAGCGCGCGATGGCCGCCTGCACGTCATTCAAGACGACCTGCACGTTTGCGCCGAGCTTGCCCAAAATGGGGCGCGCGGTGGCTTCCTTCTGTTCGAGCATGGACAGCAGCAAGTGCTCCGGCTCGACCTGTTGATTCTGGTCGTGCCGTGCTGCTTCGATGGCCGCTTGAATGGCCTCCTGCCCGCGCAATGTAAACTTGTCTAAATTCATCACAACACTAATAAGCGATAAGTGACAGGCGGCAGGGTAAAAAGCCTTTGCCTGTCACCTGTCACCGAAAAGGATAAGTCGGCGGTTGATTAACTGCCGGACGCTTGCTTTGATTTCTGGTTTTCCGTGTTGACGTTCTCGGCCTTCGCTTCGATGGTGCGTGCGCCTTTGGCCTCGCCGCTTTCGCCTGCGACCTCTATGCGGCGCGCTTTGACCTCTTCGCGCTTGGGCATCGTGACGCGCAACACGCCGTTGCGATATTCAGCCGTCACGTCATCCGCCTGCACAGTCTGCGGCAGCGTAAAGGAGCGCGCGAAAGAGCCGTAAGACCTCTCGACACGGTGATAGTTGTCGCTCTCTTCCTTCTTCTCGAAACGCCGCTCGCCGCGCAGGGTGATGACGTTGTTCTCAATCGAGAGATCGAAGTCCTCGCGCTTCATGCCGGGCAGCTCTGCTTCGAGCACGATCTGGTCTTTATTCTCGTAGATGTCAACGCTCGGATTCCAGGCCCCGCGCGCGATTCCTTCCTCGCCGTCAAAGGTGCGTGAAAGGTTGGTCGAAAACAGGCGGTTGACTTCATCTTGCAGGCTACGCAAGTCGCGGAACGGGTCATAACGAACGATGCTCATAACTACTCTAACTTCCTCCTTAACTAAAATCTATAGTTTTTAGCTCACAAGACAGCCGAAAGGCTTTTGTTCTGTGAATCCTTCCGGCTGCTGAGTATGGCGGTATAATAAATCTTGAGTGCATCTTTGTCAAGTCTCAGGTTGACACCAAATTTAATGCCGCCCCTAGGCTGAGAAAGTTCGGACTTAACGCCATTAAGGGAAATAAAATTTGACAGAATGGAGCTGTGAGCATACAATAATCAAAATTTAGCAACTTTGACCGAAATTGTGCGTATAGGGTGCGGGAAGGCTGGAAGCTCTTGCGGAGGATAAGATGGACGAGAAGGATGAGCTAATCCTGAAGCTGTTGCAGCAGGATGGCCGGATGTCGAACGTGGACCTGGCGAGAGCTGTGGACCTGACCCCTTCTGCGACCCTTGAGC
>CAZEZJ010000608.1:0-1663 GCA_964516695.1 uncultured Blastocatellaceae bacterium
GAGAGTCGCGGCGTGCTGCTGTCGCTTTCTCTGGCCTTCTGCTTTCTGCTGGCGTGGACGGCGGCGCTGGTCGGCCTCGCTCCGATTGTCGGGGCGTTTGCCGCCGGGCTGGTGCTCGACGAAGTACACTTCGAGACCTTTCCAGAGCGCGGCGTGCATGGTCTTCAACAACTCATCACGCCCGTCAGCACCGTGCTGGTTCCAATCTTCTTCGTGCTGATGGGCGTGAAGGTTGACTTGCGAGCGTTCGTCCGCTTCGATTTGCTTGGCTTCGCCGCGATGTTGACGCTGGCCGCAATCATCGGTAAACAAGTCTGCTCGCTGGCGGTCGCGGAGCGCGGGTTGAATCGTCTGGCCGTTGGGTTGGGGATGATTCCGCGCGGCGAAGTGGGCTTGATTTTCGCCGGCATCGGCGCGACGCTTGTGCTGCCAAACGCGCAGGGCGCGAGAGAGCCGGTCATCAATTCAGGCACGTTCGGCGTCGTGGTGATGATGGTCGTCATTACAACGCTGGTCACGCCGCCCGCGCTCAAGTGGGCGCTGGCGCGCACTACAGAACCGGCGATTGATGAGTCAACGGACGCGCACCGCGAGTTGGCCCAAGACGCGGCAAAGCGCATCTCGCGTTAGCTTGTTTTTCAATCGCTGGCCGCGAGCGAGAGAGCCATCAAACACAGGGGGAAAACCAGAGGATGAGCACGAAGAAGGCACAACAGAAGGCGGGCGCGCCGCCCAAACCGCGCGGGCAAGAGATGGGCCGCGGCCACGATACAGACCAGAATCGCGAGGCGATGGCCGACACTCCCGCGCTGCGCGGCCGGCGCAAAAAAGCGAACGAAATGTTTGCCGACCATTCCTCACAGCACGTCGGCAGCGATGCGGCCACTCCGCGCTCCAACACGCCTTCGCTTCCGGCAGCGATGCCAACCGGAGTTCGCCTCGGTGAATCGGGCGGCGAAAAGTCTTTCAAGCGGCGACAGGCGAAGAACAAAAAGTCTAAAGTCTAAAGTCCAGAGTCCGAACGTCAAGGAATCGTCAGCTTGAGTTCGGACTTTTAGGCTCATCTGACGTGTCTGAAAAGCGAGACAGGAAGATTCCGCTGCGCGTCGCATGGGCGGCGTGCCTTCTGCTGTTGCTCACGCCTCACTGGCGCGCGACGGCGCAACAACTGCCGATTAAGACCTACACGGTGGCCGACGGGTTGGCCCACGACGAGGTTGCTAAAATCGTGCAGGACGCACACGGCTTTCTCTGGTTCTGCACGACCGAAGGCTTGAGCCGCTTTGACGGCTATCGCTTCACCACCTACGGCGAGCGCGACGGCTTGCCCTCGCCGCACATCAACGACATGCTCGCCACCCGCCGCAGCGGCATGTACTGGGTTGCCACTAACGGCGGCGTCAGCCGCTTCGACCCCTTAGCTCGTTCTCAAGCGGCTGCAAATCAGCAAAGCCACGGCACGCCCACGGATGGCAGCGCCGCTCGCTCGTTGTTCACAACCTACCGGCTCGGCAGTGAAGCGCCGCCGAATTTCGTCAACGTCGTTTATGAAGACCGTTACGGGAATATTTGGGCGGGCACGGGCGGCGGCCTTTTTCTCCTCGAAGGCGGCGACAGCAAAGGCTCTTTTCGTCGCATCGAGCTAAACATTCAGCCGCGTTCG
>CAZEZJ010000608.1:1688-2325 GCA_964516695.1 uncultured Blastocatellaceae bacterium
CTGGAAGACGCGGAAGGCAGTCTGTGGGTAGGCACTCTTCAGGGCTTGGTGCGGCGTCTGCCCGATGGCCGGACGTTTCACTATCATTTGCAGCCGACGCAGGCCACAGACATCGTTTGGGCTTTGAACACGGACGCGGAGGGGAGATTGTGGGTCGGGCATCAGAGCGGTTTGATTGTGCTGCGGCCCGTGCCCGCCATCATGGCGAAAAGCAGCGACCGCTTTTCATGGCCCGCGGTCGCAGAGCAGCAGCAGCAGCGCAAACAAACGGAGCAGGCAAACGGCGTCGCTCGTCAACTACGCATATCTCTCTCCCCTGGCGAGGCGCGCCGCTTAACGACCGCTGACGGGTTGGCCCACAATAACGTGCGCGAGTTGCACCGCTCAGCGGACGGTCGCTTATTGATTGGAACGTGGGGCGGCGGCATCTCTGTCTTTGACGGCGGGAGTTTTCGTAATTACACCTCGGCGCAGGGCTTGAGCAGTCGCGTCGGCGCGCTGGCCGAAGACGGCAACGGCAATCTCTGGGTTGGCACGCAGACGAGCGGCGCGATGAAGATTTCCAGAAGCGGGCTGCTCTCCTACCGCGAGGCCGACGGCCTCGGGCAATTCGTATTCACCACGCGACGATAACGGC
>CAZEZJ010000609.1:0-2323 GCA_964516695.1 uncultured Blastocatellaceae bacterium
GTGCTGGAAGCTTATGAAGCGCTGGATTGTCCGATTCATTATAGCCGCGTAGACCTGATTCAAACCCGTGAAGGGCCAACCTTAATCGAAGCGGAGTTAATCAATCCGTCAATCTTCGCTAACTATTCAAACAAGGGCGCGCAGTTTGGTCAAAGCATCGCGCGTTATTTTCATCGCCTGTTGAGAAGCTAAACGATTGAAGGCGAGCTTGACGCAAGAGGCAGGACGCAAAGTTAAGCGCTCAAACCGACATGTCGGTTTGAGCGCTTAACTTTGCTCTGACGCCGGACTCAAAATTATTTAAGAGTCCGCGAGGTGGTAGCGACCATCAGCTTCCAATCCTTGATTGGAGGTTCGGGGATGAGCAGCTTCCAGTATTCGCTGACCGAGTTTACGTCCAGATGTTTGACGTAGTACATGAGCGACCTGGTGAAGACTCCGTTAGGCGCGTTGTCGCGGCGCTGCTCCAGGTAATACGGCGGGATGGTCTGGTAGTAGATGGTCGCCGTGACTGAAATCGCTTGGCCCGGCCTGATGTTCAAACGGCTCAGCGGCACTTCGTACGTCACTATGTCGGAGCCTGTGCCGTCGAAATAGCCTGCCGAGTTGGGATGCCGGCGCGGGTCTTCGGGCACGCCGTGCGGTGCTGTGCCGCCGCATGGCTCGTCGTCGTTTTTGCCGTCGGGCTGCTCGATACATTTCCAACCCTGCGGCATCAGGCGATTGTCCTTAACCGGGTCGGCCAAGCTCAGAAAGCTGGTGGTGAAACGTCCGTTCGCGTCCTTCACCAGCTCTTCGTAAATCTGCACCTTCTTTTCATCGTCTATCAACTCGTAGTGCGGCTGGTAAACTTGCTGCGGATTCTTCTTCGGGTTGAAGGATTCGGTCAGGAGCGGCGTGAATTTCGCGCCCGAGTAAGTTCCAATCATGCCCATGTGGTCGGTCGCTCCCGAAGCCCACACAATTTTCCCGCCGACGTTCACCTTAAATTCGATAAAGGCACGGCGGAAGCTAACGCCCGAAGGAAACTTGTGGCCCGCGAGATTGGTGACCTTGACGTTGGCGGTCAACTTCTGAGCGGTCTTCCTGACGGAGACGATGTCGAGTTGAGCGGTTTCGTTGCGGGCCAAGTCGAGGGCGGATTTTTGGGCCAACACCAGGCCGGGCGTGTAGGGTGGAAGTCCGGCCTCCGGCGGATTGTTCCAGAAGGCTGTCATCGGGTCGTAGGAGACCAGACCGAGCTTGCCGGAGAATTGATTGAAAATCTCCAGCGCAAAGATATTCATCCCGACGAGGGTGTGGCGCGAGTATGGCTCATCGGGGTCGCCGCCGCGCACCTTGAGATGGATGTCTTTGTCTGCCGCTCGATTATCCGTCGCCGCAAAGATGTCTTCTTCGATGCTGGCGATTTTGAAGAAGAGTTGTTTGCCCGTCGTGCTCGGATACTTGTTCGGCATGTGGCAATCCTGACAGGTGCGCACCGTCGCCGGGTCAAAAGGCGGCTGCTCGTTCTGGTATTTGCTGTTGCGCCATTCAAGATAAGTATTCTGCTCGTGCTCGGTCTTGATTTTCGGGTTTTCAAAAACGTTGCCGCTGTATTTCTCCCCGGGTTTGAGCACGGGCAGCACGACCGTGTGGCAAGAGCCGCACAGCGCCGACTTCCTAATCTGATTCTCTTTGGTCTTACGCGGCGTCAAGCCCAAGGCGTTTTCCATCGGCAGCTTAACCACATCCTCGTAGGGGCCGAAGATTTCGTCGGGTTTTCCCAGCTTGAACTTGCCCGTATAGGTGGCGGGTGTGCCCAGGCCCTCGTCGGAAATTCTGTGGCAGACCGTGCAGGAAACTCCGTCGCGCGCGAGCGCTCCATATTTCGCGTAGGGCGCGGACGACGGCGGCCAAGATGCCACCTCGTCCAAATACTCAAGCTTGAACGGCCCCTTCTTGTCTTGCTCAATCTGGCGTTGGCCCATGACGCCATGACAACTGAGACAGGTGCCGACG
Organism: uncultured Blastocatellaceae bacterium; assembly: GCA_964516695.1. Classification (GTDB taxonomy): domain Bacteria; phylum Acidobacteriota; class Blastocatellia; order Pyrinomonadales; family Pyrinomonadaceae; genus DASVTR01. The sequence goes on from CAZEZJ010000609.1 coordinate 2,002, forward strand.
ATGTTGTCGCGCTGGTCAGGGTAGAGCGCCAACTCTGTTTCCAGTTGGGAATAGAAGATGGGGTCGCGGCCCGAGAGTCCCATCATGGAGGCGCGCCATTCGCTGTAAGGCGAGAGATTCAAATCCAGTTCGGTCGTGTCCTTGGTGGAATGGTTCGTGTAGATTTGCGGGTAAATCATGTTGGGCTGCGAGTCGTTGTTCTGCGTCGCATCGTGGCACCCGATACACTGGTTGGAAGTTAAAAAACTGTCGCGCACTTTCGGGCGCGGCCCCTGCGTCACGTTGTCGAAATACTCCATGACCATCTGTTTGGGTGGGAAGG
>CAZEZJ010000610.1:0-1141 GCA_964516695.1 uncultured Blastocatellaceae bacterium
GCGGCTGCGCAGCGTGTGTACGGAATCCTCCGTGGTATCAAAAATGTAATCGGCGTGTGCGCGAATCTCCGCCATGGCTTCACGCTCGGCGCGAATGGCTGCCAGCAGGCCGCCGCCCGTGTCAGCCGGATGCGGGCGGCGCGTCTCGCTGAAGCGGCGCTGCAACGCCTCGTCGGAAGCTTCCAGAAAGAGCACGAAGACCTGAAGCCCACGAGCGCGCAAGCCCTCTAGCTGCGCGCCAAACTCTTCCAGAAATTGTCCCTCACGAATATTGATGACGAGCGCCGCACGCGCAATGCGCGCATGATTCTCCTCGTCGGGTTCGACGAGGCGCGCAAACGTCGGCAGCATCGTCACAGGCAGATTGTCAACGCAGAAATAACCGAGGTCTTCAAACGCATTGGTGGCCGACGACATGCCGGACCCGCTCAAGCCCGTAATAATAACGATGTCCGGCGCGCCCTCGTTGGCAATGACCTGTTTTGTTTTTGGCATGAAGCAGAGTAAGACAAAGAACAGCGGTTAGTCAGTCACTTGCCATTGTAAGGCGTGCGGTCGGCGGACGAGAAGCTAAGAACGCCGCTCCTTGCGGTCCAATTAATCTTGGCCCTCTTTCGCTTCGAGCAATTCCGTATGGCGTGCGACGAAATTCTGTGCGGCGTCGTAGCCGCGCGCTCTGAGCATTTCGACGCGGATGGCTGTCTCGACCAGCGTTGACAGGTTGCGACCCGGGCTGACCGGAATCAAAACTTGTGGCACGCGAACGCCGAGTATCTCGATGGCCTGCGCGTCAATGCCGAGGCGGTCAACCTCGCCGGCTTCGTCCCAGCGTTCCAGCTTGATGGAGAGGTCTATGTTTTTAGCCATGCTGATGGCCGAGACGCCAAACAAATCGCGGATATTAATAATGCCGAGGCCGCGTATTTCCAGATGCTCGCGCAAGAGTTCGGGCGCGCTGCCGACAATGCGCTCTTGATTGATGCGCCTGACCTCCACCACATCGTCCGACACCAGACGATGCCCGCGCGCCACCAAATCGAGCGCGCATTCCGACTTCCCTATCCCCGACGCGCCTTCAATCAACACGCCGAGTCCGTAAACGTCCATCAAAACGCCATGACGAACGTCGCGCGGCGCTAAG
>CAZEZJ010000610.1:1151-2316 GCA_964516695.1 uncultured Blastocatellaceae bacterium
CGAGCGTGATGGCGAGCGAGCTGACGAGCGGCGTGCTGATGAGCGGGAGGCTGGCCCTCTCGGCTGCCTCAATCATCTCCACCGGCGGCTCAAGCCCTTTGGTAATCAAGACGCAGGAGATTTTGTCGAGGGCCAGATTATCGATGGCTTCGCGGCGCTTGTCGGGCGCGAGTTGGCCCAGAAACCAGACTTCGCTTTGCCCGACAATCTGCAAGCGCCCCGCATGAATGTAGTGTGTGAATCCGGCGAACGCGAGGCCCAGTTTTTGAATGCGCGCCGTCGTTAACTGACGGCTACGAGCGCCTTCTTCGCCCGCCAGAAGGCGCAGCTCAAGCCGCGATGGGGCGCGCGCCAGAAAATCGCTGACGCTAATCGCCGGATTTTCGCTTGAGCCGCTTGAGCCGCTCATAAAAGCTATTTGCCGTCCGCTGGGCGCGTGATGAGGTTTAGCTCAATCTCTATTTCGTCGCCGATGAAGGTCGGATTGTTTTTATTCGTGTAAGCAATGCCGTAGTCTCTGCGGTTGAGCTTTAAACGTCCGGCAAAGCCGACGACCTTTTTGCTATCCGGGTTGGTGTTTTTTCCGGTGATAGTGAAAGGAATAGCGATTTCTTTAGCGACGCCGTGCATCGTCAAAGTCCCGTGAAGAATAAGCTGCTTGCCTTTTTTCTCCACGCGCGAGCTTTGGAAAGTAATCTCGGGATACTTCTCGGCGTCGAAGAAATCTGGATTTCTCAAGTGGGCATCGCGGCGCTCAATGCCCGTGTCAATGCTGGCGGTCTTAATCGTCGCCGTGACGGACGATTTAGTGATGTCGGCTTCATCATAAACGATTGTCGCCTTGAAATCGGAAAACTTGCCGCTCACCTGCGAGAGGCCGCCGAGAATCGGCACGGAAAAACCGACGGTCGAATGTGCCGTGTCAACTTCGTAGCTGGCGGCAAGGGTGGCGGGCGCAAGCGCCAGCGTCAGGCAGCAGATGGCAAAGAGCGCATAAAATTTCTTAAGCATTCAAACTTTTCCTCCAAAGCAAATTTGCGCGGGCCAAGACGCTCGGCCTCTAGGCCAGCAATCCGAAGACACACGAGGCCCGCTCGTTAAGATACCGCTTACGGCTCAATCAAACCGAAATTGCCGTCTCTGCGTTTGTAGATGACGCCGATGC
>CAZEZJ010000611.1:0-2309 GCA_964516695.1 uncultured Blastocatellaceae bacterium
GTGCTAAATTCTTATCTTCTATGACGGGCGACTCTATTATTCAGATGAGCGAAACCAAAGTGACAGTGCTGGTGGTGGATGACGACGAAGCTATTCGTCGGCAGCTCTTCTGGGCGCTGGATGAGCAGTATCAAGTGCTCGAAGCATCCACGCGCGAAGAGGCCACAGCGCAGTTGCAGCGCGAAAAGGTTGATGTCGTCCTGAGCGATCTGCATCTGCCGCCGCATGTGGATGACATCTCGGAAGGCCTGGCTATCGTTGAGGCCGCGCGTGCCGAGCGGCCTCCCGTGCCTGTCATCGTGATTACCGGCAGCGCGTCGCGCCGCGCCGGGATGGAAGCCGTCAAGCGCGGAGCTTACGGCTTTTTTGAAAAGCCCTTCGATGCAGAGGAAGTCTCGCACATCGTTAATCAGGCCGCGCGTCTCAGGCGGTTAGAGCAGGACAACCTGCGCTTGCGCACTGAGCTACAGTGCAGTCTCAAAGGATTTGCGCATCTGGTCGGCGCGAGCCGCTCGCTCGAACGCACGCTCAAACAGGCGCGCGCCGTCGCTCCGACCAGCGCGACCGTTTTGCTCACGGGCGAGAACGGAACCGGCAAAGAGATGCTCGCGCTCGCCATTCACGAAGAAAGCACGCGCGCAGATGGCCCGTTCGTCGCAGTCAGTTGCGCCGCCCTGCCCGAAGCTCTGATTGAATCCGAATTGTTCGGTTACGAGAAAGGCGCGTTCACGGGTGCGCTCGGCAGCAAGAAGGGACGTTTTGAGCTGGCCGACGGCGGGACGCTTTTCCTTGATGAAATCGGAGAGCTGTCGGCAGCCGTTCAGGTCAAGCTCCTGCGCGTTTTGAACCAGCCGGTTTTCGTCCGGCTCGGCGGGACGAAAAGCGTCACGGTTGACATACGCTTGATCGCCGCGACCAACCGCGACCTGGAAGAAGAAGTCAAAGCAGGACGCTTTCGCGAAGATTTGTATTACCGCCTGAATGTAGTGCCATTGTGCCTGCCGCCTCTGCGCGAGCGGCGCGAGGACATTCCGCTCCTTGCCGCGCACTTCGCGGCCAAGGCGGCGGAGAAGCACGGGCGCACGCCGCCGACGCTTGATCTAGCCCTCATCGAAGCTTTGCAGGAATACGAATGGCCGGGCAACGTGCGCGAGCTTGAGAATTTAATGGAGCGTCTTGTCGTCCTGACCATCAGCACACAACTCGGCGTCGAGTTCCTGCCGGACAAGATGCTGCACACTTTGCCGGAAGCCGCGACAGCCGACGATACGACGACGCTCGAAGGCGCGATCCTCGCGCTCAAGCGCCGTATGATTTCCGCCGCGCTCCAGCTTGAGAACAACAACAAGGTCGCAGCCGCGCGCCGTCTCGGCATCAGCCGCTCTTACCTGCATCGCTTAATCAGCGAATTCGGCATGGCCGACCTGGATATACACAGCACGCCAAAATAGTACCGGCGCGCCGGCGCTTACTCATTCCTGCTTATCCCATCTTCTTGATTTCATCATGCAACCTTCTTCGCTCAAGCAGCAGGCGCAGGAAGAGGCGGCGTCGCCTGAGCAGCGCCAGCACCGCCTTGTACCAATCCTTCATATCCACCGCCTCTTCGATAAAGCGCATCGCCACATAGCCGCAGATGATTGTGAACGGCACGGCGACGAGCGCGATGCGCCAGTTCCACCACAGGAAAACCAGCACCGCCACCGCGAGCCACGTCAAAGGCATCAACACGATGGCCGCCAGAATTTTGACAGTCGAGATAATATCGTCTACGCCGTGCCTGTCATACGACTGCGCCAGCGCGTTCGAGAAAAAATAGGCAGGGAAGTGTATGAGTGCGCCCACGAAGGCCAGCGGCAACAGCATCAGCAATAACGCGCTGCGCAACAGGAAGTGCGTAAAGACGTACCAGCGCGAGTGCGCCGTGACGGACAAAGATTCCGGCGTGATACCAAGCTCTGCCAGCTCCTCTTCATATTTCAGGAGGCGTTGCCGCAACTCGTGCATCTGCGGCTCTGTCGCGCGTGCGCGCATTTGTTCGGCAAAGCGGCGACGCCAATCCAGCTCTTCCGAGAGCGACTGCCTCATATTGATGGTTTCGTAGATGGAGGAAAATAGCTGTTCTACTTTAAAGACCTCTTCCAGAGCTTCATCGCTTTCAACATTGAGCGTCACCGCGCGCAGTGCGGTTTCGATGCGCTTTGACAAAAGCCTGACGGCTTCGCGCGGCGGCTCGTTCTGCTCGTCCAGCTCAACCGGCTGGACTTCGATATAATCTCCGAAGCGAATCAGAGCCTCGCTGCGAAAAG
>CAZEZJ010000612.1:0-2308 GCA_964516695.1 uncultured Blastocatellaceae bacterium
TCGCCTTCCAGCCGGGCAGCGCGCTCGTAGAGCCGGAAACCACATAAAAGAACCAGCGCCGCTACCTGATTTCAGTACACTTCAAGGCGCAAAATAAGCGCAAGCTCGGTAAATTGCCCTGCACGAGCCAGTTATGAGCGTGCACGAGCCGCTTTTAGGCGTGCACGCGTCATCTGCACACATGCACGCGTCGTCTGAACACCTGCACGCACGAGTTGTACACGTGCACGCGTCATGTGTACACGTGCACGCGCCGCCTGAACACGTGTACGCGTCATCTGAACAGGCGTCCGCGCTATCTGCACAACTGTACGCGTCGTCTGTCCAACTGTACGCGTCATCTGTACATGCGTACGCGTCGTCTGTACACGTGCACGCGGCGTCTGCACATGTGTACGAGCCAGTTTAGCGCCTGCCTGACGCAAATTTATGCTTGCTTGAGCTAATGTGCGGCGGGCGTGTTTATTTGGCGCGGGCGTGCGGGTCGGGAGCGGCGCGTGGGGCGCACGTTGTATCTTGCCCGCAGAAGATGTAAGCTTGTCGCCATCTAAGCAGTCCTATTTCAAGAGAAAGTACGCGAGTTAATAACTCAGGCCGCAGAGCGCGCGTGTTTTCTGGTTAACAATCGGAGCCGATGACTCAACCTTCCAGCGACATAGCAAGCGCGCAGACAACACTTCCCAAGCTGTGCCTCGATTCAATTAAAAAATATGCGAAGACGGATGCGCTCAACCATAAGCGCGACGGCCAGTGGGTGAACATCTCCGGCGAGGAGTTTATCCGTCGCGTGCGGCACATCGCGCTCGGACTCTCTCAACTCGGCATCAAGGCCGGTGACCGCGTCGCGCTGCTGTCAGAGAATCGTCCCGATTGGTCTATCACAGACCTCGCCATCCTCAGCCTCGGCGCAGTCAACGTCCCCATCTACACGACACAGGCCGTCGAGCAAGTGGGCTTCATCCTCCAGGATTCCGGCGCACGCGCCCTCTTCGTTTCAGGCCGCAAAGTCTACAAGCACGCCAGCGCCGCCATCGAAAATTTGGCCCAACTGGAAAAGCTCATCTTCTTTGACAAGGAAGCTGCCTCGGGCGTCGAACGCGCGATGACGCTCGAAGCGCTCGAAGCCAGCGGCGAGGCCCGCGACCGCGAAGACCCGCACGCTTACGACGCGCTTCTCGGAGCAGCAAGCAACGACGACCTCGCCACCATCATTTACACATCCGGCACCACGGGCGAGCCGAAGGGCGTCATGCTGACGCACAACAACTTCATCTCCAACATCATCTCGATTTCGAGTTCGCTGCCCATCTCACACACGGATGTTGCGCTCTCCGTGCTGCCGCTCTCGCACATCTTCGAGCGGACTGTGTTTTACGTCTTCTGCTACGTCGGCGTCTCCGTCTACTACGCGGCATCCTTCGACCAAGTGGGCGACCATCTGCGCGAAGTGCGCCCGACGATTATGACCGCCGTGCCGCGCCTTTTTGAGAAGGTCTATCATCGCATCATCAAGCGCGGCATGACCGCCGAAGGCTGGAAGCGCAAGCTCTTTGTCTGGGCGCTTGATGTCGGGCATCGCTATGCGGAGTTGAAGGATAAGCGACAACGTATTCCGGCGTCATTGCAGGCGCAGCAGGCCGTTGCCAGCCGCCTCGTCTTCTCGAAATGGCGCGAGGGCGTCGGCGGACGCCTGCGCTACTTCGTTTCCGGCGGCGCAGCCCTCTCGCCCACCCTCTCCTACGCTTTCTGGGCGGCGGAGATTTCCATCCTCCAAGGCTTCGGCATGACGGAGACCTGCGTTGTCTCCGCCAATCGTCCTGACGACAACAAGGTCGGCTCGGTCGGTCTGCCTTTCCCCGGCATTGATGTCAAACTGGCCGAAGACGGCGAGATACTTGTCCGTGGGCCAAACATCATGCGCGGCTATTACGGCCATCCCGAAGAGACCGCAGCCGTGCTCAAAGACGGATGGTTCGCGACCGGCGATGTCGGGCGAATGGACGAGCGCGGCCATCTCTACATCACGGACCGCAAGAAAGACCTCTTCAAATTGTCGAACGGCAAATACGTCGCGCCGCAACTCGTCGAGAGTTTGATTAAGCAAAGCCAGCTTGTCAGTCAGGTGGTTGTCATCGGCGCGGGCCGCAAGCAGCCCGTGGCCTTAATCGTCCCCGACTGGACCGAACTGCGCAGCGCCATGAACGAGGCCGGACTCACCGTGCCAAAGTCTGACGAGGAGTGCAGCCGCGACCAGGGGGCCGTCAAACTCGTGCAAAAAGATGTCGCGCAATTGACGGCTGAACTGGCC
>CAZEZJ010000613.1:0-2298 GCA_964516695.1 uncultured Blastocatellaceae bacterium
GAGAGCCACTTTGTCGCGACGACGGAAGATGTCATTCCGATTCTCGCGGGGATTTCTCTGGACGACGCCGCTTTCCTGTCCAATATGGAAACAGCCGTCAGCTTTCTGATGGACGGCGGGCCGTTGATAGGTGAAAAGGTAGTCGTCTTCGGGCAGGGAATTGTCGGACTGTTGACGACGGCGCTCCTTGCGCGTCTGCCTTTGTCCAAACTGTTGACGATGGATAGATATCCTCTGCGACGGAAAGCATCGCTGGAATTGGGGGCGCACGCGAGCCTCGACCCGACAGCGGAGGATGCGGTCGAAGAATTGATGGCGCTGCTGGATGACGGGCAAGATGCCGCCGGAGCAGATTTGACTTACGAACTCAGCGGTAGCCCGCCGGCATTGGATATGGCTATCGCCGCGACAGGCTTCGACGGGCGCGTAGTCATCGGCTCATGGTACGGGCAGAAACGTGCGGAGCTTAACTTGGGCGGTCGCTTTCATCGCAGCCGCATTCAGTTGTCGAGCAGCCAGGTCAGCCGGCTGGCTCCCGAGTTGACAGGGCGCTGGACCAAAGCGCGCAGGTTGCAGACGGCTTTCGAGATGCTAAAGCACTTGAAACCGTCGCGGCTCATCACACATCGCTTTCCCCTCGGCCGCGCCGCCGAGGCTTACAAGATGATTGACCGCCAGCCGGAGCAGTGTGTTCAAGCCGTTCTGACTTATGAGCAAGACTAATCAATTCGCGCCGAACTAAGGAGCCTGCATCATGTATACCGTCGCCGTGAGGCAAGACTTCGTTGCGCAGCATTACCTGCTCTGTGCAGGCGCCGGGCCGGAAAGCAGTCTGCATTCGCACGACTACAAAATCGAGGTGCAACTTGAAGGAAAGAGCCTCAATGAGCTTGGCTACCTGACCGACATTGATGTCATTAAAGAGAATCTGGAAACGATTTTGGGCAAATATCGCGACCGGACGCTAAACGATGCGCCGGAGTTTGAGCAGTTGAACCCGAGCGTCGAACACTTTGCGCGCATTGTTTGCGAGGAGCTGGGCAAGCGCATCGCAGCGCCGAGCGTCGAAGCCATCACCGTCAGACTGTGGGAAGACGAAAGCGCCTGGGCGGCATTCAGACAGGAGTGGTAAGTGCGCGTCGGACTACTCATCTGCGGAGATTTAGACATCCTGACAGGCGGCTTTCTCTACGACCGCATGTTGGTCAACTATTTGCGGGAGCAGGGCGATGAGGTGGAGGTTATCTCCATCCCTTGGCGCGCGTATGGCAATCATCTCGCTGATAACGTTTCTCGCTCGCTATACAAGCGCTTGCGCGCCGCAAGGCTGGATGTCCTGATACAGGATGAGTTGGCCCACCCGTCTCTGTTCCTCTTGAACAAGCGGCTGAAGCAGCATGTTCCATACACGCTCATCACGCTCGTTCATCTGTTGCGTTCCAGCGAGGCGCATCCGGCTCGGCTGACTCAATTGTATGGAGCTATAGAAAGACAATATCTGAGCAGCGTTGAAGGCGCAATCTTTAATTGCGAGACGACCCGCGCGAGCGTCGAGCGCCTGCTCGGCAAAAGGCTTCCTTGCGTCGTGGCCCACCCGGGCCGCGACCACCTGCATGATGGGCTTGCTCCCGAAGAGATTGCCAAGCGGGCCAGGCGCGTTGGCCCGCTGCGAATCATCTCGGTTGCCAACGTCGTGCCGAATAAAGGATTGAGCATTCTGCTTAAGGCGCTCGCTCAGTTGCCCGCAGAGAGTTGGGAACTGAAAGTGGCGGGCAGCCTGACGATGGATGCGGCTTACGTCGGCGCGATACGCAAACAGGTTGCTCAGGCCGGATTATCCGAGCGTGTGAGTTTGCTCGGAACTGTGCCAAACGAAGAGATGCCTGTTCATCTAGCCGAAAGTCATCTGCTGGTCGTGCCCTCTTACTATGAAGCGTTTGCCATCGCGTATCTGGAAGCGATGGGGTTCGGCCTTCCGGTCATCGCCAGTACAGCCGGAGGCGCACGCGAACTCATCACACACGGCGAGGAAGGATTCCTTTTGTCGCCAGGTGATGCTGATGCGCTGGCCCAGTACCTACAGCAGGTCAGCCATAATCGCGACCAACTGCTGCGCATGAGTTTGGCAGCTCGCCGTCGGATTGACGTTCACCCGACATGGGCTGAAAGCTTCGGGCGCGTGCGGGAATTCTTGCATTCAATCATCAACGCGGGCGACACAGCGGACGCAAGGGAAGTGAAAAACTTTATCGGAGGCGAAACGCGCGCGCCGCTCTAGCGGAGCCGAGCGAAAACAGT
>CAZEZJ010000614.1:0-2295 GCA_964516695.1 uncultured Blastocatellaceae bacterium
GAGACGACCGCGCCGTCGCGCCCAAGCATCTGCACGCGCAGGTCACGCACGTCTAACTTAACGTCTTTCATTTCTGGATAGGAGCTTTCGCGATTCTTGCGCATCTGCTCCCAACCTTTCGTGACCGTGCCGTTGTTGTTGAAGAGAACTAACTGCGGCGAATTCCAGTAAGCCGCTGTGACGGCATCAACGTCAGCGTTGCGAATGCCGTTGAGCAAATCTTCGAAGGCTGCGAGCACGCCCTTCGCGCCAGGAGCGTTGGCTCCGGTCTGCGAGCCGCGAGAGCGTCGCGCCGCGCGCGTTTGATTGGAAGTCTCTTCCTGCGCCGCACCTTGGCCTTCGACGTTGGCGGGCTTCGCCGTCGTGTTGCTATTCGATGTTCGCGTGCGCGTCGCGGTCGTTGACGAGTTTGTGTTCTGTGCCAAACAGGTCAAGGCCAACGAGCAGGTCAGGCAGATAACAAAAGCCGATTTTTTAAGCATCACATGCTCCTCAAAGATAAACTCATCGCTCACTGAAATGGAGCCAAAACTCTCCAACTTCTACTCAACTAGGCCCCAGGCTCTTACTCAAAGCCGAACCAAGGCTCGTTGCTCCGCAGGCGACGAACTGCACGCTCGCGCCCGATGACCGCGAAGACATCGAACATCGAAGGCCCGACCGCTTGCCCGGTCAGCATCGTGCGCGAGGCGTTGATTAAGAGTCCGGCCTTGACGCCCGCTTCCTCGGCAAAGGCGCGCAAGGCTGCCTCGCTCGTCTCCGCCGTAAAAGGTTCGACAGCTTCCAAGCGAGCGGCGAGCGCCGGCAGCCATTCGCGCAAACGCGGCTCCTTGTGCAGATTCTTTTTCACCGCCGCCGGGTCGAAATCAAAATCGTCGGAAAAATAGGCGCGGCCCTGTTCGGAGAAATCCTTGAGCGTGTGAAAGCGTTGGCGGATGAGTTCAACAGTCTTCTCGAACCACTGACGATTAGCTTGCTGATTTGGGTAGACACTGAACTCGCTGATTACGGTCGCACCATCTTCCTCATACTCCTCGCGCCACAGCTTGGCGGCGCGCAACTCCGCTTTGATAAAGGGCTGCAACTCTGCAAACGGCATCGTTCGCACATACTCCGCGTTCATCCAGAGCGCTTTGGCGTCCGTCCATTGTCGCGGGTCTGCTTCGTTGAAGTTGAAGACGGCGTTGGCGCGATGAATGCCCGCGAGCGAGAATTTTTCGACCAACTCCTCTTTCGTCATCATCTCCTGTTCGCCGTCGGGCGACCAGCCCATGAGCGCCAGAAAATTACGGAACGCAGCGGGCACAAAACCACGGTCGCGGTAGGTCGTCAGCGAGACAACCGCGCCGTGCTTGCGCTTCGAGAGCTTGCCCTTGTTGGGCGCTAGAATGAGCGGCAGGTGCGCGAAGCGCGGAGGCTGTGTGCCTAGTGCTTCGTAAATCAAAATCTGCTTATGCGTGTTAGTCAGATGGTCTTGCCCGCGAATCACGTCTGTCACACGCATCTCGATGTCATCGAGCACGACCGACAGATTGTAGAGCGGGTGCCCGTCAGACCTGAGCAGCACGAGGTCTTCAATCTCCGAATAGTCGCGCTCCTGTTCTCCGTAAACGGCATCAACGAAGCGCGTGCGTCCCTCGCGCGCGACCTTCAGGCGAACGGCGAAGGGTTCGCCCGCAGCGGCGCGGGCGGCTGATTCGGCTGGCAATAAATCACGAAAAGGATTGCTGCGCTGGTCTCTGCCCTCGGCTGATTCTGCGCGCGCACGGTCAATGATGCCTTGCTTGACGGTCGCGTCAGCGCGCTCCTCTTTCGGCGTAAAATCCCTGTAAGCTTTGCCCGCGTCAATCAACTGTAGCGCCGCCGCTCTGTGCTTCGGCGCATTGTCAGACTGGAAGACGATTTGCTCGTCGTAGTCAAGGCCGAGCCAATCGAGTCCTTCGAGAATGGAGCGTGTGGATTCTTCGGTTGAGCGCTGAAGGTCTGTATCCTCTATGCGCAGGAGCATCCGGCCTCCGGTTTTGCGCGCGTAGAGCCAATTAAAGAGCGCTGTGCGCGCCGAACCAATGTGCAGGTAGCCGGTCGGTGATGGGGCGAAGCGAACGCGAATAGTCATCAGCTAAACTATCAACAATGAACGCGGAACGATGAATGATGAAGCTGAACGCTTCGTCTGCCATTCATCGTTCCGCGTTCAATAGTTTCAAAATTCTGGCGGAGATGACAGGATTCGAACCTGTGATAGGCTTTTGACCTATAACGGTTTAGCAAACCGCCGCCTTCAGCCACTCGGCC
>CAZEZJ010000615.1:0-2276 GCA_964516695.1 uncultured Blastocatellaceae bacterium
TTTCGAAATTAATCATCAAAACCTTTTGACTCCAACTCTAGTCGCACGGACAGAAACAGCCAGCGCTCAGTCACGCGCACGCCGCTTCCATTTTTAAGCGACCCTCTTTATGATGCCATAGCGAATTCGAACGTTCGTTCGAATTTCGCATGATAACGAACCTAAGCCGGAGCGTCAAGCAGAGGAGGGAAGGTTACTACCGGCGAGCGCGGTGCGAACGATTAACGTTCAGTCGTACACCGCGAGAGTATATAAAATGTGCAAGTCGTCGGGTGCAGCGGGCGGCAGCCTTGCCTTTGAAGGAGTGGTCCGAAGAGTTGCGGGGGCGTGTTTTGCTGGCTTTCAATCGAGGGTCGAAGCGGCGTGGTGGCGTTTGGCAGTAGTGGCATAGCCATTGCTGAGGCAGCCCGTGTAATAAATGATAGCTGAGTACATGGGGTTATCGGGCAGCTCTTTAAACGGCAGTGAGTGAAAACTTTGGGGGAGGTTTTCTCTCACTTGTGAAAGCGAAGGGCGATTCTTTCGGGGGAACGGGGTCGCTGCGACGCGCTAGTCGTTTTGAAGAGCATTATAAATAGGCTGCTGGTCAACGCGCCTGTCTGAGGCTTTGGGGGAAGCTTCTTCGGGAAGACCAGCAGCCCATTTATTGTTATACTGTCGGCAGCAGCGAAGACGGCCACAGGAGCAGGCGAAAGATGAGCGTCGCAGAGATTGAGAGACCGCAGGACACCGATGTTGTGTTGGCACAGAAATCTGCTGCGGGCGACACGGCAGCCTTTGAAGAACTCTACCGTCGCCATTTTCGTCGCGTCTACGCCCTGTGCCTGCGCATGACGAGCGACCCGACCCAGGCCGAAGACCTCACGCAGGATGTCTTTATCCAACTTTTCAATAAAATAGGTTCATTTCGCGGCGAGTCGGCTTTTACGACTTGGCTGCACCGCATGACGGTCAATCAAGTCTTGATGCATTTTCGTAAACGCAGCACCAAGTCTGAGTTGACCGCGGGTGACGACGAAACGCCAGACCAGATTGTGAAGGGCACGGAGAACCCGAACGCGATGCCTGTCATTGACCGCATCGCGCTGGAGAAAGCTATCCAGCAATTGCCGCCCGGTTATCGCACGGTGTTCATCCTTCACGATGTCGAAGGCTATGAGCACGAAGAGATTGCGCGCATGATGGGCGTTGCCGAAGGCACCAGCAAATCGCAGCTTCACAAGGCGCGGCTGAAATTAAGAACCTTCATCAGGCAACAGGCAGCGCTCAATTAGCTACTAAAATCGTCGGGAGCAAAAGAAAGAGCGAGATGGCAAAGAAGATGACGATGGATTGCGCCGAGAGTTTATTGCTGCTGAGCGAATATCGAGACAAAGCGCTCGACGAAGAGTACAACGCGCTGCTCAAGGAACACTTGGAGAAGTGTCCGCCCTGCATGGTCATTTATGAGGATATTGATTTAATCGTCGTGTCGGCTCCCGCTATCAGTAGTGAGGACGGCATCAATTTCCCGGACGAAAACGTCATCTGGCAGCGGATGCGGATTACCAAGCTCACCGTCAACTAACTTAATTCGACTGTCCATTTCGCACACGCTGGCGACAGCTTAAGCCGTCCGGCTCAAACGTTCGTCTCGTCAAATCTCAAACTATTTTATAGAATCTTAACTGATGAGCGAGGGTTATATTTTTCAACTCAACTGCTCGGCGGGCGGAGTGCCTAAGCTTCCCGCGCAGCAAGCCTTGCTGACGACAAAAGGATTGGTGGACGATAGGCAGGCAAAACTTTTTATCCACGGCGGCCCGAAACGCGCTCTCTGCCTCTACGCTTTGGAGTTAATCCAGCAGCTTCAGGCCGAGGGTCATCCGATTTTTCCCGGCTCGACGGGCGAAAACGTCACCATCGCCGGACTCGACTGGGCGACTCTCAAACCCGGCAGCCGCCTCTCGCTTGGGCAAGAGGTCATCATCGAGATTAGTTCCTACACGAAGCCCTGCAAGACCATCGCCGCCTCTTTCATAGACGGCGCATTCGTTCGCATCTCGCAGGAGCAGCACCCTGGCTGGTCGCGCCTCTACGCGCGCGTGCTCCAAACAGGTCGCCTCGCGCCGGGCCAATCCGTGAAAGTCTTATCAGCCTAACTCCAAGCTCACGACGCACGTTTTAGGCTTTAATCCCACTTCCACCCCGATTTCAAGCCCGTTTGTATCATTTCCCGACACTTTTTCTTTGACGACAGGCCGGAACATGTCATTATGAGAAAAAAACGTACCATT
>CAZEZJ010000616.1:0-2259 GCA_964516695.1 uncultured Blastocatellaceae bacterium
CCATCGAGCATTGGGGCGGCGACCCGAGCAAAATCGGTCTGCTCGTCGCCGCGACCAACACGCCCTCGCAACTTTTGCCCTGCCTCGCATCGGAAGTGATGGCGAATCTGCACGGCGTTCTTTCGCGCTCCATCAGCACGGTCAGTATGCAGGCGCAAGGCTGCTCCGTGCTGCTCAAGTCGGTTGAGGTCGCGCAGTGGTACCTGTGCGCCAATCCGGGCAAGGTCGCGCTCATCCTGATGTCGGAAGCGCACACGCCCTATATCTCGCCGCTCCTGCGGGCGGAGTATTTGGGTTATCGCGAGATTGCGCGCCTCAGGAAAAACAGCGGCGCGACCGACGCGGAAATCGAGAACGAGCGGCTCAATACGACCTGCGCCATTCAAGCTTTGCTCTTCGGAGACGGCGCGGTCGCCCTACTCATCGGCACGGAAGAGGGCATCGCTGAGTTTGGCCCCATCTCGCATTTGACGAACGACCAGCCGGACGACGCCAATCTGCTGACGATGGAGGGCGGCGGCCTCAACCCTTGCTCGGAAGGGCGACCTCAATACCTGATGCGTCCGAACGTTCCTTCAAGGGGCGCGCATTACGCCGTCACGACCGTCAACCGCGTGCTCGATGACCCGTCTTCGCCCGTCAATAGCTTGGAACAGGTCGGTGATTGCCTGATTCACACGGGCAGCAAGAAAATCCTCGACGGCGTCTGTACGCAATTGGCTTTATCGCCGGATTCAACTAAAGTAAGAACCTCTTACGAAATTTTACAGAACTACGGCAACCTTTCGAGCGCGTCCACGGGTTTTATGCTGGCCGAAAAGAATGAACGCCGTGGGCCTGCGATGGTCGTCGGCTTCGGCGTCGGCTTTGCCGCCAGCGCCGGAGTCATTAACTACGGGTGAGAGGATGAACGCCCAAGAGGAAACTGAGACCGCACCCCCAGCCTACACGGACGAACACGTGCTGGCCTACCCGGGCGACTACATAGCGGGCATAGACCTCTACAATGCGGGCGAGTTTCATGCCGCGCATGATGCTTGGGAGGCGCGCTGGGTTGATGATTGCGGCCCGCAGGAGAAGCTCTTTCTTCAGGCGATGATTCAATCGGCGGTCGTCTTTCATCATCTGGAAATCGGGCGGCCGGGCGCTGCCCGCCGGATGTACCAGATGGCGACGGAAAAGTTTGCGCGCCTCGGCGTGACGCGTTTCATGTCGCTCGATTTGGTTGACTATCAATCGCAGCTTGAGCGCTCGCTCTCTTGGCTGTTGACTGGGGCGGACCCGCGCGAGGTCAAACGGCCTGATTTCGTGCCGCCGACTATCAGGCTGTTGCCGGGCGTGATGGAGTACTGATTGAGGGATGAGCCTTGAAGTTGAAGAAGCGGGCGCTCGCGCCGCTGCCGCGGTAGCGACGCGCGAAGAGACGCAGGCCGCCGCGCTCGGCGCAGTATTGGCGCGTGCGCTGGCGGACGTGCGACTGCTATTGATTGCGCTGTGGCTGGGCGCGGCTGTTTTTTTTAGCGCGGCGGTCGCGCCGAGCGTCTTCGGAGTGCTGCGCGCGGCCAGCCTCCCGCAGGCCAATCATCTGGCGGGTTCGATTGTCACGCGCACGCTCGGGATAATTAACACGAGCGGCTTTATCATCAGTCTAGTGTTGCTGGCGACCGCGTTTCTCTTCAGAGAGACGGCGAAGCGGCGCGCCTTCACGACGGAAATCATCGCGCTGGCGGTGGTCGCCGTCACGACGGCGCTCGGGCAATGGGGCATCGCGGCGCGGATGCTGTCGTTGCGACAAGCCATGGGAAGGCCGATTGATGATGTGCCCGCAGGGGATTCGCTGCGTGTCGCTTTCAGTAGCCTGCACGGTCTGTCTGTGATGGCGCTGACGACGGGCATGATTGCAGCCATCGTTGCGCTGCTGCTGATTGCACGACGCGGGCGCGCAGAGAGAGTTAACGACTAAGACATCGTGGGCCAGTTTTCGGGAGGATGAGTCCGGTGGAGATTTTAGAGCGAATTGATGATTGGCGCGGCAGGTATAGCTCTTGGACGGGCGGGCGCAGCCAGGCGGGCGACGAGTTAAACGATTACCCGTTCGTGGAAAATAAGCGTGCGCCGTTTGTTCCGGCACGGCGTGCGCTGCCGATGCTGAATCTGGCGCTCATCTCTTCGGCCGGCGCGTACATCGACGGCACGGAACCTTTTAAAACGAATGAGCCGGGCGGCGACATTAATTTCCGTGAGATACCAATCGAGGTC
>CAZEZJ010000617.1:0-2240 GCA_964516695.1 uncultured Blastocatellaceae bacterium
CGCGGATTATCAACGAGTTCGATAATGGCTAGCTCTGCGTTATCGCCATCGCGACGACCGAGCTTAATGATGCGCGTGTAGCCGCCCGGGCGGTCTTTGTAGCGCTCGCCCAACTCATCGAAAAGACGCTTGAGGGCCGCGACGCCCGCCGTGCGCGGGGCGCGCACAGCGCCCCGCCGTCCGGTCGAAGCGGCCTGCTGGCGATTGCCCGAATGAAAGAAGGAAGCGGCCTGACGACGCAGGTGAACGGCCTCAACGGCTGTATTGTCGCCCGTCAAATTCTGCGCGTGGCGCGACAGCGTAATCGCGCGCTCGACAAACGGGCGCAACTCTTTCGCCTTCGGCAGAGTAGTGATAATCCGCTCGTCGCGCGCGTTGATGAGAGAAGTCGCCAGATTGCGCAGCATGGACATGCGGTGCGCCGTCGTTCGTCCCAGTTTTCGGTGTGCCTTTAAGTGTCGCATAATTTAATTTTTGATTTTTGATTTTTGATTTGCGATTGGAAGAGGACAGATTCTGCGAATCCGACTGCAAAATCTGTTGCAGTGCTGCTCGCCTTATCCAATCTAAAATCGCAAATCTAAAATCAAAAATTCCCTTACTCTTCGTCGTCTTCGTAATCGCCGAGGTCGCTGTCGCGCCCGCCGGAGCCGGGAATCGGATTGCCCTGCGCGTCAAACTCCATCCCGAAATCGAGGCCCATCCCGTTGAGGATGTCTTTGATTTCGTTCAAGGATTTCTTGCCGAAGTTTTTCGTCGCCAGCATCTCGCGCTCTGTGCGCTGCACGAGGTCGCGGATGGTGCGAATGTCTGCGTTCTTCAAACAGTTATATGAACGAACCGATAGCTCCAACTCGTCAACGGAGCGATCCAGTTGGTCATTGCGCGGCAAGGGCGGGCGCTCCATGTTCGAGTAGGCAAACTCGTCCGTGTCTTCCTCAAAATTGATGAAGATAGACATGTGGTCTTTAATCAGTTTGGCGGCCAGACCAATCGCGTCGTCCGGCTTCACGGAGCCATCGGTCCAGACTTCAATCGTCAGCTTGTCAAACTCCGTATTCTGGCCCAAACGCGCGGCTTCGACGGTGTAGTTAACCTTCTTGACGGGCGTGTGAACGGAATCCACGGGGATGTAGCCGAGGCTCAAATCTTCGTCGAAGTTGCGGTCGGCGGAGACGTAGCCGCGCCCGCGCTTCAAGCGCATCTCGATGCGCAAGCTTCCGCCTTCGCCCACGGTCGCGATGTGAACCGCGGGGTCAAGCACTTCCACATCCGCATCGGCTTCGATGTCGCCGGAAGTGACTTCGCCCGCGCCTTCCTTCGTAATGGTGAGCGTTTTCGCTTCCGTGCCGTGCAGCTTAAAGGGCACTTGCTTCAAATTCAAAATCACGTCCGTGGCATCCTCGACCACGCCGTTAATCGAAGAGAATTCGTGCTCGACGCCCTCAATCTTGACGGCCGTTATCGCCGCGCCTTCGATTGAAGAGAGCAGAGCGCGCCGCAAAGAATTGCCGACCGTTGTGCCGAAGCCGCGCTCGAAGGGCTGCGCCGAAAAGCGCCCGTAGCGCTCCGTCATCGTCTCCGCATCAGCCGCCAGCCGACGCGGCATTTGAAAACCTGTCCAGAGATTATTTTGATCCATAGCCATAAAATTTTTCCGAGTCGGGAGTCAACAAAATGCACGGCGGCGCTGTCGCGAGCGCGTGAGAGTTTCAAACAAACTCGACGCGGCCCGCGCGCGGCGCGACCCTGTGTGCTTACTTGCTATAAAGTTCGACGATCAGTTGCTCGTTGATTGAGCGGTCAATATCATCACGCGTCGGCAATGAAGCGACGCGCGCGCTCATCTCAGCGCCATCCGCCGGAGCAATCCAAGAGGGACGCCCGCGCCCGGCTGCCGTCTGCCAAGCGCCTTCGACGTGCGGATTCTTGCGCGACCCTTCTCTAATGCCGATGACATCGCCCGCTTTAATCTGAAATGAGGGAATGTCAACCTTGCGCCCGTTAACTTCGATGTGACCGTGATTGACGAGTTGACGTGCCTGACGGCGCGACGTTGAGAAGCCAGCGCGATAGACCGCGTTGTCCAGTCGTCGCTCAAGCAGGAACAGAAGATTCTCGCCCGTAATACCTTTTTGGCGCGCAGCGCGCTCGAAGTAGTTGCGAAACTGTCCTTCGAGGATAAAGTAAATGCGCTTGACCTTCTGTTTTTCGCGCAACTGCTGGCCGTAGCCGACGAG
>CAZEZJ010000618.1:0-2237 GCA_964516695.1 uncultured Blastocatellaceae bacterium
AAGACGACGCGCTTTAACGAGATTCGCCGCACGGGCGTGATGGCTAATCTGGATAAGCGCCGGATGATTCTCGAAAACATCAAACGCAACGCGCGCGAAGAGGGCCGCGCTCGCTTCGGCAGCGTCAAAAAAGAGGACTTACGCTTCAAGACGTGGGAAGAGAATCTGCGTTATGAATCGAACGCCGTCGTCATCTCGATGATGGACGTTTCAGGCTCAATGGGCGGTTTCTGCGCACGAAGTATGACAACGTCGAGATAGTTTTTATCTCACACCACACGGAGGCGCGCGAAGTCAGCGAGGAACAGTTTTTCACTCAGGGTGAATCCGGCGGCACGGTCGTCTCTTCCGCCTATCAACTCGCGCTCGAAATCATCAACCAGCGCTACCGCCCCGCAGACTGGAACATCTATCCCTTTCACTTCTCCGACGGCGACAACTACTACTCCGACAACGAAGAGGCCGTGCGGCTGGCCGACCAATTAATCTCCACCTGCAATCTCTTCGGCTATGGCGAGATTGGCGAAGAAGGCGCGTCGAGCTATCGCCGTTCTTCGGGCGCGCTGCTCTCCATCTTTAACGACCGCCTGAAGGGCAAGGAGCGCTTCGTCGGCGTTCGCATTGATGAGAAGGAAGATGTCTATCCGGCGCTCAAGCAATTCTTTGGAAAACGCGGAGTCGAGGCTTAAAACAGCAGCCGAGAATTTACCGATGATGAGACGAAACCTAATTGTCCTTTGCGCGCTGCTCTTGCTTGGCGCACCCATTGCGCTCGCGCAGGAGGGCGATAAAGTTGCGGCTCAAAAAAGGTCGGCTTTCAACGGCACGTGGATTCCGTCGTGGGAGAAAGAGAAGAAACCGGACGCGGGGCCGCAGGGTTGGACCAATATGATTATCGAGCAGCGCGGCCCGGAATTGAAACTCACACTCATCCACCCGAATCCCGATGGCAAAACAACGCGGACACTAAACTTCGCCTTCTACACGGACGAGCGCGGCGAAACCAATAACGGAACTGTTTACTACTTTCTCGTTACCGATGGAAAAATTGCTAACGAAGAAATGGTCAAATCTATAACCAAATGGGACGGCGAGGCTTTAGTCGTCGTCCATCAAATGGTAACTCACCAGGGGGCTGTGACTGTTACTTCTGATTTAACCATGCGTTGGGAAGTTTCCGCAGACGGCAAGACTCTGACGCGCAGGATGAAGACCTCAAACTACTCCGCGCTTTATCGTCAACCAAACTCGGGCGAAGTAACGAAGCTGCCGGTTGCTATTAAGGGCGCTGCCAATCAGGAATCAAAGGACACGTACGTTCGCCTAGAAGCTAGGCAGTAGAAGGAAGCCATGCACGACCGCGAGATTAAAGACCTCGAAAAAGCGCTCGAACAAATCTGGGAAGTGGCCCGGAAATTTGGCCTCGACCCTTTCCCGACGCGCTTCGAGATTGTGCCCGCGTCGGTGATGTACGAAATTGGAAGTTACGCGCTGCCGGGCCGTTATTCACACTGGACGTTCGGCAAAGCCTATCACCGGATGAAGACGATGTACGACTTCGGCCTCTCGAAGATTTATGAGGTCGTCATCAACACCAATCCGTCTTACGGATTCTTGCTCGAAACCAACAGCCCCATTCAAAATAAGCTGGTGATGGCGCACGTGCTCGGCCACGTGGATTTTTTCAAGAACAATATTTATTTCTCTAAAACCAACCGGCGCATGGTCGAATCCGTCTCGACGCACTCGGGCCGCATGACCGAATACGAGTTTAAGTATGGACGCAAAACGGTCGAGAAATTCCTAGACGCCGTCCTCGCCATCGAAGAACATATTGACCCAAACTTTTTCATCAAACGCGACGCACCAAAGACCAGCGACGACGAGCAGCAGCGCCCGCGACCGAAACCGGAAGGCCGCTACGACGACCTCTGGAAACTGGGCGAAAAGCCGGAACAGCAGCCGAGCGAGGAAGCGAGCCGGCCCACATCAAACGTGCGCCTGCCGGAGAAGGACATCATCTACTACATCATGCGCAACGCCCCGCATCTCGAAGCGTGGCAGCGCGACGTGATGGCGATGATGCACGAAGAGATGGAATACTTCGTGCCGCAGATGCAGACCAAGACGATGAATGAAGGCTGGGCTAGCTTCTGGCATTCGCGTATCATGCGCGAGCTTGACCTCTCCGACAACGAGCATCTGGAATTTGCGGAGCTTCATTCGGGCGTCGTCTC
>CAZEZJ010000619.1:0-2199 GCA_964516695.1 uncultured Blastocatellaceae bacterium
CGCAGCTACGGCGGCGCACACACCGGAAACTACACCACCGAAACCTTCAAACACTGGGAATTTGCCACCGGCACGAAAGAAGAAGTGAAACAAATCGCCCAATTCTTCGGCCTCACCTACTACCCCGAGGCCGACCAAATCACACACTCACTGCGCACCGCCATCATCGCGCCCGACGGCAAAGTCCATAAAGTTTATAGAGGCAACGAGTGGAAGCCCGCAGAACTAATCAACGACCTTCAAGCGTTAAAAAAGTGATGAGTGATGAGTGACGAGTGATGAGTTAAAAGAAAAACGCTCGCCACTTGCTTTTACTCATCACTCATTACTCATCACTCATCACTATGTTTTCTGCTTCTTGATTTCTTCGGTTAGGACGGGGAGGACTTCGAAGAGGTCGCCGACGATGCCGTAGTCTGCGATGTCGAAGATGGGTGCTTCGGGGTCTTTGTTGACGGCGACGATGGTGCCGGAGTTTTTCATACCGACGAGATGCTGGATGGCACCCGAGATGCCGAGCGCGATGTACAGCTTGGGCGCGACCGTCTGGCCGCTGGAGCCTATCTGGCGGTCAATCGGCAGCCATTCGGCATCGCAAATCGGGCGCGACGCGGCGATGTCTCCGCCCAACACTTCCGCCAGTTTTTCCGCCAGCGCGATATTCTCCTTGCTCTTGATGCCGCGACCGATGGCGACGATGGTTTCCGCCTTCGTCAAATCAACCGCCTGCTTCACCTCCTGAAACGGCGCTTCCGGCTTCATGCGAACCGCGCCCACTTCGACCTGCATCGTTTCGACGCTTGCGCCTTCACCCTTTCGCGCCTGCTCCGCGCGATACGCGCCCGATTGGAAGGTCGCGAAGACGGGGGCTGCGCCGTCCGAAACAACGTCCGCGTCAATCTTGCCGAGGAAGATTCTGCGGGAGAAAGTCACATTGCCGTCGTTAACGCGCGCCCGTATGCAATCGCTGATTAAGCCTTTGCCGAAACGCGCCGACAGCTTCGGCGCGAAATCGCGCACGAGATACGTGTGCGGCAAAATGACAAACTGCGGGTCGAGCGCGCGCACAACCTGCTCCATCGCGTCCGCGTAGCCGTCCGGCGTATACTCCGCCAGCTTTTCGTTGTCAGCATAAACCACGCGGGCGACATCATAAACGGCAATCTCTCCCGCCAGTTCATTCACGCCAGCGCCGAGCACAACCGCCGTCACAGGTTGCCCCAACTCCGCGCCCAAACTCTGCGCCGCCGCCATCGCTTCAAACGAAGTCTTATTAAACGCTCCTGCCCTATGCTCTGCAAAAACTAAAATTCCGTTGCTCATCTATTAACCTCAGTGATAAGTAACAGGTGATAGGTGATAAGAAAAGAAAGCGGTCTGCTCTTATCACTTATCACCTATCACCTATTACTAAATAACTCTCGCTTCCGTGCGCAGCTTTTCTGCCAGCGCCACGGCTCCGGCCTTCGCGTCGCCGTTGCCTAGAAACTGCGTTTGCTTGGTCTTCTCCGGCAAATAAATTTTTTCAATCCGCTGGTGTGAGGGCGCGGCTGTCGCATCCGAAGCCGCCGCCACTTCTTTAATCTCTTTTTTCTTCGCGGCCATGATGCCCTTCAGTGTCGCGTAACGAATCTGGCTGATGCCCGATTGAATCGTCAACAGCGCCGGCTTCTGCATCGAGTACCATTGATACCAACCGCTCTCAAGCTCGCGCTTGACGCGCAACTCTTCGCCCGATGCATCAACCTCTATGACAATCGTTGCGTGCGGCAATCCTAAAAGCTCCGCCATGATGACGCCCGTTTGAGCGTAGCCGTAGTCGTCAGACTGCAAGCCCGTCAATACCAAATCGGCCTGTTCGTCGCGGATGGCCTCCGCCAACACGCTCGCCGCCGCATACGGAGAAAGGTGCGCCAGATTATCGCCGGTGACATGAATGGCGCGGTCAGCGCCGCGCGCCAGCGCATCCTTAATCACACTCTTCACGCGCTGCGGCCCCATCGAGCAAACGACCACTTCACCGCCCAGCTTCTCCTTCAAACGCAGCGCTTCTTCCAACGCATAGCCGTCCGATTCGTTCACTTCGTAGGAAAGGTCGCCCTCCTCAATCCACGTCGCCTCCTTGTTAATACGCAGGATGGCGTCCTTGTTCGCGACCTGTTTCATTAAGACAATTATCTTCATATAAATTAATTCGCT
>CAZEZJ010000620.1:0-2188 GCA_964516695.1 uncultured Blastocatellaceae bacterium
GTCGTTGGCGTCATCCGCCAGCAGGGCGCGAGGGCTTCGGGCAAAGACATGCTGATTGTCGCCGACCCTGTGTTTAACTCAAACGACCCGCGCGCTAAGGGAACGGCCGCAGCCGGAGCGCCAGGTTCAGGCGACACGCGCGGCCTCGGGCTTGCCAGCGCGCTCACAGACGTGGCCGGAGCGCCAACGACAGCGCCCGCCACGGGCCTGCAACTCGCACGCTTAAACGGCACGCGCGTCGAGGCTGACCAAATCGCCAAACTCGCGCGGGCTTCGGGCGCACGCGCCGATGTCTGGCTCGACCTCGATGCGAACGAAGCGAAAGTCGGGACGACCGATATTAAGAACTATCGCATCGTTCACATCGCCACGCACGGCTTGCTAAACGCCGAGCGCCCGCAGTTCACAGGGCTGGTGCTTTCGCTCGTCGGCAACAAAGCTGGCGACGGCTTCCTCCGAACCGACGAGATTTTCAATCTCGGCTTAAACTCGCGCCTCGTCATGCTCTCGGCCTGCGAGACGGGTTTAGGAAAACAGAAGAAGGGCGAGGGCGTCATCGGATTAACGCGCGCCTTCATGTATGCGGGCGCACCGACCGTCGGCGTGAGCCTCTGGTCTGTGGCCGACAATTCGACCGCGCAGTTGATGACAGACTTTTATAAACGTTTGCTGGCAACGCCCGATGGCTCACCGACCACCGCCATGCGCGCCGCGCAGCAGACCATGATTACGGGCAAGAAATACGCCGCGCCGTTTTACTGGGCACCATTTGTCCTCGTCGGCGAATGGCGCTGAAGTACAGGTAGAAACCCGGAGGGATAAAGGATGAAAGCATGGCGGCTCAAGTTGAAGAGTCAGGCTTTCATCCTTTTGCCTTGCGCCTTCATCTGTGCTTTGTTGTGGCCGCTTGCCGCCAGCGGGCAGCCGTGCCCGCAGGCTTTCAATGTAAAGGAAGCCGAAAGGCAGTTTGCGGCGGCGGCGGGTGAACATCGAGAGCGGTTCGGACGATTGCTCACCTCGCGCGGGATTCACAGCCAGGGTGCGAATGCCTCAGACCTACACCTCACACACCTCAGAACAATTCTTGCAGAACATTTCCGTAAAGAGACGGCTGTGCTTTTTTATGATGAAGAGCAAGCTGTTTTTCGCGCCTGGTTGATTGACCGCGAAGGCATACGCGCTTTTCACAGCGCCAGCCTCACGCGCTCTGAAATTGAATCGTCGATAGCCAGCTTGCGCGAATCGCTGGACGTGGAGGATTTGGCGGCGCGCAGGCTTCCGCCGCGCCTGCGTCCGCAGAGGAGCGCGGGGCGGTCGTCATCGTCGCCGCCGCCGAATTCCGTCAACCCGAAAGCGCTGCTGACGCGCCGGCTGTCTGCGCTGGCGCGCCTGCTGCTTCCTGACGAACTCGTTTGCCAGCTCAAATCGGTCAAGCACCTGATAGTCGTTCCCGTCCTAGACCTCGGAACTGTGCCGTTTGCTGCTCTGCGTCCGTTTAATTCTCAGTCGAGCCTGATTGATGCGATGTCTGTGACGATTGCGCCGAGCCTCTTCGATATTGGCCGTGGAGAGAAAGCGTGGTCGGCGCATTTTCGCGAGCCTTTGTTTGTCGGCAATCCGTATCTCGCGCCGAGCGCGGGCTGGGAGTCTTTGGATAACGCGGAACGCGAAGCGCGTTTCGTCGGGCAGATGTTTAAGACGCCGCCGCTCGTCGGCAGAGACGCGACCCGCGATGCCGTTCTAGCGCGTGCTTCACAGGCCGATTTTCTCTATTTCGCCACGCACGGCGCAGCCGACGCCGCGCGTCCTCTGGACGGAGGCTTCCTCGTTTTATCAGGGCCGCTCGGCGTGGAAAGCCTGTGGACGGCCAGAGAGATACAACAGACTCCGCTGCGCGCACGCCTCGCCGTCTTAAGCGCCTGCCAGACCGGACTCGGAAAAGCGCACGACGCGGGCGTCATCGGCCTGGCGCGTGCGTTTCAACTGGCTGGTGTGCCGCGCGTCGTGATGAGTTTGTGGAGCGTTTACGATGACGCGACGGCTGAACTCATGCAAGCGTTTGCCAGGCACCTGCGCGCAAACGCGCCCGCCGAAGCTCTCAGGCTGGCGATGCTTGAAGTCAGACGACACCGGCCGGACCCTACGGAGTGGGCCTCGTTTGTCATCTTCGGCACGCCGCAATAATCAG
>CAZEZJ010000621.1:0-2162 GCA_964516695.1 uncultured Blastocatellaceae bacterium
CTTTCGCCAAGCCGTGCAACAGCTTTGGGAAAAACATAAGTGGCGAGCGATAAAACTCTGGCTGCGCGAACACCTGTGGCGTTTCCGCGTCGGGCGCGGCTCATACATCCTGCTCGCCGCCCTCATCTTCTGGGCCTTGTTTCTGCTGCTCTACTTCGTGCCGCTTGAGCGACTCCTCGCCGTGTTTGCGGGCAGCACCGACCCGGCCAAAGTAAAGGCCATGAGCGCTGCCGCGGAATCGTGGAGCAAGATGATTGCTCTCGTGAGCACGCTCGGCGGCAGCCTGCTGTTGTTCACGCGCTCGCTCGTCTCCGGCTCGGCCAACGCCGCGCGCGACTACATGAACACGAGCCGCGACCCGATGAATAATCTGACGGCCCACTTCGGCAAGCTTATCGGCTGGATTGGACAGCCCGTCGCCGTCTTCATTGACGACCTTGACCGCTGCCAGGGCAGCCACGTGGTTGACTTGATGGAAGGCATCCAGACTCTCTTTCGAGAAACATCCATTGTCTTCGTCGTCGCCGCCGACCGCCGTTGGCTGGGCCGCAGTTACGCGAAGGCTTACGACGTTTTCGACGGCGCGGTGGATGAGCCGGGCCGCCCCTTGGGCTATCTCTTTCTCGATAAGATTTTTCAACTCTCCGCTTCAGTTCCGCGTATGTCGCCCGATTTTCAGAAACTTTACTGGGAACGCTTGCTCGCGGGCCGCACGGCGGACACGGACGCCAACGGCATCGAAGCCGCGCGAGACGCCGCCGAGCAGATGGCGCAGGCGATGACAACGGAAAGAGAGATTACAGAGGCGTTGCAGAGCACAGGGCAAGACGCGCTTCAGTTGCAAGCCTTTCGCGAGGCGGCGGTGAAACGATTGGCCTCGCAGAAGATTGAAGAGGACATGGTACACGCGCTGACCGATTTCGACTCCCTGCTTGAGCCTAATCCCCGCGCGATGAAAAGGCTCATCAACGCCTATGCTATTCAGAGGTCTGCGGCCACGCTGGCCGGAGTCGAGATTAGCCGCGAGCAGTTGGCGCTCTGGACCATCGCCTCTCTGCGCTGGCCGATGCTCACAGAGTATCTTGAGGAAGAGCCGCAGATGGTCAAGCACGTGAAGGGAGACGGACCCGTGCCCGATGAAGTGCCTGAAATCCTGCGCAAGCTCTTTCGCGACCCGGACGTGCTAAACGTGATTGAGGGCGGCAATGTCACCGCGTGTCTCGACGAGGAAGCCATCCGCACCTGCGCTACCCTGCGCTCCGCGAATTCCGGCAGCAGCTTCGTGGCCTAACCGTGCTGGAGCGCCCAGGCGTGCTTTCAAAAACTCTCAAAATCAGCGCACAGCCGTGCGCCTGGCGTCGTCATCCGACTGCGTTTCGTTCTCACGTAAATTCGATGTATCATGTGTGTTTCGCTGATGCCGCAGATTCTCTCCTATGCGACGGCGGGCGAATATTTACAGCATGATTGAAGAAGCCATCGAAGTGCGCGGGGCGCGCGTCAACAATCTAAAGAATATCTCTTTTTCCATCCCGGTCGGGAGGCTGACGGTCGTCACGGGCGTCAGCGGTTCGGGGAAATCATCCCTGGCCTTCGACACCGTGTATGCCGAAGGGCAGCGTCGCTACGTCGAATCGCTTTCGGCCTACGCGCGCCAGTTTCTCGAACGCATGGACAAGCCGGACGTTGACGAAGTGCGCGGCATTGCTCCGGCCATCGCCATCCGCCAGAAAAATTCCACCCGCAACCCACGCTCGACCGTCGGCACCCAAACGGAAGTTTACGACTACCTGCGCCTGCTCTACGCGCGCGTCGGCACGACCTACTGCCGCGTCTGCGGGCGCGAGGTGCAACGCGATTCGCCGGAATCCGCTGCTCAGGAAATTCTCGACACGCTCGCGGAAGGCACACGCTTTTACGTCCTCTTTCCCGCCGTCGCCGGACTCAACATAGAGACTGACGGCAACGGAGCAACCAAGAAGAAGACGACCGCTCGCGGCAAGAGCGCGCCCAAAAAACAGGTCACGAGCAGCCAGATGGTGACGGCCCACGTGATGAGCCTCATGCAGCGCGGCTTTACGCGGCTCTACAGCGACGGCCAGATTATTGACCTCGCTTCGCCGGACGATTATCGTCGCCCCGATTTCGAAAACGTTTTCGTT
>CAZEZJ010000622.1:0-2131 GCA_964516695.1 uncultured Blastocatellaceae bacterium
AGGCTCTAATCAAGAAAATCGTTCGGAAACACGGTGCTGTTCTAGACTAGCTCCATAGTTAATAGCGGGAAGAAACGCTGTAGTCTATTCACTAAGAGACCATAAACAGAGCGACTCAAGCTTGCTCTACCTCGAAATAGCCCCCGCCCATAAAGACGCATTGCCCGCTGATGGTGACGCGCGTAATCTCACCCTCGCGCTGCTCGATGCCGATTTTGATGAAGCTCGGACGATTCATCTCGATGCCCTGCTCGCTGATAATCTCGACGTGCGGCGCGGGCGCGACGACTTTGTGGCGCACCAGATAGCAACCGAGCGGGCCGCTGGCAGCGCCCGTCGCAGGGTCTTCGACGATGCCGATTGCAGGAGCAAACATCCGGCTGTGAACGCGAGAGCCGGGGTTTTCGACCTCTTCCGTGAAGACAAAGACCTCCGTGGGCACAACCTCTCGCAAGTCTCTCTCCCAGACATCAAGGCGAACACGCACCCTGCGGATGGCCTCTAGGTTTTTGAGCGGGACATAGAGAAAGGGCACCCCGCAGGAGACGACTTCAACGGGCAGCCCTGTCGCCGTAATCGCTTCCGTCTCCAACGAGAGCATCTGAGCGATTTTCTCAACCTCCATGATGCGCGGGCCGAAAACGGGTAGCGGCTGCTGCATCTCTATGAAATCGGGAACGCCATTTTTGAAGCTTACGCTGACGGGAATCGTGCCGACGCCTTCTTCAAAGTTCACCTTGGTCTCTGTTTCAGAGCGCGCGATTTTTCCTTCTCTAGCCAGTATGTAAGCAGTGCCGACGGTCGGATGGCCCGCCATCGGCAGTTCCGACCCAGGGGTGAAGATACGAACGCGGAAATCATCGCGCGCGTCTCGCGGAGGCATGACAAAGGTGCTCTCCGAAAGGTTCAGTTCTTTGGCAAGCGCCTGCATTAAGTGAAGCGGTAACTCTCCGGCGTCAGCGAAGACGGCGAGCGGGTTACCGCCAAACGCCCTGTCTGTAAAGACATCAACCAATTGATAATCAAGCCTGCGCATCCTTTTTCCCCTTTCCGCCTTTTGAAAAATCGTCTTTTCAGCCACCGAATTCATGCTATATTGAGTTTGACGGTCAGACTATTGACAAACAGCCTTTGTCAAGACTGCCTCTTAAAGCCTTGCGCTGCCCTTGCTTCACAACAAATGCGCGCGCCTGACTTTCAACTGCAATGCCAACGCTTTCACACTTAACAGACGTTCTGCTGATGTTAACCGTAACGTCCATGCCAAATCTAATTTGAGGAGCTAGAAAACCCCCATGCCTATGAACTACTGCCCGAGTTGCGGGAAGGAGTATGCGCCACACTCGGCCATGTGCCCGCCGTGTAATTATTGGTTCGCCACGCCCGCCGCTCCCATTGCTGCTGTCGCAGAGTCCGGCTTCAACAAAAGGCAAATCCTTTCTTTCGCGGGCGCGTCGCTGCTGCTCGTCGGCCTTTTCACACCGCTGGTCGGCGTTCCCTTCTTCACTCTCAACTACTACGGCTTGAGCCAGTTTTCCAGTCTCGCCGGATTGGGCTTCTTTCTCCTGTTGCTCTGCGGCGTAGGCTCAATCGTGCTCGCCGCGATGAAGCGCTACGGGATGCTGAAATGGCCGGGCCTCGGCGCGCTGCTGATTGTGGCCTACACGTTCTATTACATCAGCTCTGGAATTTCACAAGCCAAGACCGAGATGGCGAAGAATATGGCGAGTCTGCCTGACGGCCAGGCAAACCCGTTCAAGGGCATGGGCGATGCTTTTATGAGCATGATAGAGATGCAATGGGGCTGGGGCTTGCTCGCCGCCGGAGCCGTCATGCTCATCGTCGCAGGATTGATGAGAGACGAGTAGAAGTAAAAAGGTAAAAGGTAAAAGGCAAAAGTGAGAAGGCAAATCGCTTTAACAATCGCAGCGGCGCGGGTCTCTCTTGTACCTCTCATCTTTTCCTTACTTTTACCTTTTGCCTTTTACCTTTTGCCTTCTTCAACTCGTTCCCCGTCGAGTTTCGGCAACGATTAAATCAACGACATCTTCGTAGCGGCTTGACTGCGCATAGGCTGCACGCTGGCGCGCTGCGCCTGTGCCGCGCCGCGTTGTTTGCTCTACCAATGTTT
>CAZEZJ010000623.1:0-2130 GCA_964516695.1 uncultured Blastocatellaceae bacterium
CCTGACGGCCTACGTGTTCATCTCTAAAAAGGATTTCAGCTTCTTGCGCGGGTTGGTGGTCACAGGTTTGATTGTGATTATTCTCGCCGGACTGCTCAACATCCTGTTCGTCGGTTCAAGCGCTTTCGCCTTCGCCATCTCGGCGGCGACCTTGCTCTTGTTCGCGGGCTTCGTGCTCTACGACACGTCGAACATCATTCGCCACTATCCAACGAACGAATATGTCGCCGGAGCGCTCTCGCTCTATCTAGACGCCTTCAACATCTTCCTCGCGCTCCTGAGCCTCTTAAACTCTGGAGACAGAGACTAACCGGCCAAGAGTTTTAGTGACTACGAAGCGATAAAAGCGTGGCTGCTCAAGATGAGCAGCCACGCTTTTATCATTCAATCAAACTTCCAACTTCCTATTTGCTTTTCATCAAGCGCTCGATGTCGTCCGGCGCTGACGGAATTTTGTCCGACAGTTTGCGCAGCGTGTTATCGGGCATAACGGCGTAGTCGTCTTCGATGCGAACGCCGAGCTTTTCCGTCTGAATATAAATGCCGGGTTCGATGGTGAAGACAGAGCCGACGGCTATCGGCAGCATGTAGTCTCCGACATCATGCACGTCCATGCCGAGCCAATGGCCGAGGCCGTGTATGAAGAAATGGTC
This sequence comes from uncultured Blastocatellaceae bacterium, assembly GCA_964516695.1. Lineage (GTDB taxonomy): Bacteria > Acidobacteriota > Blastocatellia > Pyrinomonadales > Pyrinomonadaceae > DASVTR01. The sequence continues at coordinate 654 of CAZEZJ010000623.1, forward strand.
CATCGTGTATTCTTTGCCGTCCACGTCGCGCGCCCTAAGCGGGCTTTTGCGCATGTAAGCCTGAGCAAAATTCTCAAGGTCACCGAGTCTCATGCCGGGCTTGTAGTGTGCGGCGGCTGCCGCCTGCGTGTCGAGAACGAGTTGGTAGATGGCGCGCTGGCGCTCTGTAAACTTGCCGTTGGCCGGATAGGTGCGCGTGATGTCGGCGGTATAGAGCGAATACTCCGCGCCGATGTCGCAGACAATCAGGTCGCCGTCGTCAATCTTTTTGTGATTCTCGTTGTAGTGCAGGATGGTCGAGTAGATACCGCTGCCGACGATGGAAGGAAAGCCGGGCCGCTCCGCGCCGTTTCGGGTAAAAGCCGCTTCCAGCAAAGCCTGCACTTCATATTCAAACATGCCGGGCTTCAAATTCAGCGCGATGTCGCGATGCGCCTCGCCCGTGATGTCAATCGCCTTCTGGAGCAGCGACATTTCCGCCGTTGATTTAACTTTACGCATCTCTCCGAGCGTGTTGGTAATCACTCGCTCGCCCGTGACGACCTCAACACCGGGTAGGGCTTTCTGCACGCGCTCGACAAAGCGATACTCGCGCACGAAGCCGTTGACAGGCCCGCGCGGCGCAATCGTGTAGAGCTTCATCGTGCTCTGCCCCTGCGCATTCTTGAAGGCGGGAAGCATTGATGCCTCTTTCAATTTCGAGAGCAGATTATCATTTGGATTAATCGCCGTTTCATCCGCCGAGACTTGAACAGCGCCGCCCGTCATAGCGGGCAGCACGCGCTCGACGCCGAAAGCTTTGGCTGTCTCTTCGCCGGGCGCGAGTTGCACGCCCGTCCAGCGCTCCATCCTCAAATCGCGCGGCGGAATGAACACAATCTCACGCGCGCCGCCTAACGAAGGCAAACCTTGCGGCACGAGCAACACGGCGGAACCGGGCGTGCGCACGCCCGTCAAATAAGCCATCCAGTTGTTCTGGCGATAACGCGCTTCGACGCCCGCGCTCTCTTCGACGCTCCCGAGGATGACGACGACCCCATCCTTAATCTCGCCCATCAACTTCTGCCGCCGCGCTCTATACTCCGAGAGCGGCTGGTTGAGCAGGCGCACGCCCGGCTCGTCCCAGAAATCAGTCGCACGCGCCGCAGCCGCGTGCGGCAATAGCGCGAGTTGCAACGACAGGCAGAGAAGCGTTGAAAATAGCAGCCGCCGCTTGAGCTTCATAAGAGTCTTACCGCCTCTTCTCGTTATTTAATTTTCTTGGCCCAGAAATCTTTGCCGCCGATGGAGACTAGAACGCCGGTCACTTCGTTCTGGTCGTTCGTAGCAAATTTGAGACGCGCGTTGACTTCCGCTGAAAAGAAGGTTTCCGCCGTCTCTTCGGGCTTGAACTCGGCCTTCGACTCGCCGGTCGGCTGTCCCATCAACTTGCCGTTCTCGTTGGTAATCGTCAGGATGAAATCCTTCGCGACCTCAT
>CAZEZJ010000624.1:0-2113 GCA_964516695.1 uncultured Blastocatellaceae bacterium
GCTCGGCTTTTTCGGCGCGCGGCAGGCCGACGAGGGCCGCTCTTTTCTCTCGAAGAAGGGCGGCGGCAATCGTCTCAGCGAAAAACTGTTCGGCGAGCAGGTCAACATCTACACAGACCCCGCTTACGCGCTTGGCCCGGGCGCTCCCTTTGACGGCGCTTCCTTGCCGACCAGGCGCATGGATTTTGTCCGCGCAGGAGTGGTGAAGAATCTCAACTACAATCGCTACTGGGCCAAGAAGCAGGGCACGGAGCCGACGCCCGGCGCGTCCAATCTCATCATTGACGGAGGCAACACGTCCATCGAAGAGATGATTAAGACGACGGAACGCGGCGTGCTCGTCACGCGTCTCTGGTACATCCGCCTCGTTGACCCGCAGACCGTGCTCTTTACGGGCCTAACGCGCGACGGAACGTTTCTCATCGAACAGGGGCGCATCAAATCGGCGGTCAATAATTTTCGTTTCAACGAAACGCCCGTCAAGATGCTGAACAACATAGAGGCGATGTCGCCCGCCGTGCGCATCACCGGCTCGGAGCGCGTCGGCGCGAATCTGCCTGTGCTCGCGCCCGCGCTCAAGGTGCGCGATTTCTCCTTCACCAGTTTGTCGGAAGCAGTCTGAAGAAAAGTATGAATGATGAACGCGGAACGATGAAGTAAAGGCAAAAGCTTTACGCTCATCGTTCCGCGTTCATCGTTCATAGTTCTCCTTTATGCTTATCGCTCTCGCTTTAACTCTCATCGCGACGGCTGGCGGTGCGCTGGCAACCTATCTTTATGATGAAGACGGGTCGCCCGTTGCGCGCCTTTCTGCGGGCGCGTGTACGGGGCTGGCCGCGCTCGGACTCGCAGGCTTCGTCTTCGCTTCCTGGCTGGGATTAAATCCGCTCACGCTTGCGCTCTCGGCGCTGGTTGTGGCTTCGCCGCTGGCGCTGTTGAGAAAAAGCGAATTGAGGGCGGCGCTTAGCCTTGACCTTCAGCGTGTATCGCACGGAGTGCGCCGCGCGGTGTCGTCCCCATCTTGGAGCACGACCGCCTATTTTGTCTTTTACACGCTCATCGCCGTGCTGTTGTGGTTCGTCTTCGAGCGCGCATACTTTGAGTTGCCCGAAGGGATTTTCACGGGCGTACAGAACAACTACGGCGACCTGCCTTTTCACCTGAGCGTTATCACGAGCTTTGCGCGCGGCGCAAACTTTCCGCCGCAAGACCCGACGTTCGCGGGCGCTCATTTTACCTATCCGTTCCTCGTGGATTTCGTGGCGGCGATGTTTGTGCGGGGCGGCGCGAGCTTGCGCGACGCGATGTTCATCGAGAATTTCGTGCTGGCGCTTTCGCTCATCGGGCTGCTGCATCGCTGGACGCTGGCGCTCGTGCGCGACCGTTTGGCGGCGGTGGTGGCGGCGTTGCTGATTCTCTTCAGCGGCGGCCTCGGCTGGGTGCGCTTTCTGCGCGAACTGCGCGAGAGTCGCATCGGCCTCTTCAACTACTTGGTGCAACTCTCTCAAGCCTACACTATCAGCGGGCCGACGTTGCGTTGGGGCAACGCGCTGACGACGCTGCTCGTGCCTCAACGCGGCATCCTCTTCGCCCTGCCGCTCGCCCTCATCGTCTTCACACTCTTCTGGCAAGCGACGAGAACAGGCGACGAAGACGACGCGGAGATGCGCTTAGACGCAGAGCAAGAAGGCAAGAAAACGAAGAAACAAAGACGCGCCGCCAGGCAGGCTGCGAAGCATTCAACTCATCTCCAAGCGCCTGACGCTATGCGTCCACGCGTCGCTGTTTCTTTGTTGCGGCGGATGATTGCGGCGGGCATCATCGCCGGATTGCTGCCGCTCATTCACGCTCACACGCTGATGGTAGTCTTGCTGGTGGGCGGGCTGATGGCCGTGTTGCGTGACGATTGGCGCGCGTGGGCCGTCGGGTTAAGTGCTCTCGCGCTGCTGACGGCTGGCTTTGCCTATCTCTCATCATCGCTGCCGGCGGGCGCAGGTCTGCCGTTCTCTGTTAAAGCGTATGCTGTTGGCGCTGTGCTGGCGCTGGCAGGCGGCGCTTTTGTCTGGCTGCTGCGCGGGCCGCGCTGGCGCGAATGGTTGGCGTTTTTTATCGT
>CAZEZJ010000625.1:0-2108 GCA_964516695.1 uncultured Blastocatellaceae bacterium
GATTGGCGGCGCGACAACGTCGAGACGGCGCGTGATTTCGTGCGCCGTCTGGAGAGCTTGAAGAGCAAGCTCAAACGACCCGATTTGCGTTTTAACGTGCTGGCGCATTCGATGGGCGGGCTTATCGCGCGTTATGCCGCCAGGTACGGCGACGAGGATTTGCCGCCCGCGGGCGTTCCCATCGTGCCGACGTGGGCGGGCGCTGTTCACATCAACAAAATCATCATGTTCGGCACCCCGAACGAAGGCTCGGCAGACGCTTTCAGTACTCTGCTCGACGGCTATTCCGTCACCGAAGGCTTGCGTCGTCGCATTCGCTTGCTCAACAAGCTCTCGCGTGAGGACGCGTTTTCCACGCCCTCGCTCTTCCAGCTTCTTCCGCACGCTGCGTCAGCCCGTTTTTTGGACGAAAACTTACAGCCCCTTCAGGTTGACCTTTACGACCCAGCGGTGTGGCGCAAGTACGGCTGGGCGTCGGTCAACGACCCTGATTTTCGCCAGCGTTATGTGAAGGGAAAAGTGTTCGGTGATTACGCGCCCTTTCGCGGCGGCTCGCTGGAAGAGTTGGATGCTTACTTCGAGACCGTGCTCAGCCGCGCCAAGCGTTTCCACGAAGCGCTGGATGCGATAACGGATACGGATAACGAGTCGCCTGTTCCGCTCTTTGCCTTCGGCGGCGATTGTGAGGAGACTTTGAATGCGCCCGTCATCTTGCGCGACGAGAAGCGCGGGCGTTGGATAACGCTGACAGCCCCGCGCAGCTTTCGCACTTCGACGAATCGACGCATTAGCAGCAAGGAAGCGACGCTGGCGATGTTTGCGCCGGGCGACGGGCGCGTCACACGCCGCTCGTTGCTCGCTGAGGATTTGGCCGGACGCCGCCGCAGCGCCGTCTTCGCCTGCGACCGCCACGGCGATATACAAAACAACAAAATCCTACAGGACAACGCGCTGACCGCGCTCGTCAGCGAAGCCATGAAGTAAGACGCCGGTGAGTTGTCGTCATGCACTCATGCGGCGCGCTCGTCGTCACTCCAACGAAACTCTGCTCGCCGCCTACTGAACGAAGTTGTAACTGATAGTGCCCGTAACTTTGACGGGTTGGCCCGAAAGCTGTGTCGGTGAGAAGCGTGCGCCGTAGGCTGCTTGCACCGACGCTTGCTGTAGCAACGGATGGCCTGAGACGGCGCGCGCTGAAATCACCTTGCCCTCCTCGTCAACAATGACTTGCACGACGACCGTCCCACTGGCACGCGCCGCTTTAGCGATAGCCGGATAGAGCGGCTTCGGCAGGCTAATGGCTTTGCCGTTCAGAATGCCGCCCATGATTGGCTTCCTCTGCGTTGATGGCTGACCGTTCGTGGATGGAGCGTCAGTGTTCGGCGCGCCATAGACGTTGGAAGGGACAACATCCGTACTGCCTCTTATGATGCCGATTGTCTGTGGCGCTGCCATCGTCGTATTAACATTCTCCGTCCGCACACGCCTGACCGGCCTGCGAGTTGTCCTTGCTCGTCGGCGCACACGCCGGCGTTTCTGCTGAGGATTGGCGTGGGCCGATTGAGCTGTGCGATTGTCGCAGTGGGCGTCTTGAGCTTGCGCCGCCGCAGCGAAGCCGCTCGGGTTAAGCATGAGCGCGCAGGCCGCGAGCAGAAGGGTTTGCATCAAGGAGCGCAGCGGTTTGTTCATAGTCTTTTCCTCACTGGGGCGATGTTACGGGTAAATCATATTGAAAAGCTTGTTGGCACGGTCGGGGTCGAGAGTCTTGAGAATTGTGTACTGCTCAAGGGCTGCGTCGCGGTTGTCCATGGCTAGATAACCGAGGCCGAGATTATAGTAGGCCCGCGCGAAATCGGGCTTGAGTTGAATGGCCTGCTTGAAAGCCTCTATGCCGTCGGCCACCTGTTTAGCTTTCAGGTGGGCCAACCCCAGATTATCATAGGCGGCGGCGTCGCCGGGCTTGAGCATCACGAGTTGCTTGAAGGCCGCGACGGCGTCCGTGTGGCGGTTCATGCGCATGTAGGCCAGGCCCAGCCGCTCGTAGGCGGCGGCGTAATCGGATTTGAGCCGAATCGCTTGCTTGTAGGATTGCACTTCGTCGTCGGCGC
>CAZEZJ010000626.1:0-2091 GCA_964516695.1 uncultured Blastocatellaceae bacterium
TGCTACCGATGCTTCCCCAAGAGCGCCCGCTTTCATCCTCGCATTGCGCGGCGATGAGCAACTGGCGCTCGCCGTTGACAGTTCGGAGCATCTGCGCGAAATTCACGTTGACGAAATCAGACCGCCCGCCGAAGGCGCGGAGGCGAGCATCGCTCGCGGGACGTTTCAAGATGACGGCGCATCTGTCATCATCCTTGATGTGGCACGCCTGTTTGCCGTCGCGGTGGAAGGGATGGAACAACGGCGGCGCAAGCGAGTCTTGGAGGATGAAAAATAAGCTCTTAGGTCTCTGCGCGAACAAACGGGGAGCCAGTTTGCGTCGCATGACGGGTTGCAAACGCCAGCCGTGTTTCCGCCTCACGCTACGGGTGTTAAGATAAGTCGGGACAGAAAAGAATCCATAGATAGTTATCCGAAGCAATGCACCATCAAGCATTCAGAACGCTGGAATATACGGAATTGCGCGCGCTTGTCCGTCGCGGTGCGCAAACGATGATGGGCCGCGCGCGCGTGGACGACCTTGTGCCGCTTGGCGACTTAGCTGAGTTGCGTCGCGCGCTTGAAGCCGTCTCGGAGTCTGTGGAATTGCGAAGACGACAGGGCGGCGCGTGGTCGTTCACCGAATTGGGCGACCCTGCGGACGCGCTGGCGCTGCTCGGCATCGAGGGCGCGTCGCTTCAGCCGCTCGTTATTCTGGAAGTGGCGCGGTTGTGCGAGCAGGCTTTGGCGGCGCGGGCTGTGGTGATGAGCGAGCGCGAATCGTGTCCGGTGCTATGGGAGTTGGTGGCGGGTTTGCCGCGCGAGTTGCACAGCCTCGCGGCGCGCGTGCAGTTAAAAATATTGCCGAGCGGCGAATTGGATGACCGCGCCAGCCCGGAGCTAGCGCGGATTCGCCACGACATCGCGCGCCTGCGCTCGCAGATTACGCGCTCGCTGGAAAGCCTGATGCGACGCAGCGAAGCCGCAATTCAAGATGAGTTGGTGACGGTCAGAAACGACCGCTTCGTGATTCCGGTGAAGGCGGACCATCGCGGGCGCGTCCACGGGGTGGCGCATGGCGTCTCCAGTTCCGGCGCGACCGTCTTCGTCGAACCCTTAGAGACCATTGACGCCAACAACGAACTGCAATCTTTGCGCGAGACCGAAGAGCGCGAGATTACGCGCATCCTCTTTACGCTCTCCGAAGAATTGCGCCGCGAGTTGCCGTCAATCGAGATGGCTACGCGCGCCGTCGCCGAGCTTGACTTCATCACCGCGAAGGTCGCTTTTCAGAGAACGTTTAATTGCATCGTCCCCTTGATTGATGAGGGCGGCACGCTTGAGCTTGAGCTTGCGCGCCATCCGTTGCTCGAAGAAAACTTGCGTGCGGCGGGCGGCGCGGTCGTGCCCGTCTCCTTCAAGCTCGACGCAGAGCATCCGTTGATGATTATTTCGGGCGCTAACGCGGGCGGCAAAACCGTCGTGCTCAAGACCGCCGGCTTGCTCTCTTTGATGGCGCTCTCCGGCCTGCCCGTGCCCGCACGCTCCGCGCAGATTCCGTTTTACGCTTCGGTGCTGGCAGACATCGGCGACCAGCAATCTCTGGCCGCAAACCTCTCGACCTTCACGGCCCACGTCGCCAACATCTCAAAGATGCTCTCGCTCTGCGAAGCGCCCGCGCTCGTCCTGCTCGACGAAGTCGGGACCGGCACGGACCCGGAAGAAGGCTCGGCGCTCGGCGTCGCCGTTGTGGACCACTTTCGCCACGCGTGCCGCGCGCACGTGCTGGCGACAACGCACTACAGCGGCCTGAAGATGTACGCGGCCAACGAGGATGCGGTCATCAACGCCAGCGTCGAGTTCGACGAGAAGACTTTGCAGCCGACCTACCGCCTGCTAGTCGGATTGGCGGGAGCTTCATCGGGCATTGAGATTGCGCGTCGCTTCGGCTTTCCACAGGAAATCGTGCGCGCCGCCGCCGAACACGTCAGCACTTCGGCGCGCGACGCCTCCGAATATCTAAAACGTATTAAGCGCCAGGCGGAGGAAGCGGAAAGCCTGCGCCAAGCTCTCGAAGAAGAACGCGCGGCGGTCGCGGAAAAGTATGCCGCG
>CAZEZJ010000627.1:0-2081 GCA_964516695.1 uncultured Blastocatellaceae bacterium
AACCCGTGTCGCCGCCGTGAAAGGGCGGTGTCCTAGGCCACTAGACGAACGGGACGTGATTTTACGCACGGCCTGCCAGAGACGAAGTTCAGCGAAGAAAACAATGGGCTTTGGTCTAATCGCGCCCCATTCGTAGATTCGCTTGATGACGAACAATGAAATTACAGTACATCGAACGGAAGTGTCAACCGCAGGCGCTTTCGGCTCGCGGAGAGCCGTCAAAACTGTTGCGCGATTCGCCAGGTGATTGTACGTTAAGCACAAAAAGGAGCGCGTTTGTTGCCGAGCGCTGCGGCCCGACTCTGATGTTGACGAAAGGAACAAGCGGATGAGTTTGCGTCCCATTGCAGACATTATTAACGACCTCTCAAAACCAATCCCGCCGCGCTTGCTGAAATCCAAGACGGTCGGCGGGCAAAAGATTCAGTTCATTCCGTGGTACACAGCCGTTAAATTCCTAGACCTCTACGCGCCGGGCTGGAACTACGAAGTGCGCCATGTCACGGAAATCGGCAATAAGCTCGTGCTGGTGGCACGCATCACTATCCCTTGCGCCGAAGGGTTGGTCTATCGTGAAGCGACTGGGCAGGAAGACGAAGAGGTGCGCGGTTATGGCGACAGTAGCTCAAATAGTGAATCAATGGCACTCCGCAGAGCAGCGGCTAAGTTCGGACTCGGATTATCTCTGTACGACAAGAAGCAGGAGTCGCAGTAAATGCAGTCTTCTGCTTCACAGTCTTATCTGGGCAAGCTTTGCTCTCGCGGGCATGACTATGAGAGTACGGGTAAGAGTCTGCGTTACCGCTCGAACCACACTTGCTTTCGCTGCATTAATGAACACTCTAAAGCGTACAAAGCGTCGCATCCAGAACGGCCCGCGCTGTCGGCCAAGAGGTGGAGGCAACGAGTCGCAGCCAAAAAAAAGAACCCTCCGGCTCAAAAAAGATGCAGCAGATGCAAGGCTGTTAAATCTTGCGATTCGTTCTACCCCGAAAAGTATAGCGCCGACGGATTACGCTCATCGTGCAAGGCATGTGACTCAGAAACTCAAAGCATCAGACTCGCTCAGAATAAAAAACCGCGAACCGTCTTACCTGACAGCGTAAAGGCCAATAACAAGCGCGCGGCAAAGCAGCGCTACAAACGCACACCCAAAGGCAAAGCGACCAGCGCAAGACACGCGCACAAGCGTCGGATTGCAAAAACACAGGGCGAGTACATTCCTTATTCCGCACTCCAACTAGCGCAAAGATTCAGCTATTTCAACAATGAGTGCGCCTACTGCGGTTCCATTGAGGGCCTGACCATTGACCACCTCGTTCCCCTTTCTAAGCGTGGCGCTGATAAGATCGAGAACATTGTTCCAGCCTGTCTTATTTGCAACTCGGGCAAGGGAAACAAAGAGGCGCTGACGTGGTATCAGTCTAAATCCTTTTATTCAGCCGAGAGGTGGGAGCATATTAACAATTCAAACTCGGACGCAGCGCTAATGGCCCTGCGCCGCGCCGCCGCGAAGTTTGGCCTCGGCCTCGGTCTTTACGAGAAGAAGCCCGAACAGCGAGGATGATGCTTGCAGAGAGTAAATCTCTGAAGTGTAAGAAAACGCGGTTGCCGATTAGATGTTGGGAATCTGCCAGTTGATTTCCGGTTTGCCCGCTTTCCTTAAAGCTTTGTTGACAGCCGAAAAGGGACGCTTGCCGAAGAAGCCGCGGTGGGCTGAGTTGGGCGAAGGATGGGCCGCTTTGAGAATGATGTGGCGCTTCGTATCAATTAATTCAAGCTTGCTCTGCGCATCTTTACCCCACAAGACGAACACCACGGGGTCGCTTTTGTCGTTAACGCGCTCGATAATCGTATCGGTAAAAGTCTCCCAGCCCTTGCCCCTGTGCGAGCCGATTCGTCTGGCGCGGACAGTCAGCACGGTGTTGAGCATGAGGATGCCCTGTTTGGCCCAACTAGCCAAGTAGCCATTGTTGGGAGTGCTAAAACCGGCGATGTCGTTTTCCAGTTCGATGAAAATATTTCTCAACGAAGCGGGGATGCGAACTTTCGGTTTCACGGAAAAGCATAAGCCGTGCGCT
>CAZEZJ010000628.1:0-2072 GCA_964516695.1 uncultured Blastocatellaceae bacterium
CTACCTTTTCAGCGCTATCTTCAAACTTCGATAGAACGCTACACCGCTTGGGCCGCGCCGTTCGCCAGGCTGGTCGGCTGTCCGGTCGTTGAAGCGACGCATTGTGGCCGCATCCGCTGCCAGACACCGTTGCTGCCGATGGCGTATGACACTGTCATCGGTGGCGGAGCTGTTATTTGTGATGCGGCGGGTAACATACTTGCACGCCGCGACGGCAGCGAGGGAGCAGGCATCGTCGTGGCCGACATCGAGGTGGGGCGTGTTGTTAACACCAGCGAACTCAAACCCGGTGGGTTTTGGATTCAGGAACTTGACCCCTTATCAAAGCTCGGTTGGTATGTGCAGGGCTGGCACGGGCGCAGGTGGTACCGGCGACACATTCGCCGCCGTTAGGCAAACATAAATAGTCTGGGCGGGAGTGCCGCCCAACCAACTCATTCAACGCTGGCGCCTCTGGTAGCCTCTCTTTCATCATTGCCCGCTGCGATTACTAAAACTTTTATCCGGCCCGCGCAAGAATAAGAAAAATAAAGAGAGCCTCTGATGAAGCTCTCTTTATCTTGACGCCACATTGCAACGCCTTTGCCTGCTGCTTGTCCGTGAACTCAAGCCATGCTACTCGCCGCGGGCCGGATAAGCGGGCCTGGCAACCGGCAATTCGTCGGGTTCCTCCTGATATACGATGGGGTAATCAGGACAAACTTCTTCGACGGCTTTGACCGGAGTATGAGTGCCCGGTCGAACACAGACCATTAAGGCCCAGCTTCCGTCAGCAGTAGTCGTGAGGCCGACCTTAGTGACAGCCGGATTACGCAGCGAGTTAGTAAGCTCGACGAGCTTGCTCGGTGGCTCTGGCGAAGCGGGACGGCCGGGGACATGTGTGTTTCGTTTGCTCATAGTATAACTCTCTGCCATCTTTCCGGCGTTTGAGAAGGCCCATGCTACACACTTCAGATTGTCCACAGCCGCCGCTTGTCCGGCATGATTCGGTGTCAATCAGGATTCGCTGACTAAGATAGCTTATACAGGAAGCGCCTGAAATTGTCTGCAAACACCGCCCAGGTCACATGCCGTCGTAGTCCGACCGTCGCCAGCGAATAGTAGTGCGACCGGACGACCGCTATCGCTATCGAGAATGACCGAACCGGAATCGCCGGGGGCGCTAAATGGGCCGCTATCACCAACAATCTCGATTGTATCATTAAATGTCGCGATTCGGGGGGAGGTGCGAGTCCCGTAGTTGACCTGCACATTATTAACGCCCGTTGCCATGATAGTACCGGTCGTCACTCCCGTGGTGCGGCCCGATTTGATAACACGCATTCCCGGCACCGGAGCCGCCAGTGTCGGAGAGTAGTTATTGATTCCGAACATCCGGCCACGGCGCATGAGACTTAAATCGGAAACCACTGCAATCGCCGCGTCGAAACGGTTCACAACAGGATTGAGCCGGGTCGTGGGAAACTGAATCGGGATAAACGCGCTGAGCGCGGCGAAAGTATCGCCGCTATTGGTCGGCACGACTTCGGGACCCGGTTGGACGATTGGAGTGCCGATAGGCAGCCGATTGGTGTCGGCCATGACGTGATTATTACTCAGCGCGAAAATCTGCTCGGCCCCTGCCGAGACGCGTCTGAGGAAGCAGCCCAAGGTGCCGACGAAGAATTCGTTTAATGGTGCGATAGATATGCCGCCCACAATCGGACGCCGCCGCTCGCGATGAGCAGGCACCGCAGTCTCTATTGTTGTTGTCGCCGGTTTGCGCCGCGCCGAAGCCTTCGTTGGCTTAGCCGATTTGCGCGACGCCAGGGCGAGTTGAATGGGCAGCGGCTCAACGTCAATCTCGACGCCGTTATAGCCGCCCTTTGTCAGTTCCGGCGTTTCTCCGCCCAGGTCTTGCTTATCGAAGACGTACACCTTGATGACGAATTCGCCCGGCACTACCTTACCTTTTCGCAGGCGGATGCCGACGCCCGTGGCATGGACGTTCGACAAGGGGGTTGAAAAAGCAGAGACTCCGCCCCGCGCGGCGAATGCGCTCATCGTCACCATCCCGCCGCTAAACTGTGCCT
>CAZEZJ010000629.1:0-2071 GCA_964516695.1 uncultured Blastocatellaceae bacterium
ATGCATGGGACTGGTGGCGATGATTGAAGCGGCTGACGCGATGGTCAAGGCCGCGGACGTTCAACTCGTCGGCTATGAAAAGATTGACGCCGGATTGGTGACGGCGATTGTGCGCGGCGATGTGGCAGCCGTGCGGGCGGCGGTTGATGCGGGCGCTGCCGCCGCTTCTCGCGTTGGCACGGTCGTCGCCACACACGTCATCCCGCGCCCGCACATGGATGTGGACCTTGGACTCCCCGTGCTCAAGACGGGCGAGACGACGCGTAAAAAAATCAGCGGCTCGGTGAAGGCTAAGTGATAAGGGGAAGTTAAAAGGCCGAAGGCGAAGGCGAAAGCGAAGGGCGTTGTGATTAACTATGCATCTTCGGCGCGCCGAGCCGGTGTTCTCAGATATGCGACGGCAAACAGCACGCCGAGAATCAAGTCTATGATGCCAGCGCCGAGCATCACTGGCGAAACGCGCTGTTGCAAGTAAAGAACAAAGACCGCTATCCCGAAGCCAGCTTTCTCTAACATCGCCGGAAGCATCAGGGCGCGATAACGCAAGGGGTCTGCGGCTAGTATCAAGAAAAGAATTTGCCACGCGAGGGCAATGCCGATAAAGCCGTAATAGAATTCAGGATGCGTGATGGCTGGCGGGTAGTCGCGTCCGGTCTTCGCTTCCAGAAAATACTGCGGTAGCAGCACTACCACTCCATAAACGCCCGCTATCAGAAACAACACTCTGGGGAATCTCAACTGCGCCCGCATAGCCTCTCCTTGTTAAGGGCCGAAAGCCATGAGCGCCGGTTGCATTGGCTGCCCGCCGCCTGGTTAAGTTGGCCCTGAATAACTTTTACGCGCTCGCTGTCGTTTGTCGAGTTGTGCTGACGGCGTAGCCCAAAGCGATAAAGCCGATGGCGGACAAGGCCGGAAAGAGAATCAGGCCGACTTCTTTTGCGCCGGCTGCATTGGCGGCAAAGAACACGGGCAAAGCCAGACCGCACACGAGCGGCGCAACTTTGCGCCAGCCGCGCCACACTCCCGCCCTCCAAACAAGAAAGCTCACGGCGAGCATCAGCAGATGACTGAGCGGCCAAGCCGCGTCCGTCACACTGAAGAACAGGCTGTTCGCATCAGGATTCGGCTGCACAATGCCCTGCGCGGAAAACAGAGCGGCCAGCAGCAGCCCCGTCATTTGAACGACGAAGATTGCTGTGCTCGGCCAGTTGTTGCCCGTGACGCGCGCGCGTCGCATCCCGACGGCGCTGCACATCCACCCGCCGATGTAGAGGAGTTCAAGGACGCCGAGCAGACGGTGGGCCGGGCTTGGGCTGCCAACCGCCAGACCGAAAATGAGCGCTTCCATCAACAACATCGGGCCGCCGATGATTCCAATCGTGCCGAGAAGGCGATTGTTGATGAACGTGCTTCTGGCGTTGTCTGTCAAACTAAGCTGCTCTGCGGCCATAAGGTTCTCCAAGGCTGTGAATTCACTTCCACTTACTAACGCGAAATTCCGGCAGCAATCTAATCACGCCTGCCAGCCCGGTTTCGCAAATTCCAGCGCGCGCCTAATGGAAGAACCTGACGCTTGGAAAAACTTCGTGAAGAGTTATACTGGCTTATTCGCAACTCAATGGAGGATGCCGCTTGATTAAGACTATTTGTCTGGATACCTCAGCCAAGACGTTTACGAAGGATTTTCCGGCTGCCGAGATTAGCGATTTTTGTTTGGGCGAGAAGAATATCGTCTGGGCCGATGTCGCAGACCCGACGGGCGAGGATTTCGCGGAGCTGGCCGAAGAGTTCAATTTCCACCCGCTCTCGATAGAGGATTGCCGCAACGCGCACCAGCGACCGAAGGTTGAAGAGTACAAAGGCTACTATTTCATTGTGCTCTACGAAGCGGAGTTAGTCGGCCCGGAAAATCATCTTGAACTACGCGAGCTAAACATCTTTCTTGGCACAAACTATCTGGTGACTGTTCACAGCCGCCCGATTCGCGCCGTCGAGACCGCCTCGCGGCTCTGGAACGAATGGACCGACCGCGCAGAACACGGAGCCGGACTGCTCGCATACCTTTTGATGG
>CAZEZJ010000630.1:0-2070 GCA_964516695.1 uncultured Blastocatellaceae bacterium
AAACGCTTGGACACTGAAACAGCCTATTTCTCTTTGGCTGTTCTATACAAGCTCCTTAACTATTTACGATTGACCAGCGGTGAGTTGAGCCGACCTAACGTCGTGCGTTATATTGTGATGTAAGCGGAGGGGTAGCATAATTGGTAATGCAGCGGTCTTGAAAACCGCCGCGCGCGAGCGCTTGCAGGTTCGAGTCCTGTCCCCTCCGCCAGAAAATTTATCGAGAGCGTTTCCCATGCGAGCCGTCCGCCGTGCCCCCAAAGCGCACGCGCGCGGCTCGATTTTTTTAGGAACGCTCGAATTTTGTGCGCTCGATTTTGAGTTTCGCTCCGTCGGGCGAGAGAGGTAAGGGGAAAGAGTGCTGGCAGAGAGTTTGAGTAAGACGATGATGGCGGGCGGCGCGAGAGTGCGGCTGACGAGCGGTGTGGGGCTGATGCTGCAAGATGGGCTGAGCTACTTGAAGCAGCTTTGGTCCTACATCAATCACAAATTCACCATCGGCAATTTCGAGATTTCGTTGACGAGCGTGGTGATTGGCCTCGGCGCGTTGTTGATTGCGATGGTGGTCTCGCGTTCCTTGCGTGCGTTTCTCCAACGACGCATGGAAGGCCGCAAGCGCATTGATGCCGGACTGCAATACACGCTGCTGCGCCTGATTCACTACTTCATCATCGTCATCGGCGCGCTCGTCGCTTTCCGCACCGCCTTCAACGCAGACCTGACGACGCTGGCCGTCGTCTTCACGGCGCTCTCGGTCGGCATCGGCTTCGGCTTACAGTATATCGCGGGCGACATCGCTTCCGGTTTCATCCTGCTCTTCGAGCGGCCCGTGCGCGTCGGTGACTTTGTCACCGTCACCGGCCCGGACAGCAAACTGACAGAAGGCCGCGTGCAGAGCATCAATTTGCGCACCACCGTCGTTATCACCAACGACCACATCGCGGCCATCGTGCCGAATTCAAAGCTGGTCAATCAGAATTTGATTAACTGGTCATACGGCGAGCGGCGCTCGCGCATCGCGATTCCAATTGGCGTCTCGTATGATTCTGACGTTGAATTGGTAACACAGACGCTCTTGCGCGCCGCAGAGGATGTCAACTACGTTCTGAAGGAGCCGAAGCCGAGCGTGCAATTTCTGGATTTCGGTGATTGGTCGCTCAACTTCCGTCTGCTCATCTGGACAGACCGCCCGCGTCGCTACCCGCAAATCAAGAGCGACATCAACTACCGTATTCATCGCCTCTTCAAAGAGGCTGGCATCGAGATTCCTTTTCCGCAAAGTGAGTTTCGCCTCCGCGACGGCGCGCTGCAAATCGCGGCCCCCGAGAGCCTGCCGCCCGAGGAGCATGATGCTCTCGAAGAGGATGAAGAGGCGGCGACGCTTCCGCGAAAATAGACTTTTCTTTAGGCTTGGTTGGACAAAACCGCGCCATTCGGTTTAGGCTAAGCACATCACTGAGTGATGGTTCATTCAGCGGTGCTCCCCTCGCTAAATCAATTTTGGATTTAGATTTCTTTAGTATGTTGGATTAAGCGAACAAACGAAAGTCGAGCTTTTCAAAATCCAAGTTTGGCCCAGTCAGCGCGCGAATCTAAAATCCAAAAGCTAAAATAGTTTATGCGTTCCGTTCGTTCCCTCTCTTCTTCTGCTCGTCCCGCCGTCGCCGATAAGCGCGAGGCCATCCTGCGCGCCGCCACGCGCGTCTTCGCTGGCAACGGTTACTTCAACTCCAAGGTCGCAGACATCGCACGCGAAGCAGGCGTGGCTGACGGCACCGTCTATCTCTACTTCAAAAGCAAAGAGGACATCCTGCATTCTATTTTCGACCGTACGATGGAAGAAGTTATCGCGGATGGGCGCAAGCAATTGGAAGCGGTCGCAGACCCGCGCGAAAAGCTGCGTCTTATCGCGCAGCTTCACCTGGAGCGAATGGGCGCGGATCGCGAGTTGGCGGTGGTCTTTCAAGTCGAATTGCGCGGCTCGACTAAGTTTATGGAAGAATTTTCCGCCGCCGGTTTCGCAGAATATTTGGGCTTGATTCACAGCGTCATCGCTGAAGGGCAAGCGGC
>CAZEZJ010000631.1:0-2068 GCA_964516695.1 uncultured Blastocatellaceae bacterium
TACTATTTTGCGCGTGAGTATGAGCGCGCCGTTGAGCAGGCGCGCAAAGCTTTGGAGATGGACCCGCGCTTCGACTTCGCACACTGGATTATCGCCATGGCTTACACGCAGCAGGGCCGAACCGTTGAGGCCGTTGAACTGCTTAATCAAGCCGTCATTCTCACCGGCGGCAGCCTCACGCATCTGGCCCATCTTGGCTATGCCTACGCGCTCGCTGGTCGTCGTGAAGAAGCCTTACAGGTGCTTGCCGATATGGAGGAGTTGGCTGGGCAAAAGTATGTCGCGGCCTACTACTTCGCGCTCATCTATCTGGGCCTCGGTGATGACGAGCAGATGTTCCGTTGGCTCGAACGCGCCATTGAAGAACGCTCCGGCTTCATGGCTTTCATCAACGCCGAACCGCTCTTCGACCACCTGCGCTCCGAGCCGCGCTTTGTTAATCTCGTGCAACGGGTCAAGCCCGTTTAAGAGAGTTGCTTTGTGCCTGGCCATCGCTGTAAGTAGCTTGCTCATCAAAGTGTTCGCGCGCCGAGCAGTAAATGTTTTTGACACTAACGGGCGCGCTCACGTAATATCGGATGGCAATATGAATGGACGAGTCTTAGTCCTGAACGCTTCTTTTGAGCCAATTAACGTGTGCACCGAACGGCGCGCGGTGGTAATGATTTTCAAAGGCGTGGCCCGCATGGAAGAGCACAACGGCCACATGCTCCATTCGGCAAAGCTCTCGCTTCACGCGCCCTCCGTCATCCGGCTCATAGAGTATATACACATCCCGTTTGAGCGCCGCTCGCTCTCGCGCAAAAATATTCTGCTGCGCGACCATTCGACCTGCCAGTATTGCGGCAAGCAGTTTCCGCCCGCTGAACTAACCCTCGACCACGTTCATCCGCGCTCGCGCGGCGGCGATTCAACGTGGGATAATCTGGTGGCGTGCTGCAAGCGCTGCAATCATCGCAAGGGCAACCGGACGCCGGAAGAAGCCGGAATGCATCTGCTGCGCCGCCCGCGCGGCTTCTCGCTTCACGTCAACCGGCAAATCATGCGCTATCTCGGACGCGCCGATGAGACGTGGCGCAAATATCTGTTCTATGAATCAGACGACGGCAACGGCGAGCGATAAGAACAGTCGTCGCCGTTTTCGCGCCACACAACGCGGCTGAGGATTTTCGTAATGGACAAACTTATGTTAGCAATCGGCGGGCTAGGGATGCAGGAACTGCTCATCATCCTCGCCATCGTGGTTCTACTTTTCGGGGCCAGCCGCCTGCCTCAGCTTGCCAAGGCTCTCGGCCAAAGCAAGCGCGCCTTCCGCGACGGACAGGAAGAGGCCGACGAGGAAGCACGCCTTGAAGAAGCCCGCCGCCGCGAGCGCTTGCGCGCCTCCGATGCCAGCCCGCTCGAAGACGAACGCCGCGCCAGCGATAAATATTCAAGCGAGAAACGCTAAAGAAGGTAAAAGTAAAAAGGTAAAAGGTAAAAGGTAGGAGAAGCCCATTTAATTAAAAGTGGGTTGCAGCCTTCCTTTTACCTTTTTACTTTTACCTTTTGCCTTCTTTATTCCGCTTCCGTTTTGCGGCCGACGACGAGTGTGGCTTTGACCGAGAGCACAAAGTCCATATCCTGACGTTCCTCGTCAATGATGCGCGCGACCTCTTGTGCGACGCGCGCCTGCGCTTCTTCGCCGGGCAGGGATTCGAGCCACGCTTTGAGCAGGAAATCCGTAATCAGCGGCGCGTTCAAAAACTCCTCGCCCGATTCATACTCAAACTCTTCGATGTTCGTCCAAGAAGAAATCGAGTCAAGCCCCTCGCGCTCGGCCATCTCTTCAACGGCGGAGACGGTCGGCAGTTCCGTTATCAACGATTCGACATCGTGCTCATGTTTCTCGAAGCCTGCCTTGAGCAGCGCTTCCCAGTAAACCGAGAAGAACTCCCCAAAACTCGAATTCGTCGCCAGGCTCAGCGCCACAGTTCCGCCGGGCGCGGCCACGCGCACCATCTCTCCCAACATCTCCGGCAAACGCTCCGCCGCGACGAGCGAGGCATCACCGACGACCAAATCAAAC
>CAZEZJ010000632.1:0-2044 GCA_964516695.1 uncultured Blastocatellaceae bacterium
TGATGGCTTCCGGGCGGAAGTTGCTGCGGCGCGCGATCTGCTCAAGCGTAGAGGCTGCAATCAGCTCTGTTTCATCACCCATCGGGATGACCATTTCAAATTCGTCCGGCGCCGCCGAGTCTTTTCCAAAAGGAGAAGCGTCAACGCCCAGTCGCGCCGTCAAAAGCTCTAACTGCTGCTTGCTTGAGCCGTAAGCCTCGCGCTCTGCCAGCAGTTCATTGGCCTCTGCGGAAAATCCTTCGGGAGCGACGAGCCACAGGCGCACGCGTTGCCAGCCGCAGGCACGCGCAACTGATTCCAGGCGGTCGCACCAAATCTCTGTGATGCCGCGTCCCGCTTCGAGCTTCGAATCAATCTCTGCGGCAAGCCACACCACTTCGCTCGCGTCGTTATAATGACCCGCATCGAAGCCATGCGCGACGGCGCAACGCTCCTCGTCAATCGCCTGCTGAATCGGCGGGTAAAAGGCAGCACAGCTTGCCGCATGAATCACTTGCGGCAGGAGAATCAGCTCCGTTTCATTATCCAACCCGGCGTCAATCTCTTCCGCCTCTGCTCCCTTGTAACTGCGGCTGAAGCGGTCATTATTCAAGAGACCCGATGGCACGCGCTGGCAATTAAAGAGAGTTAATAGCTCGCGCAAGCCGAGCGCGGTCGCGCGGCGATAATGTCTCGCCATCGTTTGCGGCGCACGCTTCAGGCTGTCCAGCAGCGTGTCAGCCACCACCTGCGCGCGTGCCTCCGCCAAAATCTCAAGCCGATACCGCGCACGCAAATAATCTCCCCAGACGGAAGAGAGGGCGGCGGCTTCCACCATACCGGCATTAAAGCTCACCAACTCGTGTATGTGCAGGCCGCGCATGGTTTGCTGAAACTGCTCTGCATCCACCTCAATCTTTTTTCGCCAGCTCTCGACGGATGACTTGCCGCTGTCGCTCGCCATCGCTTCGTAAAGATTACGCACGAGCGTGCGCCGCGTAACCGCTTGCGGTGCGATGCATTCGAGAATTGATGAGCAGTGACGATTAATCAGCCCGCCCATCAGCTCGTCCACATAAAGCTGCTGGCAGTTACGAAAACTGTCGAGCGCGACTTCTTTTTCCTGAGCTGCGAGCACCAGCGCGGTGATAAATGACGGGCTGCCGCCGAGTTGATGGACGATTAAATCGCAGGTCTGTTCATTGACGGCTAAGCCTGCGCGGCGAGCCAGATTCTCTACCATCGCACGGGCATCCGGCTCGCTCAGATTTTCCAGATGCAGCGTGGCCGCCTTGTCAAAATTTCCGCGCGCCGCATGAACCAGATCAAGCACGCGGCGGCGCAGCCCCGAGATAAAGGCGCTTCGGTGCGCATCAGAACCTGCGCGAATTCCATGCTCAGAGAGACTTCGCCCGCCAGATGCTCCGCAACATGCAGGCCGTCAATCATCACTAAGGTCAACGCACCGCGAGCGGCTGCGCGCTCAGGCGCGCTCAGGCACAGGCGTATAAAGGCGCGCTCGTCGCCGCGCTGTCTTTCGCGCTCGCAGGCTGCGACTAATCTCTCGATCCATTCAAAGTCCGGCGGCGCGGCCAGCTCTAACAAATCGTTCATGGTCAAAGCGGCATCGCTGAGCGTCGGATCGTTGCGCCGGAAGGCAATCAGATGCAGGAGAAAGGTGTGCAGGAAATGGCGTGCGGCTCCGGTGGCGGTCTGGTCGTTGCGCGTCAGCGCGAAGTAAATCGGAACAACATTTTCATGCTGGTGGAAAAGTTGGTCGTAAGCCTGACGCAGGAGTTCCGAAGCACCGGCAGAGGGCGCGGCGAGCAGCAAGAGGCCGCGCGCCGTTGCGCCGCGCGAGCCATGTCGCACGATCTCCGCGAGCGCGTCATCACGCCCGATAAACTCTTCCGGTGCGACGCGCCCGAGGATGCGCCGCCCGTGTTCTTTCTTAAGTGGCTTCTTCGTTGGCATCAGGATTTGACGAATCGGTCGGGTCGTTGTCCAAAACCTGAACTCTGTTTTTGCCTGTCCGTTTGGCAAGATAAAGGGAACGGTCTGCGGC
>CAZEZJ010000633.1:0-1482 GCA_964516695.1 uncultured Blastocatellaceae bacterium
AAATAGAAAAGATTCTGGTCAACCAGATTCACATCCTGGAGACGATGACGCCCATCAGCTTTTTAGGTTTCAGGGATGAGTTGAAGCCCGCGAGCGGTTTTCAGTCCATGCAATTCCGCGAGATTGAATTTGCTTCCGGCCACAAGGACGAAGGATCGCTGCAAGAGGTTCGCGAAGACGAGTTTGCATCCGAACGGCTCGCTGCGCGTTTCTCCGCGCCCTCGCTCTCGGATGCTTTCTACGCTCTCTTGCGTCGGCGCGGCCTCGACGCCCCTGCGGACGATTTAGGCCAGAGCGAAGAAGAGAGACGCAAGCTCTACGGCCAGCGCACGCGTGCAGTGCTGGAAATCCTGACGCACTTTGAAGAGCGTTACGAAGAATTTCAACTGGCCGAAAGCCTCATCGAACACGACGAGTACTTCTCGCTCTGGCGCGCGCATCACATAGGCATGGTCGAGCGCATGGTCGGAACCAAACGCGGCACAGGCGGCTCGGAAGGCGTCGGCTACCTGCGCACCACGCTCAAGAAAAAATTCTTTCCGGAGCTCTGGGAAGCGCGCACCTATCTGGACACCAAGCACGGCGAGTCCGGTTGCCCATTTGCCTCAGCACCCGATGATAAGAGATAATGGCAATTCAGATTGTTAGCCGTTGGCTCTTCGCTCTCTGTTAAAGATTGATTTATCAAGAAGTTCAACCTGACAGCCTCTGAAGTTAAGCCCCCCTACAATCTGTATTCTGCTATCCAATTCTGCCTGTTTGCCTTGCAGTTTGGTGCCCAACAATTCCCCTTTAATCTAAACAACCGGTTGCCTGACAGCCATCAAAGATTTACCCGGAAAGTTCCCTGTTATGAATTATCAAGACGCTTTTAGACACGCTCAAATCAAAACGCTTAACTTAAACAAATCATTGCTCAGGAAGATTTCACGACCAGGGACTCTCAGTCTGCTGGTAGCTGTGGCCTTGTTATTCTCGGCCTCATCCCTGCATCAAGTTCGAGCCGCTGCCGCCGGCGCGCTCGATTTTAGATTCGGCACAGAGGGAAAGGTCTTGACGGAATTTTTCGGCGGCCACGACACGATTTATTCCATCGCCTTGCAGGCTGACGGGAAAATCATCGCGGCGGGCACTGCGACGGGCGGAACCAATGCGAATTTCGCGCTGGCGCGCTATCACAGTAACGGCACGCTCGATACTACTTTTGGCATCGGAGGTAAAGTCGCCACAGACTTATTTGGCGGCGGTGACATCGGCTATGCTGTGGCTATTCAATCGGACGGGAAAATACTTTTGGCCGGAACGGCGGGTCCCGGCGATTACGCGTTGGTGCGTTACCTCAGCGACGGCAGCCTCGATTCAAGCTTCGGGGCAGGCGGGAAAGTCTACTCGGATTTTTCCGGTCGTATAGACATCGCGCGCGCCATCCGGATTCAGCCCGATGGGAAAATCGTGGTCGGCGGCGGCAGCGGCTCCCCGCCT
>CAZEZJ010000633.1:1492-2025 GCA_964516695.1 uncultured Blastocatellaceae bacterium
GGCGCGTTATGACAGCAGCGGCAATCCAGACCCGACTTTCGGCACCGGCGGCAAGGTCACGAGCACCATCGGCTTTTACTACGGCGTGACGGGAATGGCGCTTCAGGGGGACGGCAAGATTGTGGCGGTGGGCGGCGATGCGACAAATTTCGAGATCAATAACGATTTTGCCACCGCGCGTTTCAATACCGACGGCAGCCTCGACACAAGTTTTGGCAACGGTGGTAAGGTGTTGACGCCTTTCAATAATAATGACCTTGCGGCAGCCGTACAAATCCAGCGCTGGTGCGTTATCACAGCGATGGCAGTTTAGATTCCGGCTTTGGTGTCGGCGGGAAAGTCACCACAGTGGCTGCCGGGTCTGCGCGTGCGCTACGCCTTCAGCCGGATGGAAAGATAGTCGTGGCGGGTTGGGCTAATGGCAGGGCCAATTTGGACTACGCCGTGTTTCGTTATCAAAGCGACGGGAGCCGGGATGTGGCCTTCGGCATTGGCGGCGGCGGCAGAACGAGAGCGAACCTTGACGGTGAGGA
>CAZEZJ010000634.1:0-1320 GCA_964516695.1 uncultured Blastocatellaceae bacterium
CTTGGCGGGGATTTTGATTGTCTCGCCGGTGGCGGGGTTGCGTCCCTCGCGCGCCTTGCGTTTGGCGAGCACCATCTTGCCGAAACCCGGCAGCGCAAATTCGCCGTTGCGCTTGACCTCTTTGCCCGCGAGCGCGGCCAGCTCATTGAAAAATTCTTTGGCGTCGGCGCGTTTCATCTCGAATTTTTCGGCGAAATGATTGATGACCTCAGACGGGCTCATACGCTTGGCCGTGGCCGGTTTCCCGTTGCTTGATTTACTACCTGACTTGTTAGTTACCATTAAAAATAGAATGCCTCCGGTTGAAAGTGTTTGGTAAAGCTTACGGAAAACTTATACCATGCGCGGCGCGTAAAAGTAGAATCAAGGCGCGGATAAGCGACTGTCTGTGACGCTCGGTGGTGTTTTCTCGTGTGTTGTTGGCTCCGGTTTTATATCGAACAGTTTCGCCTTCGGCGGTCTCATCAAGGAGCAGGGAATAGAGAGATGGCGACGAAACACGGCCCCTGGACGATCAAGGAAACGGCGCAGAAATTCCATAACGAATTTTTTGAAGTTATCGAAGATCAAGTCATACAGCCGGACGGCGAGCCGGGATCGTATGCAACCGTCAGGATGAAGGCGGGCGTCTCTGTGCTTCCGCTCGACGACGAAGGTTACGTTTACCTGACACGGCAGTTTCGTTATGCTGTCGGGCGCGAGAGCATAGAGGCCGCGAGCGGCGGGCGTGATGAAGATGAGTCCGCGCTCGAAGCGGGGCGGCGTGAAGTTTCGGAAGAGCTGGGCATCGAAGCGGACGTGTGGATTGAGCTGGGAGCGATGGAGACGGACACTTCGATTGTCAGCAGCCCGGTCGAGCATTTTCTCGCACGCGGCTTGACATTCAAACAGCCTGACCGTGAAGGCTCGGAAGTCATGCAGACTGTTAAAATGCCTTTCGCCGAAGCGGTCTTGATTGTCTTAGATGGACGCATCACACATGCCTCAAGCTGCTTGTTGATTTTAAAAGCGCAATCGTATTTGAAGAACTCGGAATAACTTTATCTCATGGCTCTAAAAAATCTTATCGGCGAAGTGCTGGACGGCAAGTACCACATCGAGAAGCAACTCGGCGAGGGCGGGATGGGCGCTGTCTACTTTGCCACACATCTGGGCACGGAGCGCCCGGTCGCGCTGAAAGTCATCGCGCCGCAATTTATGCAGCACGACGAGTTTGTCGAACGCTTCCGGCGCGAGGCGCGTGCGGCTGGACGCCTGCGCCATCCGAACGTCGTGGACGTGACGGATTTCGGATTCGCGCGCGTCGGCGCGGATCAGGTC
>CAZEZJ010000634.1:1330-2008 GCA_964516695.1 uncultured Blastocatellaceae bacterium
GCGTATTTAGTCATGGAGTATCTGGACGGCTGCACGTTAGATGAAATCCTGGAAGAAGAAACGAGCCTGCCGCTCAGTTGGGTTGTAGACATCCTGGAACAGACCTGTTCGGCTGTGGACGAAGCGCACCAGCAAGGCATCATCCACCGCGATCTGAAGCCGGATAATATCTGGCTTGAGCCGAACCGGCGCGGCGGCTACACCATCAAGGTGCTGGACTTTGGCATCGCCAAGCTCGATGAAATTGCCGAGCCTGCCTCGACAAACCCGGCGGAAGAATATCTGCCGCCGCGCCCGCCACTCTTTGATTCATTTGCTCCCACAGAGTCCGGCGAATCGCCCACGCTCATCACAGGAGGCGCGAGCGCGCCGCCAGCCGCCGGAGAGCAATCCGAAGCGGCGACGCAGATTCAGCCGCCTGCCGCGCAGACGGACGCGGACTTGTCCGAAGCCGGCACGCTCGCGTTCACGCCGGAGGCCGATGAGTCAGAGGCGGGCACGCGTATGCTGCCCGCACAAAGCATGGAAGAGATGGGCACGCGTATTCTGGAACAGCGCACGACCGATAAACAGATTGCGATGCAGACAGGCTCTGCCAGCTCTTTGACGCGCGTCGGCTCGATTTTGGGAACGCCGCTTTACATGTCGCCGGAGCAATGTCGCGGCGAGCGGCTGGAC
>CAZEZJ010000635.1:0-1998 GCA_964516695.1 uncultured Blastocatellaceae bacterium
GAATCATAACAATAATAATGTGATGGGTGATATGTAATAGTTGATTGGATTAAAGCCTTTCTCTTATCACATATCACCCATCGATTATAAATTTAGTTAAATGCTTAACGTCTCGGCTCGCTGTCCCTTTCGACTGAGCACCCACATGAAAATCGTGCGCGATACATAGACGGCGGAGAAGAGATTGGCGAGCAGTCCGAGCACCAGCGTGACGGCGAAGCCGCGAATGGGGCC
This sequence comes from uncultured Blastocatellaceae bacterium, assembly GCA_964516695.1. Taxonomy (GTDB): domain Bacteria; phylum Acidobacteriota; class Blastocatellia; order Pyrinomonadales; family Pyrinomonadaceae; genus DASVTR01. The sequence goes on from CAZEZJ010000635.1 coordinate 235, forward strand.
GGTGCCGAAAACGAAGAGAAACAGCGCGGAAACGATGGTCGTCACGTGCGTGTCGATGACGGTGACGAAGGCCCGCGCGAATCCCTGCTCGACGGCAGACCAGATGGTTTTTCCGGTCTCCATCTCCTCGCGAATACGCTCGAAGATGAGCACGTTTGTGTCAACGGTCATGCCGATTGAGAGAATCAATCCGGCGATGCCGGGCAAAGTCAGTGTGCCCTTAAAGAGAACAAGCGCGGCGACCGTCAAAATCATATTGAGCAGCAAAGCGATGACGGCATTGACGCCCGAGCCGCGATAATAGAAGACCATGAACAGGATAACGAGGATGAGGCCGACGATGGAAGCCGTCACGCCCGCTTTAATCGAGTCTGCGCCGAGGCTCGGGCCGACCGTGCGTTCTTCCTGATATTCAATGGGCGCGGGCAGCGCGCCTGAACGCAGCGTCAAGGACAGGTCTTCGGCTGATTGCTTCGTAAAATTTCCGGTAATGCGTCCCGAATCATCAATGCGCGATTCGATATAAGCGATGCTCTTGACCTCGCCGTTGAGGAGCACACCCATTTGCGCGTTGATATTATTGCCCGTCCAAGTTCCAAACTTGGTTGCGCCGCCAGGTTTCAACTGAAAGTTAATCTCATAGCTGTCGCCCGCGGCGCTGACCGGAACGGCTTGGGAATCGCGCAGTTCGCTGCCCTCTATCACCGGCGGCATTTCTACGACGACATACTTCTTCGGTTTCGGCGCGTTCGGGTCGGCGGCTGGGTCTGCCGAGGCGGCGGCAGTCGGCTCTTCGCGTTCGGCGTAAGGGACAATAGAGAGGCGCGGCGAAGTGGCGTTCGCGCCGAGAGCGGTGCGGGCTTCGTCCTCCGTATTGAAGGGAGAAATGGGCACGCGCGTATTAAGAGCCTGCGCCGGAAAGGGGTCGCTCGGATTGACGATGCGCACCAGTTGTAACTTCGATTCGGCAACGAGCAGGTCTTTCACGCGCTTCGGGTCTTGAATGCCGGGCATCTGCAATAGAATCTGGTGCGTGTTCTGCGCGCCGTGGCGTTGCAGGGTCGGCTCTGCGACGCCGACGGAGTTAATGCGGCTGTCGATAATCTTCATCGCGCCTTCGGTCGCCTGCTCGGCAAGGAGCGTTTGCGCGGGCTTGCTCAGACTCCAGGAAACGACGTTGCCGTTCACAGACGGCGACCACTCTTCGGCGTTGAACCGTTCGCTGACCTTATCGCGAACCTCGTTGACCTTCGCAGGGTCTAGCACTTCGAGCGAAAAGGTGTAGTTGCCATTACCGGTCTGCGAGGGCAGTTCTTTGACGGGCAAGCCGGCGTCTTTGGCGGCGGTTTGCGCGGCGAGGGCGTTGTTCTGCGTCAGAGTTTTGAGAAATTCATCCGTCTTGACGCGCATCACGAGGTGCGAGCCGCCTTTGAGGTCTAGGCCGAGGCGAATGTTTTCAGAGAGCGAGCGCTTGATGCCCGCCCAGGTGAAATCGCCAAGACGCGGGCGACGATGCGGCCCGATGACGACGTAGAGGCCAATCAGCGTGACAATGGCGATGATGATAGTGCGTTGGAGTAGATTCTTTTTCTTCATACGTTAAAAAAGAGGGCGAGCCGGAGGCCCTGGAGCCTGAGCGGGGGCCGTTAACAAAAGCCAGTCTTATTTCTTCTCTTCTTCGGCGTCGAGGCCCGCGACAGCCGTGCGCGCCACTTCCAGCATAGACTTGTCGGCGCTGCGAATCACGAGGCTCGTGTCGCGAAT
>CAZEZJ010000636.1:0-1995 GCA_964516695.1 uncultured Blastocatellaceae bacterium
ACCGACATAGACGCCCGCTTTATCAGCCCAGACGGAATTGCCAGCGTGATTAGCTGCTTCCTCATCTTTCACGATGCGATAAATTTGCCCGAAGCGGTCTATCACGTAGTTATAAGACTTGTGCCGCTTGACGTATTCGAGCAGGCCACGGCTGTGATTTTCGATGGACTCACTGTTGTCGGGCGCAAACCGCGTCAAGTGGCTTTCGGAAGTGTGATAGACGATGCCGACGGGTTCGTGCTGCGCCTGCCCTGTGGACGCGCCCGTGCCGTGCTGAAAGACTTGATAACTGCGCGGGCGGCTAACGGTCTCGTAAGTTGTCAGGATGCGCCCGGCGTTGCTGTAGCGCTCGGTATCATCCTTCTGCTCAACGAGCCACACTTTTTCAGGCTGGTAATCAGGCAGGTATCCGGCGTTCGTCAGCGCAAACTGCTCTTGATTGGCATTAGGTTTGTCGCTGGCAAAAACGCGTACCTCGTAGCGCTCGGCAAGATAATTGTTGACCTTCTGCGTAGACCAGGCGGTCATCGTATAGAGGCCAAAGAGCGTCACCGCGGAGACAATCAATCCGACGCAGTAGGTGAGGTAACGCATCCGGTAGCAGTAGAAGAAGAGTTGCGTGATGACTGGCGCGTTGCTGCGCAGCAGCAGTTGGCGGCGTTCCTTGCGCGCTGACGGCATCAGCTTTCTTAACTCGTCGTACACAGAGCGATAGAAACAGAACTCAAGCAACCGGTGGTAAAGCTCTGTCTTCTTGAAGAACTCAAAGCGTGCGAGCCGTCGTTCGAGCTTTTCGCGTGTCGCGGCCTCTTGCGCCAGCGTGTGATTGAGGAACCGCAGGCGCACTTCCGGCCGCTCGAAGAAGTGTGCGTAGCTCTCGACGATGCGGGAATACATCATTGTCGTGTCCTCAAGCATCCGCTGGCTCATAACGCGATTCTTCCCCTGCTGTCTGTCCTCTTCCGGTCCGCCGTCTTTGCTCTTTAAACGAGCAGCCTACTTTCCACCCTGAGCTTCGGTGATGATGAAACTGTCGGCCGCTCCTCTGGACTTCAGCTCACTTCCATAGCGTGCGGCCTCTTCGCGATTACCGAAGCGACCCGCTTGCACTCTGTACCACGTGCCGCGCTTCGGCAGTTCTACCGCAACCACGCGCGCGTCAAATCCTGCCGCCTGCAAACGCGCGACGCGCTCATTGGCTTGCTCTATCACGTTGTAAGAACCAATCTGAATCGTGTAACCGCCCGCTTCCACGCTCGGCGCTTGCGGAAGAGGCGCGGGCGCGCTCTGTTTAGTTTCCACTGCGGGCACGACGTTCGCGCTGGCGGCGGGCGCAGGCTCTTCCTGCGTCTTCGTCTCCGCTTTCACCTCGACTACTTCCGCCTCTTTTTTCAACTCGACCGTCTCAGGTGCGCCCATCTGCGATGAATCCTGCACGCCCGTCGCAGCCGGATTCGCGGAGGCCGGCGCAGGCGGTTGGGAGAGCGTTTGATTTGTCGCCTGGTTGCTCTGCGACGTGAAGGTTGAGGCGGCGCGCTGTTCCTGTTCGGCGGGCTTTGCAAACTGATTTGAGACGACGATGACCGCGATAAAAGTCATGCCGCAGATAACCAGCCAGAGCGGAGAAATGCGCATCAACCTCATGCCCATCCCATGCTTGTCATTGTCAGCCGCGGCTTCTCCTTGAGCGCTGAAATTGAAGCTCGGCTCATCGGCAGTCTCCACAGCCATCAGTGAATGCGCTTCGTCCGGCGGCTGAGGGCTGCACACAGCTTCCACGGGCGCAAGCTCTGCCGCCGCCGTCTCTTCGGTTTGACTGGCTGGGACGTTTTCCTGCGCGCTCGGCTCAACATAGACGGGCGCGACGAGAAGCACATCTTCAAGCTCGCTCTCCGGCTCGCTCGCTTGATAGCTCACATCGGAGGGGTGTGGCAACGCGAGCACATCTTCAGCGTCGATTGCGGCAGGAGGCAGCGGCAACGCTTCGGCCTCTAC
>CAZEZJ010000637.1:0-1978 GCA_964516695.1 uncultured Blastocatellaceae bacterium
TGGCCGACGTGATGTATCAGTACAGAAGCGTCTTTCCCTACGAGTTTATCCTGCTGATGGGCGACAACATGTACGGCGGGGAAAAACCCGAAGACTTCAAAACGAAATTCGAGGACGTTTACAAGCGGCTGCTCGATGATAAGATTAAGTTCTACGCCACGCTCGGCAATCACGACGAGTCGAACCAGCGCTTTTACGACTACTTCAACATGAACGGCGAGGAGTTTTACCAGTTCAAAAAAGGAAACGTCTCCTTCTACGCGCTGAACAGCAACTACATGGACAAGCGGCAGGTCAATTGGTTGGAGGAGCAGTTAGCGAAAGATACCTCCCAATGGAAAATCGCCTTCTTCCACCATCCGCCCTACTCCTCGGGCGGCAAACACGGCTCCGACACGAAGCTGCGCGAAGTCATCGAACCACTCTTTCTGAAATACGGAGTGAACGCGGCCTTCGCCGGTCACGAGCATTTCTACGAGCGCATCAAACCGCAGAAGGGAATCTATTACTTTATCTCTGGAGCCGGCGGGAAACTCAGGCCCGGCGACGTGAAGAAGGGTTCGCCGCTGACGGAAAAGGCGTTCGACAAAGACATGTCCTTCATGCTCATCGAGATTGCCGGCGACCAGATGCACTTTCAGGTTATTTCACGCACACGCGAGACCGTTGACGCGGGCGTTCTGACCAACCAGCGCAAGAAAACTATGAGCGCTGCCAAATAAGCAGAGCTTTGCGCGCATCGCTGCTCGTTAACGAGCGGCGATGCGCGGCTCAGGAAGATTAACCAACTCATTTATTCTACGACGAACCGCACCCGTCATCATCCTCACTTCGGACGGGCTATAATTAGCCGCGCGAAATGCATCGGCAATCTGCCGGTCGCTCAAACGCGAAAGCAAGTCGCCAATCCACTTTGCCTGGTCGAGCGTGATGTTCTTAAAGAGACCACGGTTTTTTCCGCCGTAGCGGAAGGCCACGCGGTTTCCTTTGACTTTATCAATGAATCTCGCCTGCGCGTAGTCCTTCGGATTATTTCTACTGCGCGTGATGCGCCAGAACAACGGCACGCGTCCTGTTTTCCCGAACGTCGCGCCGAGGTCGCTGATGGCATACTGCGATTCGCCGCGAGCCTTGCTTTCATGCGGGACATAGAGAATGACGTTGTTGGCATCCTTGATGTCCCAGTTGTTGAAAAGTCCCATCATCACAATCAAGCCCTGTAGCTGGCGTGAGCCGACAAAGGGATTACGTTTCCACTTCCACTCGCCCGCGCGTTTGACGCCTTCGGGCCTGGCCTCGAATCTGACGTTGGCGAAACCCTGACCCTCACACCGGTCCACTTTTTTCTTAGGCCGTGGCGCATTTTTAATATGGACGCAAGGGACTAGATAATTAATCTCGGTCGGGTAGCCGACGGCCCATAAGAGCCTGACGGCGGCCGTCTCGGATTGCGCCTCTTTCCCGAGTTTAGCCACCCACTCGCGCCCGCTCGCATCCCGCACGCGAAACTTCGGAGAGTAGCCCCCCTCATCCACCTTGAGAAATGTCACCTCGCTTGTATCCGGCCTCATCTCGGCGCCGCCGGGCCCCAAAAAAAGGTCGCGCGACTTGATGTCCGTAGGATTTTTCCAGAGCACGGGCGTTCCCGTTGGAACAGCCTTCTTCTTCTTTTCCCCTTTATCCTGTGAGAAGGCCGTAGATGAAACGATAAAGAGCAGGACGACTGCGACGATAACCAGTAAGCTGCGACTATCTTTTGTCTTGAGCATTGCTTTCTCCACGGAGATAATTGAAGTTACCTTAATTCTCATCTTCGTTAGCCGGGATTATTCACTATTAGTTGCGCGCGCGGGCAAACGAAGCTCAACTTCGATGAGCGGAGCATGGCGTCCCTCGCTGGTGGCTAAAATGGCCGCGCCATCGAGACGGTAGCAGACGGCCTCGCAGCTTTTCCACAGGCGGTTCTGCTATATGTGAT
>CAZEZJ010000638.1:0-1974 GCA_964516695.1 uncultured Blastocatellaceae bacterium
AGCCGCGCTGCCGTCCCAGCGTTAATCGCCGCCCTCTCGGATGAGCGCGCGCCACACGACGTGCGCCGCGAGTCCGCTCGCTCGCTCGGCCTCATCGGTGACCCGTCAGCCATCGCCCACTTGCGCAGCGTGCTGGCGTCTTCAGACCCATACCTCTCGCGCATCGCCTATGAAGCGCTGCTCAAAATCTCGCCCGCCGAAGCCACGCGCCCGGCGTAGAAGGCAAAAGGTAAAAGTAAAAAGGTAAAAGGGAAGATGAGAGGCTAAGCTCTTATCTTCCCTTTCGTCATCTACCTGTTTATGTCTACCTTGTTTCAGTTCTCCGTTTTATCGCTCCGGCCTTGGCCTTTGCGCGCGGCCTTCGTTTGTGGAATCGGCATCCCGACGCCGCCCGATTTAGATTCCAACTCTTCCTGCGCCTCTTCCGCTCCCGGCGTCTCTTGAATCAGAGCGCCGCCCGAACGCTTCGAGAAGGTCAGCTTCGTGCCCGTTTCGTTGAGGTCAACGGTCACAAGGTCGCCCAGACCGACTTGGTTGGTCGCCACTAGGTTCGACAACGGGTAAACCAGAAAACGCTCGATGGCGCGTTTCAGGTGGCGCGCGCCGTACTTGTAGTCAATGCCTTCCTTCAACAACAAGTCTTTGGCAGCGTCCGTACACTGAAAGATAAACTTGGTTCCGGCCGAACCCATAATGCGGTCCTGTATGGCCTGCAACTCAAGGTCAAGAATCTGACGCAGGTGATGCTCTTTCAGACTGCGGAAGACCACCACCTTATCAATGCGATTCATAAACTCCGGCGAAAACTTGCGGCGCGCGGCTTCAACCGCCGTCCGGTAAATCTTCTGGTCAACTTCCGAGTCGGAGTTGGCCTGCGTGCCCTTGCCGGGAGCGAAACCGATGCCGCCGGAAATCAACTCGGACATCTCACGCGCGCCCAAGTTCGAGGTCATAATGACCATCGTCTTCGAGAAATCCACACGGCGGTTATCGCCAAGCGTGAGCGTCGCCTTATCAAGAATGCCGAGCAGCAGTTGCCAGAGGCTATCGGAAGCCTTCTCGATTTCGTCGAAGAGAATGAGCGACAGTTTCGTCTCATCCGTGTGCATCCGGTCTAGGTTTTCCTGCGTCAGCATCGGAGAGGTCTCGCGGTGGCCGAGGTATCCCGGAGGCGAGCCGATAAGCTTCGCGATTTCATGCGAATGTTGAAACTCCGCGCAGTCAATCTTCACGACCGCGTTCGGGTCGCCAAACAGCACTTCAGCCGCAGCCTCTACGACGCGGGTTTTACCGGAGCCGGTCGGCCCCAGAAACAGCATTGTGCCGACGGGCCGGTTCGGCGGATTCATGCCCGCCAGAAAAATCTGATAGAGGCCGCTCATGCGGCGCACGGCGCGCTCCTGCCCGACGATGCGGTGTGTGAGTTTCTCTTCAAACTCCTTGGCGCGCGGGCTTTTTTGATCCGGGTCGAGGAAGACCGTTTCCATTTTGTGATTCTGTTTTTCCATTTCCATTTCTTGTTCTAATTCTAACTCTGCAAGCATGGCCGTCCTCCTTACATGAGCGGTCAGGGGCGATGTTTTGGGCTTCGAAGTTTGTGGAAACTCAACCGCGAATGGTCGGTTCCAGCCTCGACTGGGCCACATCCCCACCGCCTACCATGCAAAGAACGCACCACTACCGTAATTGATGCGGGCGGGCCGAGGCGAGTTTGCCAATATTTGAACGGCAGGCCCGACGCCATTTTTAACCAGACGCTATATATACGACAAAGCGCTGATTGTCACCACAAAATATCGACAGGTTGAAAAAAATGGGCCAGCCCGCGGCCCTTGCAGCGGCCAGCAGATTGACAAATAGCGGCAGAAGAGAACTGACAAATACTGTGAATGCACCTAAACGTCGGCCTGTTTTACGCATAACGTTGCTGGCAGAAGCAAGAACGGCGCATTGTTGAAGAGGTTGCCTGCGGCA
>CAZEZJ010000639.1:0-1970 GCA_964516695.1 uncultured Blastocatellaceae bacterium
TCATCACCTATTGCTCGCGGCGCTGGTCCTTCATTGTTCATCGCTCGCGGCTTTCATCCCTTGCGAATCGTTCTCGTCATCTCACTTGCCGTTGTTTTTGAGCAGCTTTATCAGGGCCAATTCTTCAACTTCGTATTCGGGCTGAATGCGACGGATGGAGCGCTCGACCTTGCGGCGAAACTCTGCGAGCGTTTGGCCCGCGAGGTAGCTGTCGAGAACGGCGGGATGGATGTAGCAGTTGCGGCAGACGGCGGGCGTGTTGCCGAGGCGTTCGGCCACGCGCTTGACGGCCTGCGCGAGATTGCGTTTGGCCTGCCGTTCGTCTTCCGGCTTTCCTTCCTCGGCCAGTTCGATTGCGGCCATCAGCGTTCCGCCCCACGTCCGAAAGTCTTTGGCGGAGAATTCCGGTCCGGCCGCCGCCTTAATGTAGTCGTTCACATCGCGCGGCTTGATGGGGCGCGCTCGGCCATCCTCACCGATGTAGTTGAAGAGCTTTGAGCCGCCAATCTTTTTGATGTCGCCCATCAGCACGGCGAGTTCTTCGTCAACGACGATGCGGCGATGACGTATGTGATGTTTGCCGACGAAGGTGAAGATGAGGCGACCGCCGCGCTTGATTTCAAGATGGCGGTTGCGCAGCGTCGTGATGCCGTAGGTGCGATAACGCTCGACGCTGAATTCGGAGCCGACGCGAAAGTAGAGATCGTTGATGAGGCGGACGACGACGGCCAACACGCGCTCGCGTGAAAGATTTTCCTTGGCAATGTCTTCGTTGGTCTGAAGTCGCAAAGCGGGCAGGCGCTCAGCGAAGCGCTCTATCTTCTCAAATTTGCGGCGCTGCTGCCGCGCCGCAAACTGCGGATGATAGAGATACTGCACGCGCTCGCTGGTATCGAGGCCGATAGCTTGCAGGCTGCTGCGCGCCGAAGGAGAGATGCGAACGTGCGTCCACGCCGGAGGGATGACGAGCGACGCGATGCGCTCGATGTCTTCTTCTTTCGTGATACGGCGGCCCGCGGCGTCTTCATACCAGAAGCCGCGCCTTTTCGTACCGCGCCTGCGCCACCAGCGCGCCCGCCGCCCGCGTTCAATAGTCTCAATCGCACCGCGTCCCTGCTTGCTCGTCGTCACCGCCGCCGCTGGAATTGCCATCTAATACCTCTGACTCACTACTTAATGCTTCAGTCTATGCTATAGCAGTTAGCGGACGAATGCGACTGCCGCCGCGCGGCCGCGACTTCTCACTGCGCATTTGGGTTCTCTTTCTCAGCCATCTTCGCGGCGATGTCGGACAGGGCTTGCTGCTGTGCAGCGATTGCGTTGCTCAAATTCTCAAAGCCGCTCGCAAGCGAAGCGGCGAGGGCTTGCAGTTCGCGCGCGTTTGTGTTGAGCGCGCTGGCGGTGGCGTTCATGCCCGCCGTGAGGCTTCGCGTTAGATTTTGCTCTAAGGTGACGGCGGCTTGTGTGAGTCCAGTTGTAAAGTTGGGTGGTGATGTGGGTGACGCCAGCCCGCTTAACGCGTGAGACAATCCATCCAGCAGCGTCTTCTTGGAATCGTCCAAAGCCTTCGCGCCGGGCAGAAATTTATCCTTGAGCTTTGGTTCCAAGCGCCTGAATATGAGATGAGCGCGCCCTTGTCGAGCCGCTTTGTGCTCGCTCGGGCCAGAGTTTTCAAGGAGCTTTAAGGGTACAACAAACTGTCAAGACTCTTCGCCAGCGTGATTTTCTGACTGAGCGCTTTCGCGGCATTTATTGACCGCGAAAGCCGCGCTAACGATGCGCAACTTTTTCAGCGATGAGCATAGGCTGCCGCTTCCGGCAGCTTGTTTTTCCGTCGCGCGTCGCTCGTCTCGGTCCACCTGATGCCAACGTCGCGCAGATACCTTGAGAGCGCATCTTCCAGCGACGGCAGCAAAGTCGCGCGCTCGCTAGTGAGCACGCTGTAGGCCGGACGCTCAGCCGCCAGATTC
>CAZEZJ010000640.1:0-1965 GCA_964516695.1 uncultured Blastocatellaceae bacterium
GGACTGTTCGACCAGATTTGCGAGTGGCAGTTCATGCAGGTCTTGGTCGAGGGCATACCGGCTGAGGCCGCAACCTCAACAGAAGTGTGGCAGTAACGGCAGTCTATACCGTCGTCGCCGACGTGATGCTTATGGCTGAACTGTACGGGCTGCTGGCGCTCAACCCAGGCCTGTGTGTTGTAGTCGGAACGATTGAATCCCGCAATCAGAAAGAGCAGCGCGGCGCCTATGAAGACGGCGCCAAAGATGCTCAATCTTGCGATGGTATTAGTGCTCTGATGAAATATTTGAGGCACGGTGCAAGCAGACTCCGTCTCAGGGATTTTCGAGCGAGGGAAATCTTCCACCTACCCGTCGAGGCCCAAATACTTGCGTGGCCGCACAGGGTATCAGAGACACAAGATCACCCTTTTAACTCAAGCGTCGCTTCGGTGGTACTTTGCGCTCGCAACGTATCACTCAAAGACTTCTCCCAGCGTCAAAGGCTCGTCCCCTCTATCGTAAAGACAGATGCATCCCGGACTTCAGGGGCATTTCGGCGTGCGAGCGTTCATTCTGTTTAGTGCAATGAAAGCGATTCTACCAATTCCGTAAACACTGTCAACTCAACTTGCTACGAAAATGTAGCGAAGTTAATAAAGATTGGTTGAAGGAACTGATGAAGAGAGGATGTTAAAAAGCGCGAAGAGAGCCGATTTCTGAGGAGATTGCGGGTTTACATCTATGCGGAGCGACCCCAAGTTATAAGCGCCACTACAAACGCTCGCCTGAAAAATTCATAAGCGCAGATGTCGAAGGATAAAGGCCCGAGGCTGAGTCGAAAGAAGATTCCTCTGGAGGGCCTTCGCGGGACTCACCCGACTGCTTTTACTAACCTCTAATCTATAGCCTCTGGCCCCTGCTCTTCAGGCGTCGCGCGCGAGCATGGCTGCGCCTATGGAGACGGCGTCCGTGCCGAGCGCGGCGGTGACTATCTGCGTGGCCTCAAAGCAGGGTTGAAAGGCGCGCCGCCCCGCCTCGCGTATGATCGGATTCAGTATGAGCTCGCCCGCCTCCATCACCCCGCCGCCCAGGACAATGCGCTCTATGTTCAGCAGGTTGATGACCGAAGCCACGGCAGCCCCTATATACTTGCCCGTGCGCTCTATCATCAGCAGCGAGAAGTCGTCTCCCGATTTGGCTTCGCGCGCTATGTCGGCGGCCGTGAAATCCTTCGACATGGCGAGCCTTGAAAGCGACGAGGTGTTGTCGCGGTAAAGTCTTTCGTTTGCGCGGCGCACAATATTGGGCGCGGAAGCGACCGTCTCCAGGCAGCCTATGTTGCCGCAGACGCACTCCACCCCGTTTTCAGCATCTATGGTGATGTGGCCGAACTCTCCCGCAAAGCCCGTGGCGCCGAGCCATAGCCGACCGTCCAGTATGATTGCGCCGCCGATTCCGCTGCCTATGGTGACGTAGAACATATCGCGCGCGCCGCGACCTGCTCCCGCCTTGTACTCGCCGTAAGCGGCGGCATTGGCGTCGTTCTCAATCTCAACGCGCAGGCCCGTCACCTGGCTCAATTCCGTATGGATGTCGCTTCTGACCACCGAGGGGAGGTCTGGCGAGACCACCACGCGGTCCGTCTGCGGGTTGACGAGGCCGGGCACGCCCACGCCTATGCTCCCTATATTCGGGGTCACATCACGCAGCTCCGCGACGATGCCGTTTATCTGCGAGACCAGATTCTCGCGGTCGAGCGCCGCTTCGCGCCTCTCCAGAAGGTCGCCGTTTGCGTTAATCAACGCGGCGCGAAGCGTGGCGCCGGAAAGGTCAACGCCTATATGACCGTGTGCGCTTTGAGAGGGGCTTGTCATGCTCTACAGTCTCTTTACTTCCGTAAACAGTTTAGAATACAGCAACAGGGCGGGAAGCTCGTCGCGGATTGTAATAAAGCGCTTAAGGGACTGTCAAACAACAGCTTCT
>CAZEZJ010000641.1:0-371 GCA_964516695.1 uncultured Blastocatellaceae bacterium
TTGATCGCTTTGCCTTCAACCAGGACAGGCTCGAAAGCCTGTATGCCGAGGCGGTGAAGCGTCGGCGCGCGGTTCAGGAGAACCGGATGCTCGCGGATCACCTCTTCGAGGATGTCCCAGACGACAGGCTCTTGCCGCTCGACCATTTCGCGCGCCTGTTTGATGGTCGCCGCGTGTCCCTGCTTCTCAAGCTGGTTGTAGATAAACGGCTTGAAGAGTTCCAGAGCCATCTTCTTCGGCAGACCGCACTGGTGCAGCTTGAGTTCCGGCCCGACCACGATTACCGAACGGCCTGAGTAGTCAACGCGCTTGCCCAAAAGATTCTGGCGGAAACGTCCCTGCTTGCCCTTAAGAGTTCCCGAAAGAGATTT
>CAZEZJ010000641.1:381-1956 GCA_964516695.1 uncultured Blastocatellaceae bacterium
GCCCGTTGTCAAAGAGCGCGTCGACGGCTTCCTGCAACATGCGCTTTTCGTTGCGCACGATGACTTCGGGCGCACGCAGCTCCATCAGCTTCTTCAAGCGGTTGTTGCGATTGATGACGCGACGATACAGGTCATTTAAATCCGAAGTCGCAAAGCGTCCGCCATCGAGTGGCACGAGCGGGCGAAGCTCAGGCGGGATGACCGGAATCACGTCCAGAATCATCCATTCGGGACGATTGCCGGATTTGAGGAACGAGGTCGCAACTTTCAGACGCTTGGAATACTTCAGCTTCTTCTGCTGCGAGGTCTCTTCCTTCATGCGCGTGCGCAGCTCTCCAGACAGCTCTTCGACTTGAACCATCGTGAGCAGTTCTTTAATCGCCTCTGCGCCCATCTTTGCCACGAACAGGCCGGGAAAATCGCGCATCAATTCGCGATACCGCTCGTCGGTCAAAAGCTCGCGCTCTTTGATCGGCGCATCGCCCGGATCAATAACGATATAGGACTCGAAATAGAGAACCTTTTCCAGCTCGCGCAAGGGAATATCCAGGAGGTGGCCGATGCGCGAAGGCAAGCCCTTGAAGAACCAGACGTGCGAGCAGGGGCTGGCGAGATCAATATGCCCCAGACGCTCGCGCCTGACTTTGGCCTGCGTCACCTCTACGCCGCACTTGTCGCAGATGACTCCGCGATGCTTCATGCGTTTGTATTTTCCGCACAGGCATTCCCAGTCCGCGACGGGGCCAAAGATGCGCGCACAAAAGAGCCCGTCCCGCTCAGGCTTAAAAGTGCGGTAATTGATCGTCTCAGGCTTGGTCACTTCGCCGTGCGACCATTGCCTGATCTTCTCCGGCGACGCCAGAGAAATCCGTATCGCTTCAAAATCCGGTGCCAGTTGAGGTTTTTGTTCTTGAAATCGAAACATCTTTTTCTCCGAAAACGTGCTTTGTGCTTTGCTTTTTGTTCTTTGCTTCTGACACTCAAGCTAGAGCGTTAAACTCAAGGTTGAGTGGCGCGCAAAGAACAAAGTACAAAGCACAAAGAACTAATAACTATTCCGCTCCGCTTGTCAGCAGAGCCTCGCCGATGCCCGCGCCGTCGCCGCCTGCTCCGTTGCCGTCGTTCTTGTTAATCAGCTCTACGTCGAGGCAGAGCGATTGCAGCTCGCGCACGAGGACGTTGAACGATTCCGGCACGCCCGGATCAAAGTCCGCTTCGCCCTTGACGATGGCTTCGTAAATCTTCGAGCGTCCGGCCACGTCGTCTGACTTGGCCGTTAAGAGTTCCTGAAGAATATGCGCCGCGCCGTAGGCTTCGAGCGCCCAGACTTCCATTTCTCCGAAACGCTGTCCGCCGAACTGCGCCTTGCCGCCGAGGGGTTGCTGCGTAATCAGGCTGTACGGCCCAATCGAGCGCGCGTGAATCTTGTCATCCACGAGATGCGACAGCTTCAGCATGTAGATATAGCCGACCGTCACCTTCTGCTCGAACGCGTCGCCCGAAAGCCCGTCATAGAGAATGGTCTTGCCGGACTCGCTGACGATCTCAGGCAAGCCTTGAGAGCGCAGGCTGTCT
>CAZEZJ010000642.1:0-1951 GCA_964516695.1 uncultured Blastocatellaceae bacterium
GATTGGCTTCGGAGGCAGCAAGAATGAGAAATTGCCACCAGCCTGCAACAGGTGATTCCGACGGATGTTTCGAGCCACAAACGAGACTCCCGCATTCACACCATTAATTAACAGTCTCGGAAATATTCTCCGTCGCCTGTTCGCCCTGCGCGATGGAGACGACGAGCGGCTGCTCATCTTTGAGCGTCGAGTCAATGAGAGTCTGCACCCAATATTGGCCGGGCGTGGGAAAGGTCAGGTGAAAGAAGAAATTGATATTTTCGGCAAAACCTTGCGGAGCGATTTCAAAGCGCGTCGGCTGCGAAAGCATCAAATGCTGCTGGCGGTTTGGCGACATAACTCTGACCTCCGACAAATGCGTGCCCTCCCCTCGCCAACGGCTGACGACCGCCAGCTTAAAGAGCGTGACGGGAAATTCCTGCACGGTGAGGATGTTCGGGATGATGCCCATCAAAGATAATTTCGGCCCCATCTCGACCCGCACATCCTCACAAAGAATCGTATAAACGAGTTTGAGATTATCCGCTTGTTCCTTCGTTGTCATAAACACCTCCGTTTCAGGTTAAAGGCTGTGAACCTGAAACTTGAAACCTAAAACTATCCACCTATCATTTCCCTGAGCGCCGCTTCGTCAATCACACGCAGGCCGAGCGCTTGTGCTTTGTCTAGTTTCGACCCGGCATCTTCGCCCGCGACGACGTAATCCGTCTTCTTGCTGACCGTGGAAGTGACGCGACCGCCGCGCGCTTCGATGAGCGTGCGCGCTTCATCGCGCGTCAGAGTTTCCATTTTGCCCGTGAGAACAAACTGCTTGCCGGCGAAAGCTTCGTCGTGCTGTGCGGCAGCACCGCTCTCAAGCTCTGTCCGCACGCCAGCCTGGCGCAGGCGCTCGCACAGCGCGACGTTTCCCGCGTCGGCAAACCAATCGCGCACGCTCTCCGCGACCGTCAAACCAATCTCATGCACGGCGTCTAGTTCTTCAACCGTGGCCGCGCTCAGGCGTTCGAGCGAACGAAAACTGCGCGCCAGAATCGAGGCGGTGCGTTCGCCAACATGGCGTATGCCGAGGCCATAGACCAGATTCGAGAAATCGCGCGATTTGCTCGCTTCAATCTGGGCCAACAAATTCGACGCGGATTTCTCCGCCATCCGTTCAAGCGCCGCGACCGCTTCAAGCTCCAAACCGTACAGGTCACCGACATCGCGCAGCATCTTCTTCTCCACCATCTGCTCGACTAAGGCTTCGCCCAATCCTTCAATCCGCATCGCGCGCCGCGAAGCGTAGTGCAGCAGCCGCGCCTTCAACTGCGCCGCGCAATCCGCAGCCACACAGCGCGCCACCACTTCGCCCTCGGGCCGCGAGATAACACCGCCGCACACCGGACACTTCTTCGGCATCCGGTACTTCTTTTCCGCGCCCGTGCGGCGCGACTCGACAACCTTGATGACCTTCGGAATAATCTCGCCGCTCTTTTCAATCAAGACCCAATCGCCTTCGCGCACGTCCAAACGCTTAATCTCATCTTCGTTATGCAGCGTGGCGCGCGCCACGGTCGTTCCGGCGAGCAGGACGGGCGCGAGGTTGGCGACAGGCGTGAGCGCGCCCGTGCGACCGACCTGCACGACGATGGAGAGCACCTGTGTGGTCGCCTGCCTGGCCGGATACTTGTAAGCGATGGCCCAGCGCGGCGCTTTCGTCGTCGCGCCAAACTCATCCTGAAGCGCCGTCGAATTGACCTTCACCACCACGCCGTCAATCTCATAGCCCAACTCGTCGCGCTTCATCTCCATCTGATTGCAGAAGTCAATCACTTCATCAATCGAGGAGCACAGAGCGCGATTCGGATTGACGCGAAAGCCCGCGCGGTCGAGCCAGTCGAGCGCATCCCAATGGGTCATGAAGGGTTTGCGCTCGCCCGTGATGAGGTCGTAGGCGAACATGTCAAGGCGG
>CAZEZJ010000643.1:0-1950 GCA_964516695.1 uncultured Blastocatellaceae bacterium
GCGCGCGCCAGGCGGCCGTCGGCGGCGAGGAGGGCGCCCGCGCGGCGCGCCACGAAGACGGCACACTTCTAGGAATGGCTAAGAAACAAAAAACAACCGCGGGCGGCGCGCCTTCAACCGGCGCGTCCCAAAACAAGCTCACCTGCACGAACGACACCCAACTAACATCGGAGCAGATGTTGGAGTTGTATCGTTATTTGAAGCTGACGCGCATGGTCGAAGAGCGTCTGGTGAATATCTACCGGCAGACGAAGGTGGTCGGCGGCGTCTTTCGTTCACTCGGACAGGAGGCGACCGCCGTCGGCACGGCCTATGCTCTCAAGCCGCAGGATTTCATCACGCCTTTGATTCGCGACCTCGGCGCGGTGCTCGTCAAAGGGATTCGCCCGCGTGATATTTTCGCGCAGTATATGGCGAAGGCTCTCGGGCCTTCGGGCGGGCGCGACCTCAACATCCATTTCGGCGACATGAGCAAGGGCTTCATCGGCCCCATCTCTCACTTAGGCGACATGATTCCGGTGATGACCGGCGTGGTGCTGGCCGCGCGGATGCAGAAGAAGGACATCGTGGCCCTGGCTTACATCGGCGACGGCGGGATGAGCACCGGAGCATTTCACGAAGGCTTAAACTTTGCCGCCGTCCAACGCCTGCCCTTGATAGTCATCGCGGAATATAACCACTACGCCTATTCGACGCCGACCTCGAAGCAAACAGCCGTCAAAGACTTGGCCGAGAAGGCCGCGGGCTACGGCATTCCGGGCCACATCGTTGACGGCAACGACATCATCGCTTGCTACGAAGTGACGAAGCAGGCCGCAGAGCACGCGCGCTCGGGCGGCGGCGCGGTGCTCATCGAAGCCAAGACCTACAGGCGCAAAGGCCACGCCGAGCACGACGACCAGCGTTATGTTCCCGCCGGGGAGATTGAAGAGTGGGAACAGACAAACGACCCCATTGACCGCTATGAAGCGTTCTTGATTGAACGCGGCACGGCGACGCGCGAGAAACTGGACGAGATAGCGACGGACATTCAGCGTGAGATTGATGAAGATGTCGAATGGGCCGAAAGCTCGCCGATGCCCGCGCCCGAGCAGGCCGCTTACAGAGTGTTTGATAACGCGATTGTGCCGCCCGCGTTTCGTCCAAAAGTCTTGAGCAAATAGCCCAACAAATATGACTTATGAGTCGGTTGACCCGTTACAAAAGGTCTTGGCGAGCGAGGTCTTTCATTACACGAAAGATGCGAAAAAGGCTGCCGGTCGGGCTCTCGGCACGTTAGTCGAAATCATCACTTTTTATTTATTGAAGGCTTGGGGATTTGAGCGCTCGGTAGCCATCGAAAGCGCGTTGGCTGAGTATGGCAACCCGGAAATTACTCACAACGTCGAGTACTCCCTACATCCCTTGCTACGAAAAGAGACGCTGACTCTGCGTCCTCCAAGATTACCCGTCACTTCGACGCGCATTTTGTTTGAACTAAAAGCCAGAGATTTTTCTCTCGTAGGATTTCAGAGGTTAGACAATCGACTCTTAACGCTGGATAGCATTTTACGAAACGCTTGTACAATCGCGCGCGGCGACAAGAGCAACTTGGTGGCAACTCTGGAAGCGAACGCCCCGGATGAATTACAAATTGGAATTGTAGAGCAATACTCGAAGCCTTATGCGATGTTTGAGTGCAAACGGGTCGGCATCGAAGAAGGAGCGAAGAAAGGGCCGCAAACGATAGAGAAAGCGAAACAGGGAGCTTATGTCGCGAAGACCGTTTCTTCTTTACATAAAATCCGGCTAGCGACAGGAGAGCTACAAGGGCTGATTTACAAGTCTGACCAATCTCTTTATGCTAAGCCATACGCTGAGCTGATATATGAAATAGTAACGTCAGACGATCCTGTATTTCTGCAAGATTTTATTCTAACCGTCGGGGTGGTTAGCAATCATGGCAATTGG
>CAZEZJ010000644.1:0-1942 GCA_964516695.1 uncultured Blastocatellaceae bacterium
TGCATCTGGCACAGTTGTTCTGGCGCGCGAGCTATCGCCGCCGGCCCGTGGGTTGGCTGGCGAGCGTGCTGCTATTAGCGCTGGTGCTGGCGGCTGGCGCAACGGGCTATTCGCTGCCGTGGGACGCACGCGCTTTCTTCGGCACGCGCGTGACCGAAGGCGTCGCCAGCGGCTTGCCCTTTGTCGGACACACCGCGCGCAAGTGGCTGCTTGGCAGCAACGAGATTTCCGCCATCACGCTCGTGCGCTTCTTCGCGCTGCACGTGCTGGTCATTCCGCCCATCATTATCCTGATAGTGATGGTGCGTTTCTTCGTCCTGCGCAGGCGCGCGCCGCTGCCGACGGATTCCGAAGAGCGACGACTGAAATCCTTTATCACACGCCAACTCACGCGCAACGCCATTACGGCCGGCGTCGTCTTCCTCGCGCTCGCGCTCTACGCGTGGCGCTACTACGCTCCGCTCGGCCCGCCGGCAGACACGGCAGCGCCCGGCTATCTGCCGCGCCCGGGCGCGCAGTTTCTCTGGCTCTTTCAAATGCTCAAATATTTGCCGGGACGCATCGGCTCAATCGTCGCGGTCGCGCTGCCCGGCCTAATTCTCATCACGCTTGGCTGCGTTCCCTTTCTCAAACACCGCCCCTTGAGCAAGCTCTTTGTGCACCCGCGCCGCAACATAGGCTTCGTCCTCTTCGTGCTCGGCTTCGCGTTGTTCACCACGCTGACAATTCTCGCCTATGTTAAGGACGCGACAGACATGAACGTGCGCGCTCAACTCGCGCGACAACGCGCCGAAGAGGCCGCCTTCCGCGCCGCGCCCTTCACGCCGCTGCGCATCCAGGCAAGCGAATCCGTGATTGACGACGAGCAGGGCAGCACCGGCACGACGCCACACGCAAACAATAACGGAGCGAGCGTTTCACCATCGCCTGGCCCCGATGTTTCCGGCGCGCCGAACTCCAACTCATCACAGAACGCGGGCGCTAACGCCGCAGGCTCGCCGCCTGAAGCCTACATCACTCATTGCTCGGCCTGCCACGGCACACGCGGGCAGGGAGCAGCGCCTTTCAGAGGTCTGATGGGCGTCTCGGCCAAGCCGCGCCGGACCGTGGAAGACATCATCGGGCTGCTCAACAATCCTGAAGCCTACGGCATTCAGCCTCCGATGAAATCCTTTGCCACTCAACTGACCGAAGATGAAAAGCGTGCTATCGCCGAATGGGTCGCGACGCTGAAGAAAAGATAGCCCACAGCTTAAAGCCCTGGGGTTAACAAGTATCGTCTTGACTGTTGACCTCGGACTTTGGACTTATTGTCTTTCGATGTTTTATACTCGCGTCGCTCTTAAATCTAATTCACACGCGTCGCGTTTTTCGGCGGCGTTGCGGAGTCTTTAAGGATGAAATTCGCCAAGTTCTCGCTATTGACCGCGCTCATCGCGCTCCTTTCTCTCGCCTGCGGCGAGACGACAACGCCTTCTAACCCTAACGCCAACAACACGCGGCCAACGTCCGCCAATTCTAACGCCACGACGAACGCCGCCAACACGAGCGCCACTCCGGTTGACGAGTTGGCCGCCGCGCGCACCACTTACGGGCAAATCTGCACGGTCTGCCATGGCGAAAGCGGTGATGGCGGCAACGTCACCATCGAAGGGAAAAAGTTGAAGGTGCCGAGCCTCAAGAAGGGCCACGCGCTCACCCACACAGATGAGCAATTAGCGAAGATTATCAGCAACGGCGAAGAAGGGATGCCCGCCTTCAAAGACCGCCTCAAGCCGGAGGAAATCAACAACATGGTGCGCTTCGTCCGCCGCGAATTTCAGGGCGGCGCGAGCAAGCCGAAGGACACAGCGACCGCTCCTAAAAGCTAAGCTTGCTTCGCATCTTTTGCGCGCGGCATAATACAACCTACGAAATTTTCGCACCCGTAGCTCAGTTGGAT
>CAZEZJ010000645.1:0-725 GCA_964516695.1 uncultured Blastocatellaceae bacterium
GCATTTAACCGAGCCGAAAACGTCGCCCGTCAAACATTGCGAGTGAATACGCACGAGCGTCGGAACGTCGCCGCGCATCTCGCCTTTGAACAAAACGACGAAGACCTCATCGCTTGTCCGCGAGCGATAGCCCGCAATCTTAAACTCGCCCATCTCCGTCGGCAGGCTCGCCACCGCCACGCGCTCGACCGAAATCTCCGCCGCGGCCCACGGGCACGCTGTTGTTCCTTCTTCCTTCAAAGCGTTCAATCCTCAAATGACCTGACTACTATGACGCACCGCTTCAACGCTGCTCTCAAAGCAAACTCCGGCGCGCGAACATTCGCGCTCCTGGATAACCCCATGGCCCACCCGCGCATCAACGAGGGAAACGATTATAGAAGTAAGGCGACATTAGCGACAAGCTCATGGAAGAGCAAGCGGGGATTATGAAGGCATCTGGATAAAGAGCCGCGACGAATGCAGCGAGGATGAATGATGAACGAAATGCTCTTGCTTTCGCTTCACTCTGCGCCGTCTCTTTTTCCTTCTTGCGCTTGTTGCTGTTGCGCCCGGCGCGTTAATATGTGCAAGCCTTTAAGCCCGCTGCCGAAGGTTAAATTCGCTTTGCCTTGTCGCTCGAAGACAGTCAGTGAAACGTGGCTGTCTCAAACTCGACGCGCGCTTGGTCGCAGTTAACCGGCGGTTATTAAAAAGTTACTCCCAGGCTGCTCTTAGGTATGACA
>CAZEZJ010000645.1:735-1941 GCA_964516695.1 uncultured Blastocatellaceae bacterium
CGTTAGCATTGTGCTCGCAGATGGGCCATGAAATGTGGCTGCCTGCAACTCGACTCGCGCGCTCTTGTCGCAGTTAATCCGGCTGTCGTTAAAAGTTGCTCCCAAACTGCTCTTAGGTATGACAACCAATCGTCCTTACGATGACACTCTTGAAGGCCCTTTCGTTCAGCGCGAACGCCGCCCGGCGCTCGTCTTCCTGCGCGGCGAGTTGATGGCCGTGCCGATTCCGCTGGAGCGCGACGAAGTGATTTTGGGCCGCGCGCTCGAAGCAGACGTGCGGATTAACGATGCGCGCGCATCCCGCCTGCACGCGCGCATTCGCATCCAACGCGACGCCGAAACGGGCGAGACGCAATACCGCATCACAGACCTCGGCTCAACCAACGGCACGCTCGTCAACGGTCAACCCATCGAGGAGACCGTTTTGCACGACGGCGATAAACTCATCATCGGGGAACATCTCATGCGCTTTGATTTGCTCGACGATATTGACCGCGAGTTTCAGCAGCAGATTCGCCGCCTGCTGGTCCACGACGAGTTGACGGGCCTTTTGACCAGCAAGTCTTTCTTCTCGGAGTTGCGTCGCGAGGCGGCACGCGCCGAAGCGGAAGCGCGCCCCTTCTGCGTCCTGATGATGGACTTGGACCACTTCAAAGATGTCAACGACACCTACGGGCATCTTGTCGGCAACGAAACGCTGGAAGAGGTCGGCGCTGTGATTATGCGCTCATTGCGCGCGGGCGACGTGGCCGCGCGCTTCGGCGGCGAAGAGTTTGCCGCCTTTATGCTCGACGCGCAGTATGCGCAAGGGTTGGTGGCGGCCGAGCGCGTGCGTGTGGCAATCGAGGAGAACGAGTTTCCGGCGACGCGACACGGCTCGAACGACCCCCAACGCAAGCATCGCATCACCATCAGCATCGGCGTCGCGGCCTTCCCAGATGACGCGCGCGACCCCATTGAACTCATAGAGTTGGCCGACTCCGCGCTCTACCGCGCCAAGCGCAGCGGTCGCAATCGCGTCTGCGCCTATAGCGCGACGACGAGCGGCGAATACGACGCGCTGCCTCCACGCCCGGAATAAACAGCTTGCGCTTCCTCCAATATCTGCTACCATAACGGGCGTTCCCTGACTTCCCCTTTGATAGTAATGAACCACTCGGGCTTGGCTTCTACGCGAGCGGCCCCTTTTGTCCATACGGAAGGTGT
>CAZEZJ010000646.1:0-1917 GCA_964516695.1 uncultured Blastocatellaceae bacterium
ACCTGCTGGTTGATTTGAAGGACGCGCGAAAGGAACTGGAGATTGAAGACAAGCTGAAGCTGCGCGCGCCGCCGCGTCAAGAGACAAAGCCGAATGTCGCGACCTCAACGCCCGAAGCGGTCGCGCGCACGACTGCGAGCACGGGGTCGTTTGTCACAGAGATGAAAAAGCGCAAAGCGGCGTTGGCGGCTGTTGCTGCTGTGCTCGTCATTGCGTCAATCGCGAGCATCTACTGGATTTCCGGTAAGCGTCCTGCGAGTTTCAACACCGAAGCTGCGCCAATTAATTCAATCGCGGTGCTGCCGTTTCAAAACAAAAGCCCGGATTCTGAAACCGAATATCTCTCTGACGGCTTGGCGGAATCGCTCATCTACGGCCTCTCACAACTGCCCAACCTAAAAGTCAGCCCGACGAGTTCAGTCAGCCGCTACAAAGGCAGCGAGATAGACCCGGTTCTAATCGGCGGTGAACTTGGTGTCAGCGCGGTGATGACTGGACGGTTCGCGCAGCGTGGCGACGATTTGACCATCAGCGTCGAATTGGTCGATGTCAGAAACAACCAACTGCTCTGGGGCCGGCAGTATGACCGCAAGCTGGCTGACCTCCTGACGACGCAGAGAGAGATTGCTACTGAGATTACACAGAACCTGAAGCTGAAACTGTCAGGCGCCGACGAGAAACGCGTGACGCGGCACTACGGGAAAAACTCGGAAGCGTATCAACTCTACTTGAAAGGTCATTACCACGCGTCGCGCTACACGAAAGAAGGTTTCAACAAAGGCATCGAATATTTCGAACAGGCGATTGCGAAAGACCCGAACTTCGCGCTGGCTTACAGCGGCCTGGCGTTCTGTTATTACAACCAGACCGATTGGGTCTTCGCGCCGAAAGATTCCGTCCCAAAAGCGAAGCAAGCCATCGAGCAGGCTCTCAAGATTGATCCGTCGTTGGCGGAAGCGCACACCATGCGCGCGATGCTCCTGCTGCAATACGACTGGGACTGGGCGGCGGCTGAGCAGGAATTCAGGCGAGCAATCGAGCTTGACCCAAACTATGCGCTGGGTCGCTCGTTTCTCGCGTGGCATCTGGCGGCGATGGGGCGGTTTGACGAAAGCATCGCGGAAGACAAACGCGCTCTGGCTCTCGACCCATTGTCAACCGCCGTGAACGCGGATTTAGGATGGGACCTGTACCTTGCGCGGCGCTACGATGAAGCTATCGAACAACTCCGCAAGGCAATCGACCTTGAGCCGAACTATTGGGTGTCGCACGTGCTGCTGGGTCGCTGTTACGAACAGACGGGCAAGCTGAGCGAAGCGGTGGCGGCATTTCAAAAAGCGCGGCACATTGAGAATTCAATTCCCGAAGTGTTGGCGGCGCTCGGACACGGTTACGCCGTTTCAGGGAAAAGAACCGAAGCGCTCAAAATCATTCGAGAGTTAGAGGAGCGGTCGAAAAAAGATTTTATTCCCTCGTACAGCATCGCCACGATTTATGCTGGACTCGGGATGAAGGAGCAAGCCTTGCAGCACCTCGTGAAGTCGTACGACGAAGGCTCATATTACATGATTCATCTCAAGGTCGAGCCCATCCTCGACCCTTTGCGTGCCGACCCGCGCTTTACCGATCTCATGCGCAGAGTTGGACATTAGCCAGCCGCTTGCATAGGGCCAGGCTGTAAGGTCGTTTGATACGTGGTCTGAGAAACCTCATGGTGTGCATCTTTCTTGGAAAAGGAGTTTTGACTACTGGGCCTTCGGCATTACAACGTGCGGAGAGGCGCGCACCCGTGTTGCCTCTCAAGGGCGTGGATGCATGAATAGTTGCGATAAGGCAGGAGTAGTAATGCTTTTCTGCTATGAAAAAACTGAACCGCGTGCCGCGCAACGGGACGAAGTATAACAAGCTTGGGCTAAC
>CAZEZJ010000647.1:0-344 GCA_964516695.1 uncultured Blastocatellaceae bacterium
CACAGCCGAGCAAGCGAAGGATGCTTCAGGTAATCGGCGTTCCGATTCCCTACTTTATTCAAGTTATCTTTTCCGAGGTCGCTAAAGCACACGCGCTGGATGGAGAAGCCGTTACTCCAAAACGAGTTGAACAGATTTATCGCGACAAAGTGCTGGGCGTAGATTGCAAAACGTATTTCGATCATTACTACGGTCGGCTGCGCGATTATTACCGCCCGGATGAAGAGAAGGCTGTCAAGCGCATGTTGCGCGAGCTTGCCGTGGTTGGCTCGCTCACACGCGATGCATGTTATCAGTTTTATCGAGAGGTAATCGGCAGCCGCGCCGACATAGAAGAGTTCAAT
>CAZEZJ010000647.1:354-1012 GCA_964516695.1 uncultured Blastocatellaceae bacterium
AGATCTTGAGAACGATTTCTACATTCGCTTCGATGCCGAAGCGCGACGGTATGAGTTTGCCTCCAAGCTGCTCCGCGATTGGTGGCTGCGGCATTACGGAATGGAAGCCAGTGTTTGAGGTGATGCGCGATGGAACGTTTATACAACCCTGACCAGATGCCGGAAGCGGAGATTAAAGAGACCTTCGTGGCGCGCCAGCACGTCGTTGACGAACTCGTTTCACTCATCAAACATCAGCCAGATGGCGCAGGAGTCCAGCAGTCATCATCGCGCCGCGCGGAATGGGTAAGACGACCGTGCTTCTGATGGTTCGATTTACGATACAGGACAGCGACCTAAAGAAGAAGTGGCAGGCGGTGCAGTTTCCCGAAGAACGTTACAGCATTTACGACCTCGCGGATTTCTGGATGGAAATCCTTCGGCATCTCGATGAAAACACGGGCGACGCTGACTTTCATCAACGAATTGAAAAACTCCATATCGAATATCCGAACAACGACGATTTGCAGGAAGCCGCGCTCGCGCTGATTAAAGACTGGCGGCGAAAGCACAAGAAGCGGCTTGTCGTGCTTGTTGATAACTTCGACATGATACTTGAGCAGATTAACGACGAGCGTGACAACGCGCGCCTGCGCGACGTGTTAATGAATGACGGCAC
>CAZEZJ010000647.1:1022-1915 GCA_964516695.1 uncultured Blastocatellaceae bacterium
AACCGCTCTATAACTTTTTCAAAATCTACGATCTTCCTAATTTGAAATTCGAGCAGATGCAAGACTTGTTGCGTCGTCGCGCAGCGAGGGACAAACAAGAGAATTTTGAAGAGACGTTGAAGGAAAACAAGAGCTACCTGCGTGTGCTTGAGCATTTCACCGGCGGCAACCCGCGTCTGGTGCTGATGCTCTACCGCGTGTTGACGCAATCAGATATTTCCGAAGTCAGGCTCGGTCTGGAAAAGCTATTGGATGAAGTCACGCCTTACTACAAATCCAAAGTCGAGAGCCTGCCACCGCAGCAACGCAAGATTCTCGACCACATCGCGCGCGTCAGCAGCCAGACGAACGAGGGACTGACGCCGACTGAGATTGCCACCGCTACGCGCATGTCTCCGAATCAAGCCAGCGCACAGCTCAAACGCCTCGCTGAAAACGGCTATGTTCATGCCGCGAATCTGCGCGGGCGCAGTTCTTACTACACTCTCTCCGAACGCCTCTACGCCATCTGGCACCAGATGCGCTTCGGGCGCAACGCGCGCGAGCGGATGGGTTGGTTAGTCAGCATTCTGAAAGCTTTGTACGACGCGGAAGAGATGAGCACGCAGAGCGATCTGCTGAACACACGTTTCCGCGAGCACTTGAAAGCGGGACAAAGGCAAAGGGCGCTAGATACACTCGAACATCGGCGCTATCTGGCAGAGGCGATGGATGATGCCAACATGCGTGGTCAAACTTTTGAGGGTGTGATTCACAGCTACCTCGAACTTGAAGACACGGAAACCTTAAAGCGTGATCTGCTTTCCACTATTGATCTGAAAAGTCTTTCTGCCCAAACTTTGACTGAGCTTCATCAAGCCGGATGCATCAGCGACGAACAATTGGCGACCGCT
>CAZEZJ010000648.1:0-1906 GCA_964516695.1 uncultured Blastocatellaceae bacterium
AAAGGTTCGTCTGTCATTAGCCAGCACGGTCTCTGGCTGCACTACGGGCGCGTGGCGCGAAATATCAGTAGAAGCCGGAGCGTGCCCGTCATCATTCATCCTCACGGGATGCTTGAACCTCGTGCTTTGCGAAACTCAAGTTGGAAGAAACAGATGACGGGCCGGCTCTGGGAGTTTGAAAACTTACGCTCCGCCGCCTGCTTGCGCGTGACCTCGAAGGATGAATTAGAGTGGGTTAGACTTTTTGGCTTGAAGAACCCTGTCGCGTTGATTCCGCATGGCATAGATGTTGAAAATCAGACGAGCTTGCTGTCGCAGCCGGAAGCAGAGGCGCTGCTGCCGCTTTGGAAAGGCAAGCGCATTCTGCTTTCGCTCTCGCGCGTGCATCCGAAAAAAGGATTGCCGGTGCTCTTGAAAGCTTGGAGCAAAATGGGAACAGAGCGCAGCGATTGGCTGCTGGTGATTGCGGGGCCTGACCAACGCGGGCATTTGAGCGAGTTAAAACAGTTGGTCGCGGACCTCGGCTTAGGCGAATCAGTCCTCTTTTCCGGCCCGCTGTTCGGAGACAAGAAGTTGGCCGCCTACGCGTTGGCCGACCTCTTCGTGCTGCCATCTTATAGCGAGAATTTTGGCGTCGCCGTGGCCGAAGCGCTGGCAGCGGGCTTGCCGGTCGTGACGACCAGCGGAACGCCTTGGAAGGATTTGCAGACGCGCGGCTGCGGATGGTGTGCGGAGGCGGATGTAGACGAGTTGGCGCAAACACTGAGCGAGGCGCTCTTTGTCCCGAAAAGAGAATTAATGGAGATGGGCGCGAAGGGAAGAGAATGGATGAAGCGCGATTTTTCGTGGGAGCGATTGGCGGCGCAGATGATTGATGTCTGCGAGTGGACGCTCTCGGGAGGCGCGGCTCCGAGCTGCGTTACGCTCGATTGAGAGTTGAAGGATTTTAGCAGTAGAGAAGGGCAAGGGATTTTAGTATGTTGATTCTTGGTATCAATGCTTATCATGGCGACGCGGCGGCAGCCATCATTCGCGACGGTGAATTAATCGCCGCCGTCGAGGAAGAGCGTTTTAATCGTTGTAAACACTGCGCGGGATTTCCGACCGAGTCAGTCCGGTATTGTTTGGAAACGGCGGGCGTCTCAATCGAAGACGTGGAGCACATCGGCATCTCGCGCGACCCGTCGGCGCATTTGCACAAGAAGATTCTCTTCGCTGCGACGCGCGCGGCCAAATCGGTCGGCGGCTTTGACCGCTCACGACAGGCTTCGGGCGAAAAAAGCGGGCGCGGCATCTTCGGCGCGGTTGCCGAGCGACTGGCTAACGCCGCGAAGGTGCGCGACCTCAAAGATGATTTGGCGCGCTCGCTCGACGTTCCTAAGACACGGCTGCGCGCGCAGTTTCACAACGTCGAACATCACCGCGCGCATCTCGCCAGTTCCTTTTACATCTCTCCGTTTGAGCGCGCGGCGCTGCTCTCGATTGACGGCTTCGGTGATTTCATCTCGACGATGTGGGGCGTGGGTGAAGGCAACTCGATAGAAGTGCTCGGACAGGTTGAGTATCCACACTCATCGGGCATTCTTTACACGGCGACGACGCAGTTTTTAGGCTTCCCCTACTACGGCGACGAAGGCAAGGTGATGGGCCTCGCGCCCTATGGCGAGCCGCGCTACATGAAAGAGTTTCGCGAGCTTGTACGCACGGAAGAAGGCGGGCGCTTTCGTCTGAATCTTGACTACTTCCGCCATCACGCCGAAGGCGTCGAGATGACTTGGGACAACGGCTCGCCCGTCATCGGTCGTATTTTCTCCGACGAGTATGCAAAGCTCTTTGGCCCGCCACGCGAGCCGGGCGCTCCCATGACAGAGCGCGAGCGAGACATCGCGGCGAGCCTCCAGCGCAG
>CAZEZJ010000649.1:0-1905 GCA_964516695.1 uncultured Blastocatellaceae bacterium
ATGGGGCCAGCCAGTTATGATTTGGTTTCGTTGTTGCTCGACCGCCAGACCGAGCCGCCATCGCTGGCCGAGGTGCGCGGGCACAGGCTCTTTTTAATTGAGGAGCGCAGGCGTTGCGGGCTGGATGCGCTCGACCCAGATGATTTCGCGTGGGAGTTTCGCTTGATGACCGTGCAGCGAGTGCTCAAAGCCATCGGCACGTTTTCCTATCAAACGGCGGTCTGCGGGCGCGGCGCAACCTACGCTCATTTTATCAATCCGATGTTTATGATAGTTCTGCAAGCCGCCGAATGGCTCAACCGTTTTCCGGCGCTGCGCCGCGCCATCTCGGAGCGAATAGATAAACATAGTGATGGGTGATAAGTAATAGGTGATAAGTAAAAAAAGATGTTTTTCTCCTATCACCTATTACCTATCACCCATCACTTATTACACGTATGAATCAAACTTACATTAACCAATTATCAAAGCACGTGGGTGAGGAAGTCACGCTGAGGGGGTGGCTCTATAATCTGCGTTCGAGTGGGAAGCTTTTGTTTCCGCAGTTGCGGGATGGCACGGGCGTTGTGCAGTGTGTGGTTTTCAAAAAGGCTGTTGCGCCGGAGGTATGGGATGCGCTGAAGGCTTTGGGCCAAGAGTCTGCGCTCTCTGTGCGCGGAACGGTGCGTGCGGACGAGCGCGCGCCGGGCGGCTTTGAGTTGGATGTCGTCTCCGCTGAGGTTATCAGCGAAGCGCATGATTATCCGATTACGCCGAAAGAGCACGGCACGGAATTTTTGATGGACCATCGCCATCTGTGGCTGCGTTCGCGCCGCCAGCACGCTATCTTGAAAGTGCGCCACACGGTCGTTAAAGCGGTGCGTGATTTTCTTGACTCAGACGGCTTCACGCTCGCTGATGCGCCGATTTTCACTCCCGCCGCCGGTGTGGGCACGACCACGCTCTTCGAGGTTGATTACTTCGAAGACGCCAAGGCGTATCTGACGCAATCGGGCCAGCTATATAACGAAGCGACCGCCGCAGCGCTTGGCAAAGCTTACTGCTTCGGCCCGACCTTTCGCGCGGAGAAATCCAAGACGCGTCGCCATCTGACGGAGTTTTGGATGGTCGAACCCGAAATGGCTTTCGCTTCGCTCGACGACGTGATGGACTTGTGCGAGCGCTTCCTGTCATACATCGCATCGCGCGTGCTGGAAGACCGCGCCGAGGAGTTGAAGACGCTTGAGCGCGACGTTTCAAAGTTGCAAAGCATCGTGCCGCCGTTTCCGCGCCTGCACTACGACGAGGCGGTGAAGATGCTGCACGAGGGACACGAGCGCGGCGAGTTGGAAACGCGCTTTGAGTGGGGCGGCGACTTCGGCGCGCCGGATGAGACGTATCTGTCGGCCAAGTATGACCGTCCGTTGATGGTCCATCATTATCCGGCGGCGGTGAAGGCTTTTTACATGGCGCGCGACCCTGAGCGAGCGGAGCTGGCGCTCGGCGTTGACGTGCTCGCGCCGGAAGGCTACGGTGAAGTCATCGGCGGCGGTGAGCGCGCGACCTCTCTCGAATTTCTGCGAGCGCAGATTAAAGAGCACGAACTGCCGGAAGAAGCATTCGATTGGTATCTGGACCTGCGCCGCTACGGCAGCGTGCCGCACGCCGGATTCGGAATGGGTATCGAACGTTGCACGGCCTGGATGTGCGGCATCGAGCACGTGCGCGAGACCATTCCTTTTCCGCGTTTGCTCTACCGGCTCAGACCTTAAGTAGCTGCGTCTTCAAAATTACAGCACGGCGGATGACAATGAAACTTTTGCGAGTAACAGCATGAGCGAGACACAGGAAAAAATCGTGACGATTTTCGGCGGCTCGCGTTGCGATGAGCATTGCACCGAATACACGCAGGCTCATCGCGTCGGC
>CAZEZJ010000650.1:0-1903 GCA_964516695.1 uncultured Blastocatellaceae bacterium
GAAGAGCGTAACGGCGTGGGCGTCATTACGCTGAATCGTCCCGAACGACTCAACGCGTTGACCTTCGAAGTCTATCGTGAGTTGACGGACGCGTTCGTCGCGTTGCGCGATGAGAGGCAGGTGCGCGCGGTGGTCATTACGGGCGCAGGGCGTGCTTTTTGTTCGGGCGGCGATGTCCACGATATTATTGGCGAGTTGTTCTCGCGCGACATGCAGGGGTTGTTGGAATTCACGCGGATGACTTGCGAGTTGGTGCGAAACATACGCGCGCTCGGCAAGCCCGTCATCGCGAGTTTGAATGGCACGACGGCCGGCGCTGGCGCGTGCATCGCTCTGGCCGCAGACATCCGCCTCGCCTCCGAAGCGGCGAAGATAGCTTTTCTCTTCGTGCGCGTCGGGCTGGCGGGCGCGGACATGGGCGCGGCCTATCTGCTGCCGCGCGTCATCGGGCTGGCGAAGGCGACGGAACTTCTTTACACGGGCGATTTTATTTCCGCGACAGAAGCCGAACGCATCGGCCTGTATAATCGCGTCGTCTCGCAGGCTGAGCTTTCGAGCGTGACGATTGAGCTGGCCGAACGGCTGGCACGCGGGCCGTCCTTCGCGCTGGCGATGACCAAAGAGATGCTTAACCGCGAGATGGAGACGAGCCTCGACACAGCGCTCGAATGGGAAGCTCAGGCGCAAGCCGCCTGTATGCAGCATCCTGATTATCGCGAAGCATACGAAGCTTTCGTCGCCAAGCGAGAACCACGTTTTAAGTAATTTGCGATTTTAGATTTTTGATTTGCGATTGGATAAGGATGAAGAATTAAATTTCTAAATCTTTAGTCTGCTTCCAATCTAAAATCTAAAATCGCAAATCTAAAATCCTATGGATTCTTTTATCGCTGAAACACCGTTTTTCACGACCGAGCAGCGCAATCTGGCTGCGAGTGTGGCTGGATTTGTGGCGAGCGAGATTGAGCCGCGCGGCGGCGAAGAGCCTGACACGGATGCACACTTTCGCGCGCTGCTGGCGTTGTTGGCTGAAGCAGGGCTGTTGCGCTACTCGGTCGCGGCGGCGGGTGAGCCTTTGGACACGCGGGCGCTCTGCTTGATTCGCGAGGCCCTCGCTTATTCTTCCGCGCTCGCAGACCTCGCTTTCGTCATGCAGGGGCTTGGCACTTACGCCATCAGCCTTGCCGCGCCCGAACACGTCCGCGATTTCTGGCTCGCGCGCGCCGCCAGCGGGAAAGCCATCGCCGCCTTCGCACTAACGGAAACGCGCGCCGGTTCCGACGTTGCCGCCATCGAGACGACTGCCCGCCGTGAGGGCGCGGCTTACGTCATTGACGGACACAAGCGCTTTATCTCAAACGCTGGGCTGGCGGATTTCTACACGGTCTTTGCCCGCACCGGAACGCGCGCCGACGGACGCCCGGAGCTTTCGGCCTTCGTTGTCGGAGCGCGTATGCCGGGCTTTCGCGTGCGCGAGCGCACGGAAATGATTGCGCCGCATCCGATTGGCGAAATCGAATTCAAAGCGGCCCGCGTGCCGGCCGAAGATATGGTCGGCGGCGAGGGCGACGGCTTTCGTCTGGCGATGCAAACGCTCGATACTTTTCGCGCGAGCGTCGGCGCTGCGGCCTGCGGCATGGCACGCCGCGCGCTCGACGAGGCTCTCGTCTACGCCAAAAGCCGGCGGCAATTCGGACGCCCTTTGGCCGAGCACCAGTTGATTCAGGAGAAGTTGGCCGAGATGGCAACCTCGCTCGACGCCGCGCGCCTGCTCGTTTATCGCGCCGCTTATCTGAAGGATGCGGGCGTCGCGCGCGTCACGCGTGAGGCCAGCCAAGCGAAGCTGTTTGCGACCGAAGCGGCGGGCCGCAGTATAGCCCGCGCGCTGCAAATTCACGGCGGC
>CAZEZJ010000651.1:0-1900 GCA_964516695.1 uncultured Blastocatellaceae bacterium
ATAATCGGCATCCTCCAATCCTTCTGCGAAGATGACGTGCATCATGGCGAGCGCCAGAGCGGCGTCTGTCCCTGGCAGCAGAGCGATGTGCTCTTGGCATTGGTCGGCGGTGCGCGTGCGGCGCGGGTCAATGGCGATGATGCGAGCGCCGCTTGCACGGGCCGCCGCGATTTCCGGCCACAGATGCACGTTGGCCGTAATCGTGTTTGTGCCCCAGAGCAGAATCAGGCGCGCGTCTTTGAATCTTTCGGGGTCTGTGCCGATGGTCGCACCGATGGTCGCCTTATAGCCCGCGCTTCCGGCTGAGGCACAGATGGTGCGGTCGAGTTGTGATGCGCCGAGGCGATGAAAAAAGCGGCGGTCCATTGACTGCGATTGGACGAGGCCCATCGTGCCGCAATAGCTGTAGGGCATGATGGTCTCGGCACCCTCGCTGGAGCGCGCAAGCTCGCCAAAGCGCCCCGCGATTTCGTCCAGCGCTTCGTCCCAACTGATTTCCTCGAAGCGCCCGACGCCCTTCGCGCCGGTGCGACGCAGGCAAGTGCGAATACGGTCCGGGCTGTGCGTGCGCTGTTCGTAGTTGGCGACCTTCGTACAGAGAAAGCCGCGCGTGAACGGATGCGAGGGGTCGCCCGCGACGCGCACGGCCCGCCCGTCTTCGACCGTCACCAGCATGGCACACGTATCGGGGCAATCGTGCGGGCAAGCGGCTTTGACGATTCTCAGGCCGCGATTTCCGCTTCCGTTTTCAGGTTTTTCGAGTTTCCGGCTCATCAGCTTTTCACCACTTTACAGGTTCGCGGATTAACTGTCTAAGAGCGAATCTCAAACGTCAAGCATTTTTCTACGTCGCTCGCGCTCGCTCCAAATTATCCCGTCAACTGTTCCAAACGTCTCGTCAGGCGTTCCGCGCCCGCCGTCAGGCGTTTCGCCTCCGCCGTCACGTGTATTTATCCTATAATGGATGTTCCAGGCCCGCCGTCACGTGTTCCATCGCCGCCGTCACGTGTTCCAGGCCCGCCGTCACGCGTTTTTTTCTCATAATGGTACGTTTTATTTCCATAATGGATGTGCCGAAGCCGCCGTCACGTGTTTTTTTTCCATAATGGATGTTTTTTTCTCATAATGACCTGTACCGGCCCGTCGTCAAGGTAAAAGTGTTGGAAATTAGTACGAACGGGTGGGAATTTGCCGGAAAAGTTCGGCGGGTGAAGAAAATAAGAGGCGCTTTGAACGTGTATTCAAAGCGCCTCCTGTTTTTGCCGTTGCGAAAAGCCTTTAGGTCGGGGCGTTGGAGGCTTTCGACGTTTCGGCTGGTTTGGCTGTGCTGTCGTTGGTTGTCGTAGCCGAGGCTGTGTCCGAGGCGGGCTTGATGCCGCTGGTGTCGAGCACTCCGTTGCCGCGTCCCGCACCCATCGTCGCCTTCTTATCCTGCGCTTCCCTGAGTTGAACCATCCGGCAACTGCCTTCGAAGGTCGCGCCTTGCTCGATGACGAGCGACGGCGTTTCGATGTCGCCCTTGACCTTGGCGGCGCGACCGAGTTCGAGGCGCTGGCTGGCGGTGATGTTGCCGTTGACCGCGCCGTGAATCGTCGCGACGGCCACATTGATGTCGGCGTCAACCTGCCCGTTGTTGCCGACGATAAGCGTGCCGCCGTCGGATTTGACCTGCCCCGAAAGATGACCGTCCACGCGCAGCATCCCCTTAAAGCTCGCTTCACCCGTCAACGTCGTCCCGTTGCCGACGAAGCCGCTCAGAATCCCATCCTTGATGTCGCGGGCCAGCGACTCGCTCTCCGTCACGGGGCGCGAAGTGCTGGCGCTTTCAGCCTGCGGGCGATATTGCGAATCCGCCGCCTGCTGGTTCTGATAGGGTTGGTAATTCTGCTGAGACGCGTTG
>CAZEZJ010000652.1:0-1896 GCA_964516695.1 uncultured Blastocatellaceae bacterium
TCGGCACGCTCGCCGTGCAGGCCGCCGAGCAGGGCTTGCAGGCCGTCATCGTCTCCAACGACAAGGATATGTGCCAGCTTGTGCGCGACCCTTGGATTATCTGTATGCGGCAGAATTCGCAGAACGTCAAACGCAAAGAGCCTGTGCCGCCCATCGAGTGGTGCGACAAAGCGTGGGTCGAAGCGAAGTTTGGCGTGACGCCCGCACAGATTGTTGACCTCTTGGGTTTGATGGGCGACTCTGTGGACAACATCCCGGGCGCGCCCGGCATCGGCGCTAAAGGCGCTGTCCAACTCGTCAAACAGTTTGGCTCGATTGAAAACGCGCTCAAAGGTTGGGAAGAGGTCAAACACAAAACCTATCGCGAGTCTTTGCGCGACAACGCAGACTTGATTCGCCAGTCGCTCGATTTGGCGACCATCAGAACGGATGTCAACATCACGCTCGACCTCGAAAAACTGCGCTCGCGCCCGCCCGACCGTGCCGCCGCTTATCAACTCTTTCGCGAGTTGGAGTTTCAATCGCTGACGCGGGAATTTTCCGACGCCGCCGGAAGCGTTGAAGACGGTGTTGCTGGCGGCGGCCCGCGCCGCTATCGCATCATCCGCAAGCGCGCCGAACTGGAATCTCTCGTGCGCGGCCTTTGGGAGGCGGAGCATTGGGGCTTCGCGGTGGCGGATTCAACGCCCGCAGGAGCGGGGCAGCAACAGAGCGTGCGCGAAACGGAGAAGCCGACGGGCGTTGCCATTTCGACCGCCGCCGGCGCATCGGCCTTCGTTGACCTCGAAAGTTTTGAGAATGGTGCTGATGCTGCCATTGGCCCGCTGAGAGACGTGCTCGCCAACGGCCTGCTGTCGAAGTCCGTGCACGACTTGAAACGCGCGACGGGCTTGCTCGCCGCGCTCGACATAGAGCCTGAAGGCGTCACGGACGATACGCTCTTAGCCGCTTACTTGCTCGACCCGATTCGCAGCAAGTATGAGTTAAGCGATTTGGCGCGCGAGGCTGTCAATGCCGAGAGCGCGGGAGAGCCGCCCGAAGGTTGGACGGAAAAGCAATGGCAGGCCGCAGAGGCCGCAGACCTGACGGCGCAGACGGCGCACGTCCTACACGGTCGCCTGCTCGAACAGGGACTAGAGACTATCTACAACGAACTGGAACTCCCCCTCGCGCCCTTGCTCTATCGCATGGAGCGCGCGGGCCTTCGCGTTGACACCTCCGTTCTCGGAGAACTATCGCGGTATCTCGGCGCGGAGTTGGAAAAGCTAACGAAGAAGGTTTACGAGGTCGCCGGGCGCGAGTTTAAGATTAATTCGCCAAAGCAGGTCGGAGACGTGCTCGAAGAGTTGAACATTAGCTCCGGTCGTAAGACTTCGACCGGCAGAGTCTCGACGAGCAAGGCCGTCCTTGAAGAGTTGGCCCACACGTATGAGTTGCCGCGGCTGATTATCGAATACCGCGAGTTGGATAAGCTGAAGACCGTTTACACGGACAGCTTGCCCGGGCAGATTGGCCCGGACGGGCGCATTCACGGTCAACTCAATCAAACCGTGACGGCCACGGGCCGCCTATCGTCCAGCGAGCCAAACTTGCAGAACATTCCGATTCGCACCGAACTCGGTCGCCGTATTCGTCGCGCTTTCATCGCTGACGAAGGCTGCAAGCTCATCTCCGCCGATTACTCGCAACTCGAACTCCGGCTGCTCGCGCACGTCACGCACGACCCCGAAATGCTCGACGCCTTTCAGAAGAACGATGATATTCACGCGCGCACGGCCCGCCTCGTCTTCGGTGCGAAGACGAAGGAGGAGATGAAGGAGGCGCGCCGCTTCGCCAAGATTGTCAACTTCGCCATCGCCTACGCCATCGAGCCGTTCGGCCTCTCGCAGCGCGTCG
>CAZEZJ010000653.1:0-1894 GCA_964516695.1 uncultured Blastocatellaceae bacterium
TGGTGTCAGCGAAAACGGGGACGCTCAAGGCAGCCGTGAGCAGGACGGCCAGCAGCGGGGCAGTAACTTTCTTCATCATCAAATCTCCTCCTGAGGATAAACACTTTTCGAAACTATGGACGGATAGAGCGAACGCGGGGACGCCTCTGTGGTTTATCAGAGACGCGCAAGCTTTTCAAGCGGGAGAGAGACCCGTGCTGTGCCAATAGATGCGCTGAAAGGACAAAGCTGTTGCTTGGAGGAGGGCGACGGTGATGAAGCGAGTGCTTCACCACCGTCGCGCTCAAGCAACAGGATAGAGCGGGGAAAGTTGGCGTGCAGCAATCAGCAGACAGCAACGGGGCAGCCGCAGGGCTGTCTGCGTTTCCGAATTTATCGAATAACCCGCGGGCTTGCTCAGACGTGCTTACTGGCCGCGAATTCCATCGTCGTCGCGGTCATGGCGGAAGCCTATGAAGGCGGCCACGGCTGCGCCGATAACGATGGCCGAAGCGATGTAGAGCGCCTTACGGTCGCCGTCGTCATCGTCGCCGTCGTCGTCCGAATCGGATTGGACCGTTGGCGACACCATAAAATCGTGGGTGCCTTTTTTAACTTTGAGGAAGGTCGTTTTGGCGGCCACCTTCTCAACGCTCATCTTGGTGAAGGCCAGCGACAGCGGGCTTTTCGGCGCAAACGTGATGGAGCGCTCGGAGGCCAACTGCGCGTCCGGCGTGACCTGATTCTGTTTGATGAAGTTAAGCTGGTGGTCTGTGACAACGGGCTTATTGACAGACTCCGAATTTTTTGTGGCGGGCGTGCTTGTCGCGCGCGGGTGTGCCAGCACATAGACCTGCATGACGGAAACGAGCAGCACCAACGCGATACAGCGAAAGGTTTTCGTGAACCCGAAAGACATGGGCTTATCTCTCCCTCTGTCCAAAGTGGATGGTAAAGCACCGCTATTAAAATACCTGCGGCGCGGGGAGTCAATAGCGAATGCACAACTCCGTCGCGAATTGAAGCCTTGCTGCCTTCTTTTAACCGGACCAAAAAGAGGTGTCAGGGAGAACAATTCCATTGACTTCGCTGCCGCACCGTCTTATCTTTTCGCGAGGAAATAAACCATTGCACGAACACCGGACTTGCCCTTCGCGCGCACGACGCAGTCCGAGAGCGTGTGCGCCAAAACTTGGTCTGCAATTCAACCCTGATTAGTCATCTTCGCCGGCAGCAAGCGTCTGCTGGCCACCAACTCCAAAGGAGAATCTTATGAATAAGCTCAGACTCGCCATCAATCTGATTTCTTTGGCGTTCGTTCTCTTCACCTGCGGTTTAAAGGCCGAGGCGGCTTCCAATCGCACTTGGGTTGCCAGCACGGGCGACGACGCCAACGCCGCCACTGGCTGCCTGCGCGCCAACCCTTGTAAAACTTTTGCCGTCGCGCTGACGCAAACCAACGCGGGCGGGGAAATCAGCGTCGTTGACGCGGGCGACTATGGGCCGTTGACGATAGATAAAGCCGTGGTGATTGATGCGGGCGCGACGTTTGCGGGGATTCAAGTGCCGAGCGGAGGAACGGGGATAACTATCAATGCGCCAGCGTTGGCGCAGGTCGTCCTGCGCGGATTGACCATCAACGGCAATCATGTTCCCGGAGTGCAGGCGGGCGGCGCTAACGGCATCCAATTCAATTCCGGCCACGCGCTTTATGTTGAGAATTGCACCATCGGAAGTCTGAGCAACATCGGACTCGATTTTACGACGACAAACAATCTGGCGTTTCTCTTCGTCGAAGATACAGTCGTGCGTAATTGCTTCGGGGCAGGGATTCAGGTTAGGGGCAGCAACAGCGTCGCGGCCAACAGGGCGCGGGCTAATATTGACAAAACGAGGCTTGAAGGCGTCAACATTG
>CAZEZJ010000654.1:0-1354 GCA_964516695.1 uncultured Blastocatellaceae bacterium
AAGCAATCTATGTTTTATGCAGAGTCGTGGGCGTTGGTTCATTACCTGCTGCTCAACGAGCAGCGTCAGCCGCAGCTCGGGCGCTTTCTCAATCTCATACTGGCGGGTAAATCACCGGATGAAGCCTTTCCAGAAGCATTTCAAACAGACTATGCGACGATTGAGAAAGAGCTGAAGGATTACATCAGGCGAGATTCTTATCCGCAACAAATCGCCACTTTCGAGCACAAGCTGGAATTTGATTTGGAGATGCAGAGCGTGCCTCTAACAGAGGCGCAGGGCGAATTCTATCTGGGCGATTTATCGCGTCACACGGGTCAGCTTGAGGTGGCCGAGAAGCATCTGCAAAACGCGATTAAGCTCGATGCCAACTTAGCCATGGCGCATGCCTCGCTGGGTATGCTTGAGATCAACCGCAACCGCCCCGCCGAAGCTAAGCGTTATCTGGAACGCGCCGTCGCGGCCAACACCGGAAATTATCTGGTTCATTACTACTACGCCTATGTGCTCAGCCGCGAGGTGATTACGGAAGGCCGTCCGATCTACAAAATCGAGCCGGTGCTGGCCGCGAAGATGCGCGCAGAGTTGAAGAAGGCTATCGAATTGAATCCGGGCTTCGCCGATTCCTATCACCTGCTGGCCTTCGTTAATCTCGTCAGCGGCGAGCAGTTGGATGAATCCATCGCGCTGCTCAAACGCGCCATCGAGCTTCTGCCCGGCGCGCAAGAGTTCGGTTACCTGCTGGCACAGATTTATCTGCGAAAGAATGATTTCAAACTGGCGCGCGAAACTTTGGAGCCGATAGTGCGCAGCAGCGCGACGGAAACCCGGCTCCGCCAGCACGCGCAATCTTTGCTTACTACTCTTCAGGATATGGAAGAGCAGATGTCTCGTGACACATCCAGCGGCGGTGTCACCGCGCCGCCCTCCGGCAGTAATGTGCTGGTCATTGAGCCGGATGCCGAAGGGAAGACCCGCACACCGGAAGAGATGCTGTTAGAGGTTCTCGACCAGGTGCTGAAGAAGCCGCAGGAAGGCGAGCAGCGTGTGCGCGGTCAATTGCAGAAGATAGAATGCGGCGCGAAAAACGTGGTCTTCTTCGTTCAGGTGGCCGGGGGATTGCTTAAGCTCAGCGCGGTTGATTTTCAGGGCGTGCAATACACTTCGTATGTGCAACAAAAGACAGGTTTGATAGGCTGCGGCCAGCGTACCCCTGTAGATGACGTGGTGGTCATCTACCGTCCGGCCAAAGGAAAATTCGACGGTGAGATTGTCTCCGTCGATTTCGTGCCTAAAGATTTCAAGTTGAAGCAGTAGAGGCTGTGGAGCGGCTTAAATCTTAGAAAAACACACT
>CAZEZJ010000654.1:1364-1884 GCA_964516695.1 uncultured Blastocatellaceae bacterium
CGCCTTCATGTGCGATAAGCTCCTCCGGCCTCTGTCGGCTCGACGATGACCGCCGTGCCGTAAGCCAAAACTTCTGTCGCGCCACTGGAAATTTCCGTCGCATCATAACGCGCCCCGATGATGGCATTGGCTCCAAGCTCCGTCGCGTGTTGAATCATAATCTCGAAAGCATCCGAGCGCGTCTGCTCGCAAAGCTGTGTCCAGGCGACGATGTTGCCGCCCACCAGCGTCTGCAAAGATGCGCCTATGTTGACGAAGATATTGCGCGAGCGCACGACGATGCCGCGCACGACTCCCAGATTCTGCGTCACGCGAAAGCCGTTCAATTCAAACGCGGTCGTGACCATGTGATGCGCGACCGAATAACGCGGCGGGCTGATGTCATAAGGCGCTTTGGGGGAGAGGGGGTCATTGTTCATT
This sequence comes from uncultured Blastocatellaceae bacterium, assembly GCA_964516695.1. GTDB lineage: Bacteria > Acidobacteriota > Blastocatellia > Pyrinomonadales > Pyrinomonadaceae > DASVTR01. The sequence goes on from CAZEZJ010000654.1 coordinate 1,785, forward strand.
TTATAGCTCCTTCTTTTAGTCACCGAAGAGGCTCGGTTGTTCGTCATCATGCTCGTCGCCTTGCTCTTTTTCATCTTCATCAGGCCAGCGATAGCGTTTG
>CAZEZJ010000655.1:0-1868 GCA_964516695.1 uncultured Blastocatellaceae bacterium
TGTCCAGGCGAATCTCCAGACGGTCGCTCTCCCAGGGAGTGAACGGGATTCTGAACGACCGACCGAGGCTCATGTCCAGACGATCAACAAACGGCGAGCGCAGAGTGTTACGTCCGACAAGGCCGGTGGTGATGGTCGGGTCAACGATAAAGCGAACGTTGTTCGGGTTAATGTCATTACCGTTGAGGTCAGAGTATCCGGTTGGCGAGGTCGTGCCGTTGAAGGCGTTCGAAAACGCAACCGTGTCCTCTGGCGCATTCGGGTTGCTGATGGACGGACGATCGTTAAAGGCGTTCAAGTCGCCGTTTAAGTCAGCGCCGCCGATGTACGCGGTCTCAAGGTTACCAGACTGGATGCGGTAGATAGCCGACAGCGTGAAGCCGCCGAGAATCCTACCAGACCAGCCCTCATTGAACGTGCTGGAAGAATCATAGAGACCGACGAAGGTGAAGCGGTGCGGAACATCGTAGCTCGCCCGCGAGTAGTCTGTGCGACGGTTGAAAGGGTCAGAACCGACGCTGGTTCCGCCTGAAGTGGCGAACACTTCGCTGTTGGTGTTGTCCATAGCCTTCGAGAAGGTGTAGGACGCACGATACAGGAAGCCGCTGCTGAAGCCGCGCTCAAGGCGGGCTTGCAGCGAGTGGTAGTTGGAGTCGCCGCCGTTGGTACGGACGGTGATGCCGCCACGAGCCGGGTTAACGCGCACGCCGTTGACGCCGGGGTTCGCCTGCTCGTTGATGAACAGGTGAGTTCCGCGCGAACCGACGTAAGCGAGGTCAAGAATGTTACGGCCGGGAAGTTCGCGCTGAATGCCGAAGTTCCAGACGTAGGTCATCGGGTTGACCAAATCGCGGTCAACGGTATTGACCGTGGCGAGCGGGTTGACGGTCGGCTGGGTCGGCAGCGTCTGAGCGCCGAAGTTGGGCAGGCCGCGACCCGTGTTGGGGGCCGTGGTCGTACCGCCGATGGAGTTCGGGAAGGTGCCCACCGTGTTGCTCAGGATGTTGTTGAAGAACACGTCGTAGTTGACGGCGAAGCCGCCGCGAATGACGGTCAGGTTTTCACCGAACAGGCCCTCGAAGAAGCGGGGCGTGTAGGCGAAGCTGAAGCGCGGGCCGAAGTTGTTGTTGTCTCTTTGCACTTCGACGCGCGTCAGCGCGGGCGTAAAGAGGCCAGGGAAGGCCGGGTAATCAGCATTGTTCGACACAACGCCGAAGTTCTCGTAGCGCAGACCGAGGTTCAAGCTCAAATTGTCACGAACACGCCATTGGTCGTTGACGAAGTAAGCCTGGTTGGTCACGTCAGACGTTTCAGCGCCGTCACCGAAGACTTTGCTGGCCGAGCCTGCCGGGCCGGAGAAGCCCTGAACGAAGTTGCCGAGCGCCGTGAATCCGCCACCATTAGTGTAGGACAGCGAGCCGCGCGTGTTAATCGGCACCAACTGCGTACCGCGCTGGGCAAGGATGTCCATACCGACACGGAACGTGTGGTTTCCGATGGTGTGCGTGATGGTATCCTGGAACTGGTAGTTGACGAAATTACGTCCCTGCGGGAAGACCGCGTTCAGACCGATGGTCGAAATGCTGCCGGTGTTGATGGTGATCGTCGGGCCTGCGGTTGAGAGCGCTTCGTCGCGGGGCGCGAAGAGCACGTCGAACCCTGCACGACCGAAGCGAAACTCGTTGGTCGTGTTGGCCGAGATGTTGCGCGTGTAGGCAGCGTAGAAGCTATCCGCGATGCCGGGAACGTCAACTTCGAAGCCGGGGAACTGGTTGCCCGCGACGCCCGTCGGGAACTGGTTGTTGAAAATCTGGTCGTTGCGCAGGTAGCGGAACGACAAGCTGTCGCGCGAGGTCGGCGTCCAGTCA
>CAZEZJ010000656.1:0-1868 GCA_964516695.1 uncultured Blastocatellaceae bacterium
CAGCCGACCTTCGATGCCACGCCCGTCAATCTCAACGACGCGCTGGCCGAAGCGCGCAGCAATCGCCCCGAACTGCGTCGCCTGAATCTGCAACGCGACATCAACAGCATCGACATACAGTATTTCAAAAACCAGACGCGCCCGCGCATTGACCTTCAGGCCACGCTGGCGACGACAGGACTTTCCGGCGCGCCCGTCGGGACGGCTGGCGACGTGCCGCTCATCGCTGGCCCGCCCGAAGCAAACACCAGCGCCTTTCTCTTGGACCAAATCAACCAGTTGCGCGCCTTTCAAGGGTTGCCGCCCGTGGTCGTGCCCAGCATCACGACCGATACGGGTGTGCCCTCGAATCTCGTCGGCGGCTACGGGCGCACGCTGCGCAATCTTTTCACCTTCGACACGCGCAACGTCGTCGTTGGCGTCAACATACAGTTGCCGCTGCGCAATCGCACGGCGGAAGCCAATCTCGCCGGAGCCAACATTCAGCGCACACAGTTGGAAGCCTCGACGCGCCTGCAAGAGCAGATTGTCGAAGTCGAAGTGCGCAACGCCGCGCAGAATGTCGAGACATCAAGACGCCGCGTGCTCGCCGCCCGCGCCGCACGCGAAAACGCGGAGCTACAACTACAAGGCGAGCAGCGCCTCTATCAAGTCGGGCGCTCGACCACCTTCCTGCTCTTCCAGCGCGAAAACACTCTGACCAACGCGCGCAACGCCGAACTCCGCGCCGAAACCGATTACAACAAGGCGCTCGCTGATTTACAGCGAGCCACTTCGACGACCTTGCGCGTCAACAACGTCATCGTCGAAACTCCGACCGTCCCATAGTCAAAGTTAATTTAAGCGCACACCACGCGAGCGGCGAGCCTCAATCCAAGTTGACGGTTCGCCGCTCGCGCTCTTATAAGGAAAGCGTGACGAAGAATGTAGAATGAAAATCCGGCTCCTTTAAGTTTGCAAAGCTACCCTTTCATTCGTCATTCCTCTTCTCTCTTCCTTGATGAAGATTACCGCTACCATCATCACCTTTAACGAAGCCTTGAATATTCGCGCGGCGTGCGAAGCCGTCTCGTGGGCCGACGAAGTGCTGGTAGTTGATTCCGAATCAACAGACGCGACGCGCGAGATTGCACAGGAATGCGGCGCGCGTGTCATCAATCGCGCGTGGCCCGGCTTTGCCGCGCAAAAGCAGTTTGCGGTTGACGAAGCCAAACACGATTGGATTTTTAGTCTCGACGCTGACGAGCGCGTCTCCGATGAGCTTCGCGTCTCCATCGAAGACCTGCTTTATACGAGCAACGCGCCGCCCGCAGACGGCTATCGTGTCGCGCGCCGCTCCTTCTACATGAATCGCTGGATTCGCGGCGGCGGCTGGTATCCTGATTATCAACTGCGCCTCTTCAACCGCGAGCGCGGACGCTGGCAGGGCGCTTACATACACGAATCCTTCAAGCTCAACGATGGCGCGCGGGCAGAAATCCTGAAGGGCGACCTGCTGCACTACAGCGTGCACAGCGCCGCCGAACATCATCGAATGCTCGGCGAGCGCTACGCGCCGCTCGCTGCCCGCCAAATGTTCGAGCAGGGCCGCCGCACAAAGCCTCTCGGCATCATCACGTCAGGCCCGCTGGCCTTCCTTCGCAGTTTCATCCTCAAAGGCGGCTTCCGCGATGGCCTCGCAGGCTACACCATCGCCCGCTTCGCCGCCCATCACGCCTTCCTCAAAAATCTAATGCTCTGGGAGTTACAGAATAAAAGTGATAGGTAATGGGTGATAGGTGATAAGAAACAGAAAGCAGGTTTTCTCTTATCACCTATCACCCATCACCTATCACTGCTTTTGAATGTTCGCGGAGGGTAGCAAACGT
>CAZEZJ010000657.1:0-1839 GCA_964516695.1 uncultured Blastocatellaceae bacterium
GAAAAAAGATGAATTTAGGTAGAAAAATCTCGACAATATTTGCAACTTTAATGCTGGTTGTGGCCGCTTCGGTGGCTGCGCTGGCAGCGACGCCCGCGACGACGAAAACTCCCATCCAAGAGCCTTTGAATTTGGCTGTGCTGGTGCAGGACGACCTCGTGCCGCGCGTCGGCAGCGAGCTGGGCGTGACGCGTGAGTTTATACGCTCTTTGCCTGCGGGTTCGCGCGTGATGGTTGGCTACATCACGACCGGTTCTTTGCGGGTGCGCCAGCAGTTTACTGACGACCTTGAGCTGGCCGCCAAGAGCTTGCGTGTTCCAATCGGCAGCACCTCGGCGTCGCCTTATAATCCTTACGTCGAAGTGATTGAAGCGCTGCGACGTTTTGATTCCGAGAGCAACAAGAATCGCAACGCCGTGCTGTTAATCTCCGACGGGCTTGATACTTCGCGCGGCTTTGACGTGACGGCCGCCGCCAATTCGCTCGATTTGCTGCGCGCCATCAAGAAGGCCAAGGAGCGCAACGTGGCTGTCTATTCCTTCTATGCGCCGTCGGTCGGCCTGACGAGTTGGAATCGAACCGCCATCAGCTACGGGCAGAGTTCGCTCAATCGCCTCTCGAACGAGACGGGCGGGCGCGCTTTCTTCCAAGGCACAAGCTTCGTCACCTTCGACGCGTATTTCGACCAACTGCGCGAAACGATTAACGAGCAGATAGCCAGAGCTTATTAATTTCTCGAAAGAGCGGGACACTTCATTGGTGTCCCGCTCATTTTTTTTGTTCTCCCGCAAGACAAACGGCAGTTCTCCGCCTGCCCGTTCTTCCTCCACGAATAAAACCTCTAACGGCGATGTATTTTTGTTCCAGACAGGCGCACTGTTGTGTCTGAAAGCCGAAAATTTTGTTCGCTTTAACTCACTCCGTACAAGGAATATGGTGATATTGGCAATGAAAAAACTGACACTCAATAGCTTTTCAAATTTGAAAGCACTACGGACTCATTTCTCAACCCGACTATTTTTCTCAACGATGGCGACGCTCGTGCTCCTCGTTGGCCTGACAGCTCAAAGCGCCTTTGCGCAAAGCTACAGGACGCGCAGCGATTACGACGGCGACACCCGTTCAAACCTTGCCGTCTTCCGTCCAGATGAGGGCAACTGGTATATCAAGTCTGACTGGTTCGAAACCACTATTATTCGCAACTGGGGCAATGCGGACGACCGCATCGTGCCCGGGGATTATGACAACGACGGCGTCACGGACTTTGCCGTCTGGCGCGCTTCAGAAGGTAACTGGTACATCATTCAGAGTTCTAAGGACCATGCGGTGATAGAAAATCTGGGCACAGAGGGCGACATTCCTGTGCCGGAGGATTACGACGGCGACGGTCAAACAGATGTTGCAGTCTTTCGTCCCTCGGAAGCACGTTGGATTGTGAAGACCAGCAGCGGCGCTCTGCGCGGCGGCGTCTTTGGCGAGAGCACAGACATTCCCGTTCTGGGCGATTTCACAGGTGACACTGTCGCTGACCTGACCGTTTACAGGCCGAGCACGGGCTTTTGGCTGATAGCCGATAGCGCCACGGGCCAGCAGCAAATCGTGCGACAGTGGGGCACGCACGGCGACCAACCCGTTCCGGCTGATTACGACGGCGACTTCAAGACCGACATCGCAGTCTTTCGTCCCTCGGAAGCCAATTGGTATATCATCGGCAGCAAGACTAACACGGCGACCGTGCGCCATTGGGGAGAAGCGAGCGACGTGCCCGTGCCTGCCGACTACGATGCAGACCTGAGGTCTGACATCGCCGAATGGCGTCCATCGGAAGGCACGTGGTAT
>CAZEZJ010000658.1:0-1316 GCA_964516695.1 uncultured Blastocatellaceae bacterium
TTTTTGAAGAAGAGGCGCAGATTTTTCAGACGGTTCGGGACAGGGAGCGCGCTTTCCAAATACCAGAGGAAAGGGTCTGGAAACCCTAAGTCTTCGATAAAGATTTTGTTGTGGTCGTTTGAGTAATCAACGATGGCCGTGATGCTGGGGCCGTGGCCGGGGTCTACTTCCCGGTTGGACTCGAAGGAACCTGCGAGCAGGAAATCGCCGTTGCCGGAAAACTTTGTGCCTAAGGCGGGACTGAGCTTCGTCAGGGTTCGATGAAGGTCGCGGCTGCGGAGCAGGATTTCAGTTGAGCCGAGCGCGCCTGCCGAGATGATGACTTTGCGCCCGACGACTGCGCCGAGTTCAAACTCGCCGCGCTTTTCCGAATCGAAGTGTTTAAAGTGGACGCGATAGCCATTTGTTTCGACAGGCTCTAGAGGCTCTATCTTTTCGACGAGATGAAGCGGAAAGACTTCCGCGCCGTTCTGCTCGGCCAGTGGAATGTAGTTGAGGTCAAGCGTGTTCTTAGCGTGAACGTGACAGCCTAACATGCAGTTGCCGCAATAGACGCAGCCGTCCTGCACTATGCCGTGACGATTAACTTTCTCCGGCCCTGTGTAGACGCAGATGTCCGTCAGCTCCGCTTTTCTTCCCGCTCCCTTCGCTGCCGCGAGAAAAGCCTCTGTGCGGTTGGGCATGTTCAGATCGAGCGGCGGCGTCAAGGGCACTGCTTCAAGCATGTCTTTGGCTTTGTCATAAAACGGATTGAGCACATCGCGCTTGACTCCGACAGGCCAGCGCGGATTCTGGAAAATCTCTGCGGGCGTGCGGATATGCACGTTGAAATAAACTAAGGAGCCTCCGCCCACTCCGCTGGCCTGTATGACATCAATTTTGTTGAAGGTGCGATAATCGAGCAGGCCGTGATCCGTGTAATTCCAGAACGAGCGCGCGACCTGTCCCGTCGTGCGCGGAAAATCTTTGCGTCCCCAACGCTTGCCGCGCTCAAGGATACAGACGGAGCGACCCGCCTGTGACAGGCGACACGCATTGATCGCGCCGCCGAAACCTGAGCCGATGACAACGACATCATAAATTTGTTTCATGGCAGGGATGCCTTTCTCAAAAGCGAGGCGCGAGGGATAAAGGAACAACTCTTTTGCGCCCTTTGCGGGGTTTCACTTTGCGCTCTTTGCGTTTAAAGGCTTTTTTAACGCAGAGAGCGCAAAATTTTTTCGCAAAGGACGCAAAGAAAGACAAGCTATTCTTCCGCGATATGCTTTTTCAGATTCTCGTAGCGCATCGGGACGCCTTTGTAAACCAGCTCGGAA
>CAZEZJ010000658.1:1326-1839 GCA_964516695.1 uncultured Blastocatellaceae bacterium
GGTCGGGTCAACCAGTCCTGCGATGCGCTCGTGAAACGGATTAGGCGGCGCGTTCGGATGCGTGGAGACCGCCACCCTGACCGCGTAGTCCTGTTCGTTCTTCGATTCGTTGTACATGCGCAGGCTGGTCGAATCCAGATTCTCGTCCAGCAAGATCACCGCGCCGCCGTGCAGGGGCTGGCAATCGGTCGTATCAACCACCCAGCCGCCGCTGTTGTAAACGCTCAGGCCCGGATGATAGCCCTCCAGATCCATGTCTTCCTCGAAAGGCTTGTGCGTGTGGCCGAAGACAAAGGTCATGCGAGGCGGGATGTTCGCGTCGCGCTCCTGTGTGATTTGCTGAAAGACCGGCCCTTGAAGGTAATTGACGAGACCTTGCCGTGCGGACTCGCTCAAGAGGACTTCCGGCTCTGCTCTTTCGATATGTGCGATGTCGAAAAGCACGAATCGCAGTAAGCCCTCGATAATCTTTTTACTAATCGCGTCCACTCCCCACAGGTCATATCTCTTGTC
>CAZEZJ010000659.1:0-1826 GCA_964516695.1 uncultured Blastocatellaceae bacterium
AAGCCTTGCGAATGCCGCGAATCAGATTATTCTTCATTGAGACGACGGTCGGCTTGCCCGCGCCGGTCGCAATCGCTATGTGGTCAAAGCCAAGCTGCCAGGCGTCTTCAATCGTCAGGGTTCCGCCAAAGCGCACGCCGCCGTAAAAGCGAAAGCGTTCGCGCCGCGCCAGGCAGAGGTGAATCAAGGTTAAAAAATTCTTATCCCAACGCACAGTGATGCCGTATTCCGAGACGCCGCCGAAACCGGCCAGCACGCGTTCATCCAACCTGGTTTCAATCTCGCGCACATCGCGCACAGGGATGGGCACATGCCCCTCATCGCCCGCGAGCATCCCCATCAAAGGCTCTATCTTGAGTCCGTCAATCCCGACGACGCCGAAGCCTTCGTTCAAAAGATAATGCGCCAATGTGTAGCCAGCCGGCCCTAAGCCCACAACCAAAACATTCTTGCCGTTGTAAGGCAGAGCGTAGGGACGCCTGGCATTGAGCGGATTCCAGCGCGCGAGCAGCGAGTAAATTTCAAATCCATAAGGCATCTCCAACACATCCGTCAGCACGCCCGTTTCCGCTTGCGGGATATTGACCGGCTCCTGCTTCTGAAAAATGCAGGACTTCATACAATCGTTGCAGATGCGATGCCCCGTACCCGGACACATGGGGTTATCAATCATCACGAGCGCCAGCGCGGCAATCGAATCGCCTTGTTTTTTGAGCACGTGCATCTCGGAAATCTTTTCATCGAGCGGGCAGCCTTCCAATTTGATGCCGAGCGGATTGCGCTTCACTGAGCCGTCACGCTCGTAGAGTCCCTTCGAGCAGGAATCCTTCTTGCGCTCGTGGCAGTAGAGGCAGTAATCAACCTCGTCTAAAACTTCTCTTTTGGTTGCGCGCGAATCGGTGAGGCCAAAGCCGTCGCGACGCCGCAAATTTCCGTCAAGCCCGCGCATCAATTCCGGCAGTTCCCGGTCAGGGCGTTCGATCTGGACAAGGTTTTGGTAATCGAGCTGGTGGGGGAAATGAAAGCTGGCCCAGCCACGCACGCGCGCACGCGCCTGCGTTTGATTCACATGAGCAGCCGCCCAGGCCTCTATCAATCTCAATGCGGCGCGCACACTCGATAAGTCTTCCGCGCCATCAACGGCTAAATCTTTTTCAAAGCGTGCGAGCAGCTTTTCCGTCTCTGTTGCCGCAAGCTCTCTCTGAGCAGACTTCAAAGCGCGCAACGTTTCATCTGTGACAGCAGCACTCTCATCAACTTTCTTCTCAAGCTGCTTTTCAGCTTCCAGCAGCCGCACGGTCATGCGCGCCGTGCCCAGCTCTTCATCATCCACCAGCGTGTCCGGAAACGCCGCGCCTCGAACCGCCTGAAGCGCAACATGCAGCGATTCGGCATCCAGCAGCGCGGCCTGTTCGCCGGGAAACTTTTTTATCGCACGACGCGAGATAAAGGACTTAAAAATCCAGATCGGGTCTTGCTCTTTGACAGCTTCGATCTGCCGGTCGCGTTCTCTCTCCACCTCGAAAATGCGCGCCACAAAACCAGAGAGATACGGCGCGGCGGCAATCAGGATTTCCGATTCCGCTTTCTGTTCATAACCCGCACCGCGTGCGGACACATATGCCATCAGCTTGGTGTGAAGCAACGGCTCGGCCTCTGCCAGTTCCGCGTAAAAAACTTCGGCCAACGCACGCAGACGCGTAGGGCTGTAGAGGTCTCTGTAAGAAAATCCTTCTATTCCCAACTTGAAATCTGTGTCGGGCGGTGCATCTGTGTGTTGTGCGGTGCGGCGATTTTCCGTAAAGGTTTCTGGCATAGGATGCGGC
>CAZEZJ010000660.1:0-1813 GCA_964516695.1 uncultured Blastocatellaceae bacterium
AACCCGCGCCGTAAACCCATTGCTTGAAAAACCAATCAAGCGGCTGTCCGGTGGTTTGTTCGAAAGCGCGTTGCAGGTCAGCCGTGACGACGTTGCGATGTTGGTTATCAATCAGATAACGATTCAGCGCCTTCCAGAACAACTCATCGCTGACTGTTTCGCGCAGCATGTGCACGATGACCGCCCCTTTTTTATAGAGCGTCATATCAATCGGCTGCCGGTAACGGTCGTAGACGATGGGACGACGATAGCGATATTTATCTTCCAGCATGTAGGTCTCGGCGTTTGCTTGCATTTCCGCCAGATAAGCATCGCGCCCTTCCTCATGCTCTTTGAAGCTGGCTTCCATAAAGGTCGCAAAGCCTTCGTTGAGCCAGGCGTGCGACCAATCTTTGCACGTGACCAGATTGCCGAACCAAGAGTGTGCAAGCTCGTGCGCGACTAGATTCTGCGTCGAGGGGCTTGGGCGCTCGCCAGTGTTTCTGAGAATCTCTATGTCGGATTGAGTCGTGGCCGTGATGTTCTCCATCCCCCCGAAAATAAAACTGGAGACGACCGTTTGCGCATACTTGTTGTACGGGTATTCATAATTGACGGCGCGGCTAAACCATTCCATCATGCGCGGCGTCTTCTCGAAGGAGCGCCGCGCGACCGTTTCGGTGCCGGGATAGGTGTAGTATTCGATGGGAACGTTTTTGAAAGCGTCGCTCAGCTTGACGTATTCTCCGACGACCATCGAGATGAGATAACTGCCGTGCGGCTGCTCCATCTTCCAGTGGAAGGTGCGCGTGCCGTCAGGGTTGTCGATGGTTTCAAGGAGCGCGCCGTTGGAGATGGCGATTTCGTTGGCCGCAGTCGTGATGTACTGCTCGCTCGTCACCTTGTCGTCGGGAAAATCGTAAGAGGGAAACCAGTGATGATTATCTTCTGGCTGGCCCTGCGTCCAGATTTGCGCCGGGCGCGCCGCGCCAAAGAAACTGCCGCGCGAAGCCGGAACGAAATAAAGGCCGCGTTCCGGTGCGGCGCGATACTTAATGCGCACCGCTATCGTCTCCGCCGGCTGATAAGCGCGGTCGAGCTTGATTGACAGCTTCCCCGGCGGCTGTGTCCATTCGAGCGCGGCCTCGGATTCATCAAGCGTCACGCTCTCAATCTGCATCGCGCCAGCGTCTAGTTCAAAAGACCTCAGACCGGCTAGCAAAGGCTTCAGCATCACGGTCTCATCGCCGATGACCGTCTTGTTCGGAACGTCGAAGCGCGTGCGAATAATGTAGTGGAGCACGTCATAGGTTTTAGGTGGGCGCGGATGCGTCGTGCCCGGGAGTTGTGGATACGTTGTAGGAAGACGCTGGATGGGCGCGGTGGCTGCCCTGCGCCTGCTGCGTTGGGCCAAAGACGGCGACGAAAAACCTGAAATGATGAGAGCCGCCGCGATGAAAGCGGCGAGCAGTCTGGTCTTAATTGTCTGCGGAAACATCAAACACCCTTCTGAGCTATGATTTGACTTGAAGTATTCGGCGCGGGCGACGCCGACGCAATTGTGCCTGACATGCGCTCGCTTGGCAAAGCCGCCAGAGCGTGAAAATTTACGCTCCTTAGTTGCAATGCGAAGATGCGGCTCCTCTGTCATTGATGAAAGGGCAAGGCGCGTTCTCCTGCTGGGAGAGATGCTTTGGGGCGGAGGATTTTGCCTAGGCGCGGATGAATCGTATAGTTTAAGTAACCGGAACTAAAAACGCTGTAGGTCTGCGCTGGGAGTTAATCCACCATTGTCTTAGATTGGAGAAAATTGATGCGCCGTTTCGCCGTCACG
>CAZEZJ010000661.1:0-1791 GCA_964516695.1 uncultured Blastocatellaceae bacterium
GTTCACATCATGGCTCAAAGTTCAACACTAAACGTTCCGCCGGATTGGCAAACACACGCTGAGAAGACAGACTATCGCGAGACGCCGCGTTATGATGAAACCATCGCGTACAGTCGCAAGTTGGCTGATGCTTCGCCGTTGATTCGCCTGACGAGTTTTGGCGAAAGCGGAGAGGGGCGCTCTTTGCCGTTGCTCGTAGCCGCTAACGGGGGCACGTTTACGCCCGAGTCTGCGCGGCGTGCGGGCAAAGCCATCATCTTGATTCAGGCTTGTATTCACCCGGGCGAGTCGGACGGCAAGGACGCTGGGTTGGCGTTGCTTCGCGACATCGCCATCACCAAGACGCAACCGCGATTGCTCGAAAAAGTCGTCCTGCTGTTTATTCCCATCTATAACACGGACGGGCACGAGCGTTTTGGGCCATACAATCGTATTAACCAGAACGGCCCGGCGCAGATGGGCTGGCGCGTCACCTCAACCAATCTCAATTTGAACCGCGACTACATGAAGGCGGACGCGCCGGAGACGCGCGCGTGGCTCAAAATGTGGACGCAGTGGAATCCAGACTTGTTCGTTGATTGCCACGTGACAGACGGCGCTGATTATCGCTACGTACTGACCTATCAATATGAGCAGCATGGAAACGTGCCCGCATCTGTGCTGCAATGGGAGCGCGCGGCCTTCGAGGGCCGGATTATCCCTGCGACTGAGGCGGCGGGCCATCCCATTTCGCCCTACATGGAATTTCGCGATAACAGAGATTTGACGAAAGGCATCGATAGCTTTATCGCGCCGCCGCGTTTCTCGACCGGCTACACGCCCGTTCGCAATCGTCCCGGCCTGCTGATTGAAACGCACATGCTCAAGGATTATCGTGCGCGCGTGCGCGGAACATACGAGCTGTTACGCGCGACGCTGGAAGAAGTGAACCGTGACACGGAAAGCCTGCTGCGGGCCGTCCGCGCGGCAGACGAACAGACCTTGACCGAAGGCCGCAGCTTTAATCCGTCGCGCGCCTATCCGTTGCAATTCGAGTTGACGGAAAAATCGAAGCCCTTTCAAATGAAGGCCGTCGAATCGCGGACGGAGTTAAGCGACGTGTCGGGCGCGGTGAGAGTCGTGTTCGGGACAAAGCCTGTTGACTTGACGGTGCCGCTCTATGAGGACGCGAAAGTGACGGCGGCGGCGGCACCCCCCTTGTACTACATCGTGCCTGTGCAATGGAAGAGCGTCATCGAAGTGCTAATCGCGCATGGCTTGCGCCTGCGTCGCCTAGCCGCTCCGCTGACTATCGAAGTTGAAAGCTACCGCTTTAGTGAGACGCAGTGGGCATCGACGCCCTTTGAAGGCAGAGTGAGGCCGACGTTTAAGACCACTCCGGTCAGAGAGCGCAGGACGTTTCCAGCGGGGTCGGTCGTCGTCCCTTTGGAGCAGGCGGCGGCACACGTCGCCGTGCATCTGCTCGAACCGCAGTCGCCGGATTCGTTCGTCGCTTGGGGGTTCTTCAACGCTATTTTCGAACAGAAGGAGTATGGCGAAGATTACGTGCTGGAAAAACTGGCCCGTGAGATGCTGGCGAAGGACGAGCAACTGCGTCGTGAATTTGAACAACGGGTGGCAACCGACCCGAAGTTTGCCGCCAGCGCGCGCGACCGTCTCAGATTCTTTTACGAACGCTCTCCCTACTGGGATAAACAGATGAATCTTTATCCGGTGGGAAGAATCACCTCGAAGCTGGAAGCGAGGCTGATAGGTCTTTAAAGAAAAGAAAAGGGGACGCTAGCTACGAAT
>CAZEZJ010000662.1:0-1768 GCA_964516695.1 uncultured Blastocatellaceae bacterium
ACGAACAGCAATGAATCAACTTTTCGGTGAACGCCGACTAGCGTTAAAGCTGAAAATCCTAGTGGCTGTAAACTACTAACTGAAGACTGAGGACTAATGCTCGTACTTGGTATTGAAAGCTCTTGTGATGAAACGGCGGCGGCTATCGTGCGCGATGGCCGCGAGATGATTTCGTCTGTGATTGCCTCACAGATTGAGACGCACAAGCGATTCGGCGGCGTCGTGCCGGAACTCGCATCGCGCGAACATCTGGATAAGATTGTGCCGGTTGTTGAAGAAGCGTTTGCCCGCGCGGGCGTGTCGAAGCAATCCGTTGACGGAATTGCTGTCACGGCCGGGCCCGGGCTAGTCGGTTCATTGCTGGTTGGCGTCTCTTATGCGAAGGCGATGGCGTTTGCACTCAGCAAGCCGCTCGTCGGCGTCAATCACATCGAAGGCCACATCTACTCGGTCGTCTTCGAGCATCCGCCTATCGAATATCCGGCGCTCGCGCTCATCGTCTCGGGCGGCCACACAAACCTTTTTTTCGTGCCTGAGCCGGGCAAGTATAAGGTAGTGGCGCGGACGCGGGATGATGCGGCGGGCGAGGCGTTTGACAAGGTGGCGAAGATGCTTGGACTGGGTTATCCGGGCGGGCCTATTATCGAGCGCCTCGCGCGCGAGGGCGACGCGCGAGCCGTGCGCTTCGCCGTCCCACGCATGGGCGACGGGCGACCGGATTTCAGTTTCAGCGGCTTGAAAACCGCCGTCTCAAAACACGTTCGCGAGAGCGGGCTGCAACCCGTCGCTGAAGGCGAGCAGCCTTCGCAGGGCATTAAGGATTTGGCGGCCAGCTTTCAATCTGTGGTTGTGCGCTCGCTGGTCGGGACGATGCAACGCCTGGCGGCGGGCGTTCACCCGCGCACGCTCATCGTGGCGGGCGGTGTCGCCTGCAACGGCGCGTTGCGGGCGTCTGCCAGCGAAGCAGCAGAGCGCTTGGGCGTTCCCGTCTACTTCCCTTCGCTGCACCTCTCGACTGACAACGCCGCGATGATTGCCGCCGCCGGAACGGTCAAACTCCAAGCAGGCGAGCGCGCCGGATTTGACCTCAACGCGGATATTTCGATGAGGCTGCAAAATATCGAAGTCGAAGACGAAGCTTTGAGGCGCAGCCGTGTGCGTTACAGGTTATAAAAAAGTTTCAGGCTGAAAATGCAAAGGCGCTCAGAGAGACTTAACTTGTTTCTCTGAGCGCCTTCGGCGTTTACGGCGTAAGTACTCCGGCCTTTATTCTTCTGGCGGCTCGTCGATTCTAGCTCTCAGTTTTGCTTCACGAAGCTTGTTATCCTTGATGGCGCGGGCCATAAAAGCTATCTCGCGTCTGAGGTCGAGTTGCGTGATAACTTGATTGCCGAGCATCCTGAGCGCGGCAATCTGCTCCGGGTTTAAGTCGCGCGGCACGCGGTCGATGACGCACAGCGTGCCGAGTTTGAAGCCTTCGGGAGTAATCAGCGGCGCGCCGGCATAAAAACGTATGTTCGGCTCGGAGGTGACGAGCGGATTATCCTTAAAGCGACGGTCGTCCATCGCATCGCGGACGACGAACGGGCCATCCTGCATAATCGCGTGGCCGCAGAAAGAAATATCACGCGAGGTTTCGCTGAGCGACAGACCTTGTCGCGCCTTGAACCATTGGCGATTCATGTCAAGCAGCGTGATGAGCGCAATCGGAGTCCCGCAGATGTAGGCGGCAAGCCTGGTCAAGTCGTTAAGCGATTCGTCAGGCTCC
>CAZEZJ010000663.1:0-1758 GCA_964516695.1 uncultured Blastocatellaceae bacterium
AAGTTGCCCTTGATACCGAAGTAGCGGCTGACGTTGCCCGTGATTGAAGTGTCGAAGCCGTTGAAGCCGCGACGGTCGGTCAAGAAGTCGCCGAAGTCGTCTTCGAAATCGGGATCGTCAACGCCTGTATCAACTCTCGCATGAGAGTAGCCGGCGGCGAACTCGACCTTGTTGTAGTCGTCCTGCGCGAACGAAACGGAAGCGCAGGCCAGAATCATAACTGTCAAAAGTAATAGTTTACGCATTAGTCTTTCTTTCCTTCCAGAATCCTTGTGAATTAAGAGTGTGCTCCTCATGAAAAGACACTCTTGTGGGAGCATGATGGCCTAGTGAACCGAGCTGTTCGATGTAATGGCCGGTCAGGAGGCCCAAAGCATGAGGCGATTAAGAAGCTTGAGCCTTAATTTTGGTTGCCTCACGCCGAGTTTTGTAAACGCCCTCCCGCATGTTTAAGTTCCCGAATAGTTCATGGCAAGACTGATGCCACTGATTGCAGCCTCGAAACCAACGAAAAGCGAGCGTTTTTGCCGCCCGCACTAATCTCAAGGCCCACCCGCCGCATGAAAAGCCCGACACATGGAGTCTTCATCGATAATATTCATGGCCTTGATTCAGACGGCTCATCAATGGCCCGCCAGGCCTCGCCCGCTAAAGCTCAAGATTAAGATTGATAAGGACGGAAGGTGTCTAACGGTGTGACACTTTGTTGATTGTCACAAAATGGAAGCACAGAGATGAAACGCAAATCAGAAGGCGGAAGATGGAAGCCTGACCGCCTGACTATCTAAACGGCATGACTATTTAAGATGAGTAGCCAGACTGTCATCCTTCTTCATCCTTAAGTTTCTCGCGCTTGACGGCGTGCGGATTGGTGGAACGCTCGCCGCGCTTACGCGTTCGGCGCGATGGCTGGCGCACTTGGCCCAAGTGGTCTACGGAGCGAATCGGCTGAAGGTCACCGGCTTCGCCTTCAGGGTCATCAAGACGCGTCTCTATACTCTCCGGTTCAATCGCCGCGACAGCAGCGGAAGCATTCGCTTCATCATCGTGCGGAGCATCGGCGCTTCCGTGTGTCTCTGCGTCGTCGCCGTCTTGCACGCTTGCACCGGCGAGAGCGCGCTGGCGCGAGAAATGTTCGACAATATCTTCAGCCGTCTTGCGCCCGACAAACGGCGACAGCTCCGCGACGCTCGCGGTCGAGACGCGCTGAATCGAACCCAGATTGCGCAGCAAACGCGTCTTGCGCTTTTCACCGACGCCCGGAATCGCCGTCAACTCGGACGTAAAATCGCGTAGCTCACGGCGCTTGCGGTGATATTGAACAGCCGTCCGGTGCGTCTCGTCGCGAATCATCTGTATCAGGCGCAGCACGGGCGAATGTGAATCGAGGAAGACGGGTTCGTGCTCGCGGCCCTTGATGAGCAGGTGCGAGACTTCGTTGTGGCGGCGCGGCGGCTTGACCACGCCAATCATCGGCACGGCTTCGAGGTCAAGCTCGCGCATCGCCGCCGCCGCCGCGTTTAACTGCGCTTTGCCGCCGTCAATCATTACCAAATCGGGCAGCGGCTTCTGTTCGTCCAACTGCCTGCGATAACGACGAAAGACAACCTCATGCATCGAGGCCGGGTCGTTTGCGCCCTCGATTCCCTTAATCTTAAACTTGCGATACTCGGCGCGGTTCATCTTGCCGTTTTCGCAGACGACCATCCCGCCAACGTTCTCCCCGCCCTGAATGTGCGAGATGTCGAAGGACTCGAT
>CAZEZJ010000664.1:0-1745 GCA_964516695.1 uncultured Blastocatellaceae bacterium
AGTTCGTCGCTCGGTGCAACGCGTTCCGCGCAGCACCCGACTTCGAGCGCCGAATATCTGGTCAGCGAAATCAGGCAGCATAAGAGGGGCGCTCTCATCGCTCTGGCGGCGCTCGTCGCCCTCTCTGGCATCGCTTATCTAGTCTATTCGCTCGTCAACAAATCGCGTCAAGCCAGCCAGTCAACCGTGTTTCTGCAAAACATGCAGGTCACGCAGTTGACCACCAACGGAAAAAGCATTGACGCCGTTATCTCGCCCGATGGCAAGTATGTGGCTCATGTGATGGACGAATCTGGAAAGCAGAGTCTCTGGGTCAGGCAAGTGGCGACGGCCAGCAATATTCCGCTCATCCCCGCTTCCGATGTCACCTATCAGGGCTTGGCTTTCTCGCGCGACGGAAATTACATCTACTACAATTTGTGGGACCGCAAAGGCGTGGGCGTCATCTACCAGTTGCCGGCGCTGGGCGGCGCACCGCCGCGCAAGATTATCGTTGACGTGATGCCGGGCGTCTCTGTTTCGCCTGACGGCAAGCGTCTAGCTTTCGTGCGTGGTTACTCGGCGCAGAACGAAGGCGCTGTCGTCGTTGCCAATACGGACGGCACGGGCGAGAGAGTGTTGATTTCGCGTAAAGCTCCCGACGGTTGTTACGGCGGCGCTTGGTCGCCCGACGGAAAATCTCTGGCCGTTCAACTCTGGAATGACAGCGCCGGGATAATGAGCATAGTCGAAATGCCCGTTGAGGGCGGGCCGGAAAAACTGCTGGCCTCACAGAAATGGGCTGGCTTCGGCGGCGTCTCTTGGCTCGGAGACGGCAGCGGCCTCGTGATGATTGCGTCGGACGAACGAAGAAGCCCGCCGCAAATTTGGTTCATCCCTTATCCCGCAGGCGAGTTGCGCAAAATCACCAACGATTTGAACGGCTACAACAACCTCAGCTTGACGGAAGATTCGAGCACGATGGTGACCGTGCGCGGTCGGGGCTTGGCTAACGTGTGGGTCACAAACGCCTTTGAGACGAACAACGCGCGCCAGATTACCAACGGCAACAGCGAAGGAGGGATGGGCCTCGCCTGGACGCCCGACGGCCAGATAGTTTATTCGTCAATCAACAGCGGCAACTGGGATTTGTGGGTGATGAAGCCTGACGGCAGCGACCAAAAGCAACTTACCTTCGATTCGCGCTCCAACCGCTTCCCCGCTGTCTCGCCCGACGGGCGTTACATCGTCTTCGTCTCCGACCGGACGGGGACGGATCAAATTTGGCGCATCAACAGCGACGGCAGCAACCCGCAACAACTGACGACTATGGACGGCAGCACGCTCCCGACCTTTTCTCAAGACGGCGCGTGGGTGCTTTTCACTTCTGCCGCCGCCGGTAAGCCTTCGACGTGGAAAGCCCCGACGGAGGGCGGAACGTCTGTGCAAGTGACGACCGAGCAAACGCCCGGCGCTGTCGTCTCGCCTGACGGCAAGCTGCTCGCCAGTTCCTACTGGAATGAGCAATCGAACCCGCAGCGCTGGGAAATAGCTCTCCTCTCATACCCGGAGGGGCGCGTCGTCAAAACCCTCGAAGCGCCTCCGACCGCCTTCGCTGGCGAAGGTTCAATCGCACTCCGCTGGACCGCGGACGGGCGCGGCCTAGCCTTCATGGATAACAACAGCGGCCTGTCCAACATCTGGGTCTTGCCCATTGACGGCGGCGCGCTCAAGCGTTTGACCGACTTCAAAGCCGACCGCCTGTT
>CAZEZJ010000665.1:0-1481 GCA_964516695.1 uncultured Blastocatellaceae bacterium
GTCACTTGTCACTCGTCACTCGTCACTGCTCTTATGATTATCGCACGCATCCTCGGCACCGTCGTCTCGACGCAGAAGGACGAACGGCTGTCGGGAAAGAAACTGCTCATCGTGCGTCCCGTGAATCCTGACGGGACGGACATGAGCGGCTATGTCGTCGCCGTCGATACGGTCGGCGCTGGTTTTCACGAGCGCGTGCTCGTCGTCGCAGGCTCCAGCGCCCGCCTCGCGCAGGGCATGAAAGACGCGCCCGTTGATGCTGCCATCGTCGGCATCATTGACACGGTTGACGTTACGGATTAGTAAATGCAACTGGCTCGCGTTATCGGAACAGTCGTCGCGACCGTCAAGAATGATTCGCTTGAGGGGCGCAAGCTCCTCCTCGTGCAATCCTTGAACGCCAGGCTTCAGCCGCAGGGCAAGCCGCTCGTCGCGCTCGATTCTGTCGGCGCAGGCGTCGGTGAATTGGTCTTCTGGTGCAGAGGCAAGGAGGCCAGCTTCCCCTTCAAGCGCGAAGATACGCCGACCGATTGCACCATCATCGCCATCGTTGATTCCGACAACCATGTGACAGGCGGAGGACACGCGCGATGATTCTCGCACGCGTGCTCGGCAACGTCGTCGCCACGCAGAAAAACTTTCGCTACCAGAACGCACGCATCATGCTCTGCCAGCAAATCACGCCCGAAGGCGACGAGATGAGCAATACAATCTTAGCGCTCGATTCAGTGGACGCGGGTGTGGGCGATACGGTCATCATCGTGCAGGAAGGCTGGGGCGCTTCGACCGCCGCCACGGGTGAACCCGGCGCGGCCATTGATTCGGCCATCGTCGGCGTCGTGGATACGATTGATTTACACAGGGACCAACCCCAGTAGAGGAGGCGCGTGTGAGCAGCGAGCAGGAACAAGTGCGACAACTGGCCGAGCGCATCGCACGCCGCGTCGCAGAGAGTGCGGAGCGAACGGCCACTCACCCGTCGGAAGCCTTCGGGCTGAACAACGAACTGGCCGCGCTGCGTCAAAGCCTCGCAGACCTGCAACAGCGCCTCGCTCAAATCGAATCCCACCTCGCGCCCGCACCACAACCCAAACACAGCGCGCAGCGTCAACCGTCCGCGGCAATCGTTAACTCAACCGACGAAGCCACTGCGCCAGGCACGCACGCGCGCGGCTTGAGCGGCGTCTATGTTCCGGCCACACACCCGAGCCTAGAGAAATTCGGCGTCGAAGAGGCCACCGTCTCCGAACTCGTTGACTTCTTCGAGGGAGCCAAGACCTGCGAGCTTGAACCGGGCGGCAAGCCCTGCGACCATTGCTCCATGTGCAGTTCGCGCGGCTTTTAAGGTTGCTTTCAAAACTCAAGATTTATTAATCGCCCGCGAACGTTAAGAGGCAAGCTTGCCACTCGTGTCAACTCGACTCCGGCGGGGCGGGGTGGCTCTCTGCGTAAGGTGAGTGTGACGTCGAGCGCGCACGGTG
>CAZEZJ010000665.1:1491-1717 GCA_964516695.1 uncultured Blastocatellaceae bacterium
TTGCCTCTCGACGTATCTAGACTGAGCCGACGCGCTCTCTCTCTCTGCGTCCGCTGCGGCTTAATTATTTCGCGCCGCTGTTCTGCCGCACAGAGTTGGCATCAATCTTCGGCGCTTGCTTTGAGCCTTCGTCGGCCTTGAAATACGGCTCTTCCTTGAAGCCGTAAATCTTCGCGCCGATGACGGTCGGACAGCTTCCGCGCGTCGTGTTGTAATCCTGCACGGC
>CAZEZJ010000666.1:0-1702 GCA_964516695.1 uncultured Blastocatellaceae bacterium
GGAAGCTCTCCGACCGCCGGGTCAATATTTCTTGGAACCGAGATGTCTATGAAGAAGACAGGGCGATTGCGCCGCAGTTCTAAAGCTTCACGGGCCAGCGCGGGCGTCACCACGTAGCTGCTCGCGCCCGTCGAACAGATAACAATGTCTGCTTCCGCCAGGTATTTTGGCAGGCGTGAATAGTCAACGGCCTCACCGCCAAATTCGGCGGCCATTTTCCGCGCCGTCGCAAGCGTGCGATTGGCAATCATCACGCGCCCGACGCCCGCGCCGACGAGATGGCGGGCCGAAAGCTCAGCCATCTCGCCCGCGCCGATGAGCAACACGGCGCGGCCGGAGAGAGAGCCGAAGATTTTGCGGCCAAGCTCCACGGCCATGTAGCTGATGGAGACGGCGGAGGCGGCGATGCCTGTCTCGGTGCGGACGCGCTTGGCGACGTGCAGCGCTTGGTGAACGAGGCGATTGAGCACGCGCCCGGCTGTGCCAGCCGTGACGGCCATCGAGTAGGCTCGTCGCACTTGCCCCAACACCTGCGGCTCGCCCACCACCATCGAATCCAACGACGACGCGACGCGGAAAACGTGGCGCACGGCAGCGTCGTCTTCATGGTGATAAAGGTGATTGCTGAAATCTTCAGATGGAATCGAGCGGGCGTTGCTCAGAAAATTGACGATGCGTGTTAATTGGTCGCTGCTTTTCTCGCCCTCGGTCGCCGTCAACACTTCGACGCGGTTACACGTCGAGACAATCAATCCCTCGCGCACGACTTCGCCGTCAACGAGCGAACGCAAGCCGGCGGCGCAGGCTTCGTCTGTAAAAGCCAGCCGCTCGCGCACGCCCACCGGCGCGGTCTTATGATTGAGTCCGACGAGAATGATGGACATACGATTTTTGATTTGCGATTTTTGATTTGCGATTGGAAGAGGACTGAAGACTTTTTAATAAATAAGCTTTTCGCCTTATCCAATCTAAAATCAAAAATCTAAAATCCAAAATTATGATAGCTTCCTATCAAGCGCGAGCCGAAAAAGGTGCAGAGCACGAGAGCGAAGCCTGCGACGCCGAGCCAAGCGGCGCGACGCCCGCGCCATCCGGCGGTGGCGCGATAAAGAATCAGCAACAAATAGAGCAGCCACGTCAGAGCCGCGAAAATCTCTTTCGAGTCGTTGTGCCACAGCCGCCCGTCGCGCGACGAAGACCACAGCATACCGCTCAAGATACCGAGCGTCAGCAATGTCAGCCCGATTCCGGCGGTCGTCGTGGCGATGTCGTTAATCGTCGTCAAGGATGGCAGCCTGTGGAAAATCGCGCCAAAGGTTTTTAACTTCAACTCGCGCTCTTGCAGCAGGTACATGACGCTCGCCACGAAGACGACGAAAAAGGAGGCGTAAGCGAAGACGAGCAGCGTCGTGTGAACGGGAAAAAGCCATGCCGCTCCGTTGCCCGTCACGGTGTTGGTCACGGCCGTGCTGGTGTCGCGCGCAACGCTGGCGATAAAGACGAGCAGCGCTATCAACGGCAGCGTAAACGTCCCGAGCGCCTGCGTGCGATAGCGATAAAGAATTAGCCCGTAGGTCGCGGCCAGCGTCCACGCCAGAAAGGAGAGCGTCTCGCGCAGGCCGAAGAGCGGGTAGTGTCCCTCCTCTATCCAATCCGCGAGAAGCGCGACGGTGTGCAGGACGAACCCCGCCGAGAGCGCCAG
>CAZEZJ010000667.1:0-1696 GCA_964516695.1 uncultured Blastocatellaceae bacterium
TAGATGGCGTTACAATAACTGCACCCGAAAGGGGAGTAGGTCGCCCATCTGGAATGGGTCCGGTAAAGCCGTCAACACGGTGCCTGATATGGGCACTCGGCTCACAGGGAAGAGCAGACTACGCTCAAAGACCAAGACCTTTTGCACGCTATAGTAGCGGCAAAAGGTCTTTTCTTTTTAGCAGGGCTGTTAAGCGTCATTCAGCATGTGCCCGACTTCGCAGCTAATTCCTGCTCATCTTGAGGAGGATAAAGATGAAAGGCATCTCGAAAATACTAATCGCCTATGACGGCTCGGCGTGTGCCGATGCAGCGCTTGTTGATTTGAAACGCGCTGGATTGCCCGCATCGCTTGAGGCGGTCGTCCTGACGGTTGCTAACGTTATTTTGCCTCCGCCGGACGATGAAGTGTCTGAGCGCGATTTGCTCCCGATTCACATCCCGGAGGGCATCCGCCACGCTCAGGCACACGCGGAGGAGGCCGTGAAAGAGGCACAAGCTCTGGCGGAGCGAGCGGCCGAGCGCCTCAAGGTGGACTTCCCGGGTTGGGAAATAAAGGTTGAGGCGTGTGGCGATTCGCCAGCTTGGGCGGTGATTAAGATGGCCGACCGACAGAGGGCTGATCTCATCATCGTAGGCTCTCACGGGCACTCAACAGTGGGCGGCCGTCTCATTTTAGGGAGTGTGTCGCAGAGAGTGCTTTATGAAACGCGATGTTCAGTGCGCGTCGCGCGATGTTGGGATGCGCGGCGTGAAGGGCCAATTCGTCTTGTCATCGGCTTTAACGGCTCGCCCGATGCGGAACAGGCTGTGGACGCCGTCACGTTGCGCGTGTGGCCTGAAGGGAGCGAGGCGCGCATAGTCACTTCGTCGGAAACAGAGACGAAGGCTTCGCCCGAAGTTTCGGCAGACAAATTACGCGCCGCGGGTCTGACTATCTCAAGCGTCAACAGGGAAGGCAACCCCGCACATTTCCTCATTGAAGAGGCGAAGAATTGGGGGGCTGATTCTATCTTCGTCGGGACTCGTGACATACATGGCTTCAAACACTTCCTGACCGGAAGCGTTTCCTCGGCGGTGGCCGCACGCGCCATCTGCTCTGTCGAAGTTGTGCGCCAAGCTTAATTAAGGACCCTTATCGGTTGATGGCTATGTCGGTTGACACCGTTTCTACGAAGAACGTTGACGTGGAGCAGGCTGCCCCTTGGCACACGCTCTCCGTTTCGCATACGTTCGAGAGATTGAAATCCGCTCCGCGCGGCCTGACCAAGACCGAGGCCGCCCGCCGCCTAGCCGACTTCGGGCCGAACGAGCTACAGGCCGCCGGGCGCGCCTCCCCGTGGGAGATACTGCTCGAACAGTTCAAGAATGTACTCATCATCATCCTGATTTTCGCGACCGCGCTCTCCTTCTTTCTCGGGCACGTGGTCGAAGCCCTCGCCATCACGATCATACTGTTGTTTGCAGTGCTGCTGGGATTTGTGCAGGAGTACCGCGCCGAGCGTGCCATCGAAGCCCTGCGCGAGATGGCCGCGCCAACGGCCACCGTGATCCGCGAAGACAACGAATGGGAAGTTCCGGCGCGCGAGCTTGTGCCAGGTGATGTCGTGCTCCTGATAGCCGGTGACAAAGTCCCTGCCGACGTGCGGCTCATAGAAGCCATCAACTTGCAAGTGGAGGAGTCAGCGCTGACCGGC
>CAZEZJ010000668.1:0-1680 GCA_964516695.1 uncultured Blastocatellaceae bacterium
TCGCGGAAGTGATGGGCCGTCCGCTGCACTACTTTGTTCACCACACTCATCCTGACGGCACACCTTACCCGCTCGAAGAGTGTCCAATAGATCGCGCTTTCCCTCAGAACAATCGAGAACAGGGTGAAGAGATTTTCGTCCACAAAGACGGTTCCTTTTACCGCGTCGCGTTTACCGCCAGCCCCATTTGTGATGAGGGCGCGACGGTCGGCACGATTATCGAAGTCCGCGACATCACGCGCGAGAAGCAGGCTGAGCAAGAACGCGAGGCGTTGCTTATGCGCGAGCAGGCCGCTCGCGCCGGTGCCGAGCGGCAGCGCGACTTCACGCATCATGTCATCGACCACGCTCCCATCGCTATCGGCGTCATGGAAGGGCCGGAGCATCGCTTCGTATTGGTTAATGATGGAACCTGCGAAGTCACTGGCCTGACGGAAGAGCAGTTCATCGGACGCACGCACGCGGAAGTCGTTCCCGAGGCGGACAAGGTTGTCGGAGCAATTTTAGACAGGGTGTATGCCACCGGCGTTAGCGAGACACAGGAGATAGAAGTCAATCTCCCGAGAGGGCGGCGACATCTCCTCGTCACGTGGACGGCGCTGCCGGGCGAGAATGATAGACCCGCGACGGTGCTGTATCTCTCGCTCGACATCACAGAGCGCAAGGAAGCCGAAGAGTTGTTGCGCGAAAGCACAGAGCAATATCAAGCCACCTTTGAGAAGGCGGGTGTCGGCATCGGGCATACGGCGGCTGACGGCAGATGGCTGCGCGTCAACCAAAAGCTGTGCGACATCTTGGGCTACACGCGTGAGGAGATGCTGCGGCTAAAGTTTACGGACATCACGCACCCTGAGGACCTTCAGGCGAACGCCGCCGCCGTCAGGCAACTGTTGAGCGGCGAACTTCAGAGCTATGCTACGGAGAAGCGTTATGTCCACAAGGATGGCTCTGAGGTGTGGGCTAACCTGACCGTGTCGCCGCTGCGCGACGCCGCCGGCGGGCTGAAGTATTTTATTTCAGTCATCGAAGACATCAGCGGGCGCAAGCGCGACGAGGAGGAGCGCGCGCGCCTGCTCGAAAGCGAGCACGAGGCGCGCAAGCAGGCCGAAGAATCCAGCCGCCTGAAGGACGAGTTTTTGGCGACGGTCTCGCACGAGCTACGCACGCCGCTGACGGCTATGCTCGGCTGGGCGCACCTGCTGCGCTCCGGTCAACTCGATAAGTCGAAAGCGGAGAGCGCCTTGGAAACCATCGAGCGCAACGCCCGGTCTCAAGCCCAACTGATAGATGACCTGCTCGACGTTTCGCGCATCGTCACCGGAAGGCTGCGCCTTGACGTGCGCAGAGTTGACCCAGCTTCGATTATCGAAGCGGCCATCGAGGCGCTGAGGCCCGCTGCGGAGGCCAAGGGAGTGCGCCTCCAGAAGGTGATGGATACGGGCGTCGGAATGATTTCCGGCGATTCTTCGCGCTTGCAGCAGGTGGTTTGGAATCTGCTTGCCAACGCCGTTAAGTTCACGCAGCGCAGCGGGCGCGTGCAAGTGCGGCTTGAGCGCGTTAACTCGCACGTCGAAATCGTGGTCAGCGATACAGGCGCCGGAATCAGTCAGGAGTTTTTGCCCTTCGTCTTCGACCGCTTTCGCCAGGCCGATCAAACGACGACCCGCCACCACGGGGGAC
>CAZEZJ010000669.1:0-1675 GCA_964516695.1 uncultured Blastocatellaceae bacterium
GGCGAGCCGGTCTCCGTGCTCGAAGCGGCGGGCGCGCTCGGCATCACGGTCGTCGCCAGCGCCTCCATCTTGCAGGGCAAGGTCGCACACGACCTCTCCGAAGAGATACGCGAACCGCTCGGCTCGCTTTCCACCGACGCGCAGACCGCGATTCAATTCGTCCGCTCCACGCCCGGCATCACCACCGCGCTGGTCGGCATGAGCCATCGCGCACACGTCGAAGAAAATCTGCAACTGGCGCGCGTCGCGCCCGCGCTGCCCGAAGATTATCAACGACTATTCGAGCAGAGCCAGTAAAAAAGAATTGAGGAGTCTGTATGTCCGAACGAGAGATGAAAACATTTGAAGAGTTTTGGCCTTACTACGTGGCCGAGCACAGCCAACCGGGGACGCGTGCGCTTCATTATGCGGGCACGATGACGGGCCTGGCGTGTGCCGCCGCTTTGCTGGCGAGCGGGAAATGGCGTTGGCTGCCGCTGGCCTTCGTGCCCGGCTACGCCGCCGCGTGGGCCGGACACTATCTCATCGAAAAGAACCGGCCCGCCACCTTCCAACACCCGCTCTGGTCGTTTCTCGCAGACCATAAAATGCTCGCCCTCAAACTCGCCGGAAAGATGGACGCGGAGGTCGAGCGCGTGATGAACGAGCAGCCCCGCAGCGAGCCGCACAGATAGTCGCGCCGATTCGAGTTTTCGGATTTACGTACGGATAGTCAGCGGCGTTTTTGTAAATTAAGGTAAAAGTTATGAATCGCCTGTAAATTATTAGCCGTGTCGAACTACGAGAGCGCTTCCATCGTATAGAATCCTGCCATAACCGAATCTCGAAAGACTCTGGCTTATCATCGTCGCCATCCTAACTTAAGCCGCGTCTGACCGAGTGCTGACCATTCCCTTTTCTTGCTTGGAGGAAACTATGAGACTAACCCACGCTGCTGCTCTCTCGAAGAAATCGTCTGGATTTCCCGCGCCGAACGTCGCCCTTTCGTCTTGGACAAACTTGAAGCGTCTCGGCCTCAGAAGCGTTCCGGCGCTCGCCATGCTGCTTCTATTTTCAGCGAGCGCCTTCGGCCAAGCGCCCCCGCTCTACGACGCTCCGGCGCGCCTCACAATAAAGTCCGCCGTGCTCGGCGAGGAGCGGGCAATTCTGGTTCGCACGCCCGCCGGCTACGAGCGCGACGGCCAGCGTTATCCCGTCCTCTACATGACGGACGGCGACGCGCACATGCTCCACACGACCGGAACGGTCTCCTTTCTCGCGCGCAACAATCGTATGCCCGAGATGATAGTGGTCGGCATCCCTAACACAGACCGCACGCGCGACCTTTCGCCAACCCACGTCGCGCAAGCGCCCGGCAATCCTAACGTGCGTTTTCCGACGAGCGGCGGCGCGGACAAGTTTCTCAAATTCATCGAGACGGAGTTGGTGCCGCATATCGAGTCGAAGTATCGCACGCAGCCGTTTCGCGCGCTGGCGGGCCACTCTCTCGGCGGGTTGTTCGCCATCCACGCGATGCTCTCGCGCCCTGATTTGTTCAACGCCTACATCTCCGTTAGCCCGGCGCTTCAGTGGGACAACTTCGTGATAATTGACCGCGCCAAGGAGTTTTTCAAAAACCGTAAGGACTACAACCGCACGCTCTACGTCACGCTCGGCAACGAGCCGGGCGACATCG
>CAZEZJ010000670.1:0-1650 GCA_964516695.1 uncultured Blastocatellaceae bacterium
TTAGGACGAAAGGTTAGCTCGACGGAATTATCAAAGCTGACGTTGAAATCTATATTGCAGCTTTCGCAGTAAACCTGCGCTTGAATGCCCGTCAGCGTGTTGCTGCTCTCGATTGCGCCGCGACAATGCGGGCAGAGCAAGTCCCATTGCAAGTCCAGCAATCCGATGCGCGTCGCCCAGAGGCAAACTTCGAGCACGTCGCGGCGTTCAAAGTTCCAGTAGTCCGCCATCGCGTGCGAACGAATGCGCGCCAGCGATAAATCGTCAGCCTGCTCAAGCATCGCGGCGAGTTGTTCGACGATTTCGCGCCCGGCGCCCTGCGCGATGAGTTTTTCGCTGAGCGCGATGAGCCGCGCGCGCCCGCCCGGGGCAAACCTTGCTTGCGCGTTCTGGTAGAGCGGCGGCTTGCCTTTGAGCAGCAGTTGGTCATAGCGGCGGAAGGCGGCGGCAAACTTTCGACGGCTGATGAAACCTATCTGCGCAGGAATCGCGGCGAGGCCCACTAAGTTTTTCGGCTGCGCCCAGCATTGATAGATGAGGCGCGTGCCGCCCGTCTCAAGCGGCTGCAATTCCGCCTGCACGCGCACCTCCGCCACAGGCCCTCGCGTATAACGCCGCACCACGCCGAAGCGATGCGGCCTGAGCCACTCAAACGGCTGCTCTTCCCATTCGACGGCGAGGCCGAAGATGAACAGGCGACGGCGCGCATTCGTCAGCCGCGAGCCATCCTCAACCTGCACTTCGACGGCAGGCACGCCCGCATCACGGTTGAAGCGATTGGTGTCGGCTACGAGCGGCCACAAAGCCTCGGGGCTAGCCTGTAACTCATACTCCCAACGATAATGGAATTCTTTGGGGGACATGGGAAGCGAGGCGATTTATTCATGTCATCATATAATCATTTACTCATTTTTAATGAATTAATGAATCAATGATGACATGAATAAATCCCTTCACACTTCTTTATATTCGGAGTTGACATCTTCGTCTGACGAAGCGACGCGGTAGTTCTTCGATTGCTTCTGCTTCGTAATCAGCAGGTCGTCTTTGGTCTTCAGTAAATCGGCGCGGCTGTAGACGGACAACTCGAAGTTGTAGCCGTGCGTGATGGCGTCTTTCGGGCAGGCTTCGACGCAGTAGCCGCAGAAGATGCAGCGCCCGTAGTCGATGTTATAGACCTGCGCGTAGCGTTCGTCCACGCCCGTGCGTTCCGCTTTCGGGCGCGGGTCGTCGGTGGCGATAATGTAAATGCAGTCTGAAGGGCAGGCGGCGGCGCAAAGGAAACAGGCCACACATTTCTCTTTTCCGTTTTCGTCAACGTGCAGTAGATGCTGGCCGCGATAGCGCGGCTGCATCGTGACAGGCTCATCCGGGTATTGTACAGTCCATTTCTCTCGCGGGATATAAGAGAAGGTGACGCCCATGCCCTTGATGATGGCTTTGGTGGATTCGATAACGTCGCTGATGATTGACATACTTTCCCCTTACGAAGTGCGACCACGGATGTTCGCCGCTCTCTAGTGCTGTCAGGTTGCGCGTTATTTTACACGGGTTGCTTGCGAACTAATAGCCTGCCAGCGCCCGTCGCGCCAGATGAAGGTATCAGTGAAGCGGTAAACCTGGTCAGCGCCCTTTTTGAACTTCGCCGTA
>CAZEZJ010000671.1:0-1596 GCA_964516695.1 uncultured Blastocatellaceae bacterium
CTCTTATTATCGCAATCTTAAAGACCTGCCGCTCGATTATCGTCAAGCCGTCAACTTCGACCATCCTGATGCGCTCGACAACGACCTGCTCGTGCATCACATCCGTAAGCTGAAAGCGGGCGGGTCTGTCGAACTGCCGATTTACGACTTTAAGACGCACACGCGCTCGCACGAAACCTTGCTGATTAAGCCGAAACCGATTGTCATTATCGAAGGCATCCTGATTTTCAGCGACGCGCGGCTGCTCGAACAAATGGACATCAAGATTTTTGTGGACACGCCCGACGACATACGCTTTATTCGTCGCCTGCGCCGCGACGTGGCCGAGCGTGGCCGCACAGTTGATTCCGTGATAGAGCAATATCTAGGCACGGTGCGCCCGATGCACATGCAGTTTGTCGAGCCGTCGAAGCGCTACGCCGACATCATCATTCCCGAAGGCGGGCACAATCTGGTCAGCATTGATCTCATCAGCGGCAAGATTCGCGAGCGGCTGGCAAGCGCTTTGAGCATGACAGGGGGAGGACAAGGTTGAAGGCAGTTGAAAAGGATTATCTCGTCGAGGCGGCGAGCATTGCGCGCGAGCGCTCCATCTCGCCGTTCTCAAACTTCCGCGTCGGTGCGGCGGTGGAAACGGAAGACGGCAAAGTTTTTACGGGTTGCAATATCGAGAGCGCGAGTTTCGGGTTGACGGTCTGCGCCGAGCGCGTCGCCATTTGGAAAGCTTTGTCGGAAGGCGAAAAGCGTTTTAAGCGTGTGGCTATCGTCGCTGATACGGAGCAACTGACGCCGCCCTGCGGGACGTGCCGTCAAATCATCTGGGAATTTTGCCGCGACGCGACCGTCACCTTAGCCAATCTGCGCGGCCAGGTTGAGACAGACGATGTGAGCGACTTGCTGCCGCGCGCTTTCGACGCGCGCTTTCTCAAAGAGACGAACCGGAAGAAGTAGTAGTCGAAAGGCTAAATTTTGAGCGAGGACAAGAAACAGAAAGACGCGGGGATTGGCGAAGGAACGAGGTTCGAGCGCGCGCTGAACGTTTACGTCGGTGACACGATTCACATGTTTTTGTCCATCCTCGCTCTCTTGATTCTCGCCGCCGCCGTGATTATGACTTTTCAAATGGTGGTGCGCGATTTTCCGAAGCTCTGGCAGCCGACGGATGAATACAAAGCTTTACAGGTCATCATCAGCAACATCCTGCTCATCGCCATCGCCGCCGAACTCGGATTGTTGTTGCTTTATCATCGCACCAGCGCCGCCGTCGAGGTGATTATCTTCGTCATCGCCAGAAAAACAGTTAACCCTGATACCAGCGCGCTCGAACTGCTGCTGAGCGTAGCGGCGTTGACCGGACTCTTAGTCGCGCGGTTCTATTTTCTTCCCGGTAAACCTAAATAATGTTCGCCCGTTTGGTTTCTGATTCCTAGATTATGTGGAAAATAATGCGAGCCTTACTCGTCATCCTTTTAATATCCTGCTTTCTCGCGCCCGCAACTTTGGCCCAACGGAGGAGAACGCGTGTGGATTTGATTATCCGTGGCGGAACGATTGTGACGATGGACGGCGCGCGCCGCGTGATTGAAGACGGCGCGG
>CAZEZJ010000672.1:0-1595 GCA_964516695.1 uncultured Blastocatellaceae bacterium
AATGAAGGGTTTGCGCTCGCCCGTGATGAGGTCGTAGGCGAACATGTCAAGGCGGCGGGCGGCGACGATGCGCGGGTCTAGTTGGCGAATCGTTCCGGCGGCGGCGTTGCGCGGGTTGGCGAAACGCGTCTCGCCCGCCTCCTCGCGCTCGGCGTTGATTCTGTCGAAAATGCTGCGCGAGAGATAAGCCTCGCCGCGCACCTCAATTTCCCGGCCCGTGGGCTGATGCTCTTTGAGCTTGAGAGGGACGGTGCGAATCGTGCGCGCGTTTTGCGTCACGTCTTCGCCGCGCCGTCCGTCGCCGCGCGTCACGCCGCGCACGAGCATCGCGTCCGCGTAGTGCAAGGAGATTGAGAGGCCGTCTATTTTTAGTTCCGCGACATACTCGATGGCGCGCCCGTCCGCGAGCCTTTGGCAGCGCTCGTCGAAGGCGCGCAGGTCGTCTATGTTGTAGCTGTTGTCGAGCGAGAGCATCGGGCGGCGATGGACATACTCGTTGAAGCCTTCGGCGGGCCGCCCGCCGACGCGCTGCGTGGGGCTGTCGGGCGTGACGAGTTCGGGGTGTTCCGCTTCCAGTTGTTGCAGGCGCACAAGAAGCTGGTCGTATTCAACGTCGGAGATTTCAGGATTGTCGTAAACGTAGTACAACTCTTCGTGACGGCGAATCTCGGCGCGCAAGCTTTCCATCTCACGTTCGATTGTTTGGCGCTTAACTGGCAAGTCCCCTGCTTCCTCTTCAAAGTCGAATTGTAAATTAGCCACGCTCTGCTAGCCTCTGCTGAGCGTCACCATCTGAAGGGCGCGGCTCGCGCTTTTGTGTTTATGCCCTTGTTGGCCCAAGTGATGTATGACGCGGCCAAAAAATTTGATGGCTTGCAAGTAGTCATCAATGCGAATGTTCTCGTCTGGGCCATGCGGGTTCGAACCCGAATAGCTCGTTCCGAAGGAGACCACGGGCGTCGGCGGGTCGGAGACGCCGCAGACCGCGCCGACGGGGCCGCTGGCCGGGTCAAGCGGATAGACGATTGCTTCGTGACCGTAAATCTCGGGCGCGCTCTCGATGGCCGCGCGCGCGACGATTGACTGCGGAGAGGATTTCGTCACCGGCATACTGCCCAGTTCGATAATCTCCACGTCCTTAAAGCCGCGCACGTCCAGGTGGTCGCGCAGTAGTTCGACGACGAGTGCGGGCGTGAGGTCTGGGACGAGACGAAAATCAAGGCGCGCCATCGCCGTGCTCGGCAGCACGGTCTTCGGTCCGGCTTCCGTATGTCCGGTCTGAATGCCGCAGATGGTGCAGGTCGCGCCGAAGATGTGTTCCTTGACGAGCGTGTGGCCCTTCATCGAGCGCAGCCAGTTGTTGATGCGAAACTCCTGCTTGAGTCCGGCCTCGTCCAACTCGATTCTTTTGAGAGCCTCGCTGTCTTCCGGCGAGATGGGCGCGACGTGCGAGGAAAAGCCGTCAATCGTGATGACGCCTTTGGGCGAGGTGAGCGTCGAGAGCGCCTGTGTGAGCCGCCAAGCGGGGTTGGGCACAATCGCGCCCCACTTCGAATGAAGGTCTGTGCGCGCTCCGTGCACGCGCAACTCGATAA
>CAZEZJ010000673.1:0-1587 GCA_964516695.1 uncultured Blastocatellaceae bacterium
GGGCAGGTCTCGTTGGTGGCGGTGCGTTTGAAGTTTTCGGGCAGTTCTTTGACTTCATCGAAGTGT
Source organism: uncultured Blastocatellaceae bacterium (assembly GCA_964516695.1). Classification (GTDB taxonomy): domain Bacteria; phylum Acidobacteriota; class Blastocatellia; order Pyrinomonadales; family Pyrinomonadaceae; genus DASVTR01. The sequence continues at coordinate 67 of CAZEZJ010000673.1, forward strand.
GAATGCCAGACGCTTAAGGTGCGCGGCAATCCGGCGAAGATTCCCTCGCCGTCGGTTTCGATATTGAAGAAGCCGCGCTCGCGCAGGCAATTCTCATAGCCCTTGCCGGGGCCTAATCGTCGCATCACGTTGACGGTCGAGCCGTAGGCGAGCGCTATCTGCTGGTGTCCGCCGCAGACGCCGAGGATGGGTTGCGGCGCATGGTGTATCACGTCGAAGACGCCGGAGAGCGATTCTTCCGTGTAGTTGTTCCAAGGGTGGCTCTGCCCGCTCAAGATAATGTGCGACGGATTAAGCTCAGCGACGCGCTCTAGCGAGACGCGCGGATAATGCTCGACCAAGACCTGCTCGTGCGGGCGCAAGCGTTCGAGCGCCGAGAGGATTTCGCGTGGCGAAACGCCCTGCCCATCAACGGTATTGTCAACGAGGTAAATCATAAAAAAGTGGGCGGCTGGCAGTTGGCCGTAGGTCGTAAGCAATCAAGCTGAACGTGCAGGCTGCTTTCACTTTGTTCACTGCTGACCAACTGCTTTTCATTAACTGGCTGGCAGCCTAGTGCCTTTTGCTTACTGCCGACTATCCTCGGTTTTCGCTCCGAGGCAATAGAGTTGGCCGTTAAAGGCTCCGATGTAGATGCGTCCGTTGAGGATGGCCGGGGTGGCGTTGATGTTGTCTCCGATTTTTAAGTTCCAGATTGCGCTGCCGTCTTCGGCTGAAAGCATGTGCATTCGCCCGGACTTGTCTCCGAAGACGACGCGACCGTCAACGACGGGACTCGTGCCCCAGATGGGAGCGCCCGCGTGTGTACGCCAAACGAGTTGGCCGCGGTCTGCGGTCAGGCAGTAGAGGAAGCCGTTGTTCGAGCCGATGTAAATGCGATTGTTCCACAGGATAGGACTGGCCCAGATGCCGCTGCGCTCCTTGTACTGCCGCTCCAACCCGCCTTCAGCCTTGTATTGCCAAACCAACTCGCCATTTGCCTGCTTGTAGCAACGAATGATGCCGTCTTCAGCCGCCGTATAGACGAGGCCGTTTGCCACCGCCGGTGTCGAATCCGAATCAGCGCCGATGCGCGCTTTCCAGATTATCTCGCCGTCGGCCAGATTGAGGCAGAAGAGGTCGCCCTGCTCAGTGCCGACGTACACGCGTCCGTCAACGACGGTCGAGCTGCCTTCCATAGAGCCTAGATTTTCCCGCTTGTAGATAAGCGAGCCATCTTTGAGGTCAAGACAATAGAAGTTGCGGTCTTCGCCGCCAAAGTAGACGCGACCGTCGAAGACCGTGACGGCGCCGTCAATTTCAAAGCCCGTCTTGTATTTCCAGATGAGCGTGCCGTCCTCGCGGTTGAGGCAGTAAAGGTAATGGTCTAGGCCGCTGGCGAGGATGCGGTCTCCGGCAAGGGTCGGCGTCGCCTTCAGGCTGTCGAGCGTCTTAAAACTCCAAATCAGGCTGCCATCGCGCGTATCCAGGCAATAAAGGTAGCTGTCAGCCGAGCCGAAGTAAACGCGGTTACCCGCGACC
>CAZEZJ010000674.1:0-1584 GCA_964516695.1 uncultured Blastocatellaceae bacterium
GACTCGCGGCGCACGTCGTTTGGCGCGCGCTCATCCGAGAGGGCGGCGATTAACGCTGGGACGGCAGCGCGGCTGCCGATTTGTCCGAGCGCGATTGCCGCCGCACGACGAACAAACTCGTTTTCGTTCTTCTTGCGCCGGTTGAGGCGTAAATCCAGCGTTTGCGTCAGAGCGACAACAGCCGTCTCGTCGCGAATCAGTCCGAGGGCGACCACCGCCGCGCCGCGCACGCTGTCCATCTTCTCTGTTTCTAAAATCGCCAGCAGTCTTGGAGTCGCTTGCCGGCTGCGGGTCTGGCCGAGCGCATAGGCCGTCTCTTGCCGCACAAACTCGTCGCGGTCGCTCAATAGCGGAAGCAAAAGAGCGGCGGCTTCATCGCTTGGCAGCGAAAGAACGGCGCGTGCCGCCATCGCACGGACGATTGACGCTGAATCCCTCAAAGCCGCGACCGCCACGCGCGAGCTATCCGCACGATTCATCCAACCAAGGCTCATCACAGCACACCGCCGCTCTTCGACATCCGAGGAAGAAAGGCGACGGCTTTGAATTTCTATCTGCTGCTGGAGCGACGCCGAACCGGCTCTCGGCGGGATGCAGATTCGCTCGCTTGGCAACTGCGCCGCCGCGTTGAAGTAAAGGCCAACCGACAGAATAAAGGCGAGCGCGATGGGCAGGCGAGCCAGCCCGTCGTGTGATTGATGCAGAGATTTACCAGCGAGCGATTCTTTTTTCATCCGTGTTCAGGCGCGCGGATGAAGAGTAGCCGCGCGGCGGTCAGCCTTGCGGCGCACAGCTTCCCACTCGAAGACCTGACGCGCGCGCCTGTTTTCGGGAGCATCGGCCAGCAGCGAGACCAGTTCATCCTCCCACAGGCCGGGGATGGCAGTGGCGCGGCGCATTGTCTCCATAATCGAGATATAATCTAAGACTTCATTGACCTCTGAGTCGTTCAATGAATCGAGTTTGAGAGCGAGGCGTTGCCGTTCAGTTAATCTTTTAGCCATCTCTTTGCTCCTTGCTGGCAAAGGGCGACGGCCTCTGATTTGGAGCCTGCCCCTTTCAGAGGAGCGCTGGCAGCGGACGTTCGGAAGGCCGTCGGCGGATTCTTTTAGGTGCGCGGGCGCACGCTTTTAATATTCTCACCTGCGAGTTTGGTCTCTCCAAGATTGAAAGATTCACGTTGCCAAAGTCGAGCGAAAAGCCCTGATTATTAGCCGTCTTGTCTGCTCTGGGATGCACGCAATATACACGAGACGCGAAGAGGGCGCAAGAAAATCGGAGCCGCGCCAATTAAAAACCGGGCGGCGGAAAGCCGTGCGCTCTCTTCGGCTATTTACCGTTTTCCGTTGACAGGGTTTGCGTCTTTCAGTTCGATGATGCGTGAAGTAAGTTGCTCGCCGTTGATTTCCAGGAGGCCGACTGAGCGCGGCAGGCTAAAACGTTTTGGTCCGGCGCTGCCCGGGTTGAAGAGCAACGTGCCGCGCCATTCGCCCGTGTAGGCTTTGTGGCTGTGGCCGAAGATGACGACATCCGGCATCCGCTGCTCGATGATGCGTTGCTGCGCGCGGCTCAAGTTTTCGACGG
>CAZEZJ010000675.1:0-358 GCA_964516695.1 uncultured Blastocatellaceae bacterium
CTCCGCACAACGCTTGCCTTGTGAACCCCGCCAGGCCGGGAACGGAGCAACGGTAGCAACGGCGGCGTGTGTTGCGGGTAAGTCCGGAGTCTGGCCACTCTCAAACACAGTGATGAGTGATGAGTGATGAGTGATGAGTAAAAGAAATAGCTTTTCTCTCATCACTCATCCGCTTATCACTCATCACTTTTTTTTTATGTCCTATCAAGTCATCGCACGCAAATGGCGTCCGCAGTCATTTGAAGAAGTCACAGGGCAGGAGCCGATCACGCGCACGTTGCGCAATGCGGTCGAGCATGAAAGGCTGCATCACGCCTATCTTTTCTCAGGCGCACGCGGGGTGGGCAAGACGACGACC
>CAZEZJ010000675.1:368-636 GCA_964516695.1 uncultured Blastocatellaceae bacterium
CCTCTTAGCCAAAGCCCTCAACTGTCACAAATTCGATAAACCGACGCCGACGCCGTGCGCGATGGGCGACCCCGACGCGTGCTCTTCATGCAGCGAGATTGCCGAAGGCCGCTCGATTGACGTGCAGGAGATTGACGCCGCCTCGAACACGGGCGTGGACAATGTGCGCGAGGCGATTATCGGCTCTGTCGCCATCGCTCCGGCGCGCGACCGTTACAAAGTTTTTATCATAGACGAAGTTCACATGCTCTCGACCAATGCCTTCAAC
>CAZEZJ010000675.1:646-1024 GCA_964516695.1 uncultured Blastocatellaceae bacterium
TTGAAGACGCTGGAAGAGCCGCCGCCGCGCGTCATCTTTATCATGGCGACGACCGAGAGCCATAAGCTGCCCGACACGATTCTCTCTCGCTGCCAGCAGTTCGAGTTTCGCACCATCGCCGCGAGCCGCATCGCAGAGCGTTTGCGTCTTATCGCCGACGCCGAAAAAATCAGTATCACGGATGATGCCCTGCGCGACATCGCACGCGCCGGAGAAGGCTCTATGCGCGATGCACAGTCTGCCTTCGATCAGGTCATCAGTTTTTCCGGCAATAAAATCAAGGCCGAAGATGTTGAAGCCGCGCTCGGCATCGCAGGCGTCGAGATGCTCGCGCGCGTCGTGAACGGCATCGCCGAAGGCAATGCCAAAGAAGCCTTA
>CAZEZJ010000675.1:1034-1583 GCA_964516695.1 uncultured Blastocatellaceae bacterium
CGGTCGTGGATGATCTGGTGATGCGTGGGCACGACCTGCGTAATTTCTGCCGCGATTTGCTGGCGCACCTGCGCGACTTGCTGGTCGTCAAAGTCTCTGGCGAGACGGCAGAGTTTCTGGAATCCTCCGCTTCAGGCGGTAAAGAATTGAAGCGGCAGGCCGCAGCCTTTAGCGAATCAGACCTGATACGCTTTTTTCATTCGCTGACGGAAACCGAAAACACTTTGCGCACCGCCGCGCACCCGCGCTATCAACTCGAAGTCGGCCTCGTCAAGCTGATGGAGATGCGTCGGCTCGCTCCGCTCAGGCAGATTATCGAACGTCTGGATGCGCTCGAAGAAGCGGCGCGAACGGGCACAGCGCCCGCCCTCAAGAGCACGCCGCCGACGGCTGCGAGCGGCGGCAGCAGCCCTTCAGGCGCGGGCGGCAAGCAGCCGAAAATCTCCGGCGCATCCGGCTCACGCGCGGGCGGCGCTGGAAGCCAGATGGTTGAGAAAGATGAGCCGCCGCGAGCGTCTCTTCAGCCGGAAGAGCCGCCGTTCAGTGGCG
>CAZEZJ010000676.1:0-1566 GCA_964516695.1 uncultured Blastocatellaceae bacterium
AGTTGCGCATCATCGAGTGCCTTGGAGCTTTCTGTCTGGTAGGCCTTTGGGGCCTTGGGGCGGGCGAGTCTTACGGGATTGTTATTGATCACCTGTCCTAATGTGGGGTCGCGCATCGCCCACTCGAAAAATGATGAGAGGCGTGAGAGACGGGCATAGACGGTTGCCGGCTTCAAGTTGCGCGCCTCAAGCTCACGCCGCCAATCGGTGACGTCGAGTGGGGTCACTTCCGACGGGTGTTTACCCACGAAGGAGAAGAAGGAGTTCGCGGCCTCGCGCTTGTCGTGCGCGAGTTCATCCCTTCGAAGACTGGTCGGGGCCGTGGTAGCTTCGGCCCACAATGCGACCGCGTTTCTGAGCGCGGCTTCGTATGCCTTACCGCGTAGAGCAATAGCTGTAGGTTCTGACATAGCGTTACGCCTTGGTTTGCCGTCCCTGACGGCACCCGATTGCGCAATCTCAGGAAAGCAGCCTCGGGTCAAACGTGAACGGCTGCGGCGGTTCAATTACCAGGGACGCAAAGTCCGGGTGCGCCGGGTTGAGCAGATAATTGCTCTCGCTTTCAACGACGGCGCTTGGAACCTCAAGCACTGCTGAAGAACCGCTCGCTATCCAGGCGTCCCCGATCGCAAGCAGCTCTGGCGGGCTCGGGCTGTCTCTCCAGTTGGGCGGAAGCCGCGCGCGATCCAGACTGCTGACAACGGCGTCATCAAAATGAACTGCGCAGAGCGAGTAGGCGGGGAGAACGTCCGTGTTCTCAAGATTCACCAGTATCTCCAGCACTGCCAGCGAGACGCTCCCTGCCGTATAAACCATTCTCACGCCGACGCTGTTCCATCGTCCTCCGTAGAGCCGTGCGCCCTCGCCGTCGAAGGCTTGCTGAGCGAATCGGGTTTTAACGATACGCCAGGCGGTCGGCATCAGGAGAAGACCCCGTGCTCAAGCCGCCCGATGAGACGCTGGACTTCGAGTGCGCCAAGTTCGGTCTTTGCCAAAGAGAGGGGCGCTACACCGCCGAGCGCTCGCTGAGGAGCTGACAACCAGTGGCGCGCGGCACGATCATCACCCTCGAAAAGTTCAATAGCCCTGGCGAACACTCTCGATACCCGGAGCAGTCGGTCCGATTCATCCGGATGTAAACGCCCGGCTTCCTTCCTGCGGTGCAGCGTCCGGTTCCTAATCTGGGCCAGCTCTGCGATTGATTTCATGGAAAGATCCAAATTACGCCCCAGACGCTCAAGCGCTCGAAAGGGCAGTCCCCTCTGAACCTCTCTGAGTAATTCCTCTGTCTCCAGAAGCTTCATGCCCAGCAGCATGACGTACAGATGATCATTGCCCCGCTCACCGGTGCGAAGCCGCTCGCGGAAGGCTGCGATGTCCGGCGACACTCGCTCGACAGTCTCTTCTTGTACGCTGGACATAATTATGGCTCCTTATCCTTGATGCCAACTGGCGTAATTGTAATAGCCAAATGGCAGAACGTCAACACAAATTGATAAGACCGAAGTGCTTGGCTTTGCCTGACAGAAGGGTTTTCGGCACGTTCCGTTGGGCAGAAGATTGTTT
>CAZEZJ010000677.1:0-1557 GCA_964516695.1 uncultured Blastocatellaceae bacterium
CCATCATCCGCGCATACGACGGCAAAGTATCCGTAAACGCCTGCCGCGTGCTTTGCAGTAGGTCAAGCGCGAGCTGCGGATCGCGCCGCGCAATCTTAGTGATGATTTGTTGCCGCTGGCTGATAAAGACCCAGAGCGAAGCCCCGAAGTCATTCCCGACTCCGGTGCTTTTCATGGCCTCTGCCAGATTAACCAGAGCGTCCTGAAAATAAACGCGCGCGCGTTTCTCGTCATGCTTCCACAGGAGGTCTGCCGCCGCCGCGAAAATGTAAGCGCGGTTCTCCGGCAGCTTGAGTTGTTGCGCGCTGTTGAGGGTTTCCTCAAGCAAGGTCAGCCCCTTGCGCTCAAGCTCTTTTTGCGCCTTCTCCTCTTCCTCCTTCGATTTTTCCAGAGGGGCCGCCGGGGGAGTTTGCGCGAAAGTCTGTGTGACGAGAAGAACCGTGAGCAGCAGTGAAGAGAGCAGCGATTTCGATTTCATTATGGCCTCCGTGTGAAGTGAGCGGGTTTAGCAAATTTTCAAGGTCTGACGAGAGGTTTCCTGCGATTCATGGGCAAAGCAGCCGCGATTGATGGCGTGGAGTGTAACACGGATTCACGGAAAGGTAATGGGTCAATGTGAGAATGACAGTCAGTGCTTCGTGTTCTCACAGAGAGGGACGAATCCACGAAGACACACGAAAGGGCGGAAAACTTCGCCTCACTAAATTTCGTGTGGCTTGGTGGCTCGTCCCTTTAGTTTGAAACTGACCCACCATCCTTTTTTGGCCTCAAGTCTTGAAACGGCGCGGCTTTGCGTCTATCCTGCATTTGTTCAAACAAAAATCTACAGTCAGGTAAATAAAAAGATGGCAGACAGTCGTAAAGTGTTAGCCGTTATCCTGGGCGGCGGTGCAGGCTCGCGGCTCTTTCCGTTGACCGAGCAACGCTCGAAACCGGCTGTGCCGTTGGCGGGCAAGTACAGGCTGGTTGACGTGCCTATCTCCAACTGCATCAACTCGGACGTGATACAAATCTTTATCCTGACGCAGTACAACTCTGCTTCCCTGAATCGCCACATCGCGCGCACGTATCGCTTCTCGCAATTCTCGGACGGCTTTGTCGAAATCCTCGCGGCAGAGCAGACGCCAGACAGCCCGCAGTGGTTTCAAGGGACAGCCGATGCCGTCCGTCAGGTCTTGCCGCACATCGGAGACTGGGGGATTGACACGCTCTTGATTCTCTCCGGCGATCACCTGTACCGGATGGACTATCGCCTGTTCCTCGCGCGCCATTTTGAAACGGATGCGGACGTGACCATCTCCGTCATCCCGTGCGGCCAGAAAGACGCGGAAGGTTTTGGACTTCTAAAGACGGACAGCGACGGGCGCATCATAGAGTTTAGCGAAAAGCCGAAGGGCGCGGCGCTCGAAGCCATGAAGGTAGACACGACAGAGCTTGGCCTGAGCGCGGAAGCCGCCGCCAAGCGGCCTTACTTAGCTTCGATGGGCATCTATGTGTTCAAGTATGACAAGCTGGTAGAGCTTTTGGGGCAGGATTCTTCGTGGGTGGATTTCGGGC
>CAZEZJ010000678.1:0-429 GCA_964516695.1 uncultured Blastocatellaceae bacterium
GCACAAGTATGGCAGCCCGCATGATATGGAACTGGTGTTTGACGTGCGGCATTTGCCGAATCCTTATTTTGTCCCTGAGCTGCGCGACCTCTCAGGCCACGACCGCCGCATCGTACAGTATCTCAAAGCCGAGCCGGAAGTCGCAGAGACCCTGCATCGCTTTAGCGATCTGCTCGAATACCTCTTGCCGCTCTACAATCGCGAGGGGAAATCTAATGTCACGGTCGGCATCTGCTGCACGGGTGGCCGTCATAGCTCATTGATGATAGCCAACGCGCTCGCACGCCGCCTGCGCCGCTCAGGATTTGCCGCGCAGGCCGTCCATCGCGATGTCGGTAAGGCCAAGCGAAGCGCGGGACAAAGTAAAAGGAAAAAGTGAAAAGGTAAAAATTCTGCGATTAAGAGCTGTTGTGTTGAGACCTGTTTGAT
>CAZEZJ010000678.1:439-1553 GCA_964516695.1 uncultured Blastocatellaceae bacterium
GGAGAGTGGCGGGCGTCATTGTCACGCACGGGCATCTCGCCAGCGAATTGCTGGCGGCGGCTGAGATGATCGTCGGCAACGTCTCGCACATCGCGGCTGTCTCAATCGGCTGGCATGATGATGTCGAAGTCGCGCACAACGAAGTCGAGCGCGCCATGACGCGCGTTTCCGAAGGCAACGGCGTGCTGCTCTTGACGGATATGTTCGGCGGGACGCCGACCAACATCGCTTCGATGTTTCTGGCCGAAGGCAAGGTTGAGGTCGTGACCGGCGTCAATTTGCCGATGGTGATCAAACTCGCCAGCCAGACCGAGCAGGAATCGCTCGCGTTGGTGGCTAAGCGGGTGCGCAATCAGGGGCAAGAGGGGATTTACCTGGCCGGTGATTTGTTGTCGCCGCAGAAAAAGAACTGAATGGTCGAGCGCAGGGTAGTCATCACAAATCGTCTGGGACTGCACGCGAGGGCGGCGGCGCAGCTTGTTCGCACGGCCACCAGGTTCCAGAGTTTCGTGCGCGTCGAGCGGATAGACGGAAGCGCGAATGCGGATGCGAAATCAATTTTGAGCGTGTTGATGCTGGCGGCGGCGCATGGCGTTGAGTTGCGCTTGACGGCTGAAGGCGATGATGAACGGGAAGCGATTGAAGAATTGAGTTCTCTCTTTGCAGGAGGCTTCGGAGAAAGAGAGCCTTGAGCAAGCGTGCGAGAAGAGAAGTGCGGGAGGAAAGCTGGCGCGGGTTGGCTGTGTCCGAAGGTCTGGTGGTCGGGCGCGTGCTCCGCATTCATGCCGGGGCGCATCAGGTTTATCGCGCCACCATTGACGAAGCGGACATCGAGCGCGAGACCCGTAGACTCCGCGCGGCGGTGCGGCTGGCGCGCATGCAGCTTTTGAAAGTCAAAGCGCGCGCCGAGAAAGAGCTTGGAGCAGACCACGCCTATATCTTCGACGCGCATCTCCTGATGCTCGAAGACAGCAAGCTGCTGGACGAGATAGAGAGTTTTATACGGCTTGAGCGCGCCAATGCCGAATGGGCTGTCAAGGTCGTGGCCGACCGCCTGCTCGCAGTGTATGCGGAGATTAAGGACGATTACCTGCGCGAGCGCGGCTCGGACATC
>CAZEZJ010000679.1:0-1508 GCA_964516695.1 uncultured Blastocatellaceae bacterium
AACGATGACAGCCCCGCGCTGCTTCATCGCGGCGATGGCTTCATCCATCAACTTATCAACCTTATCGTTAAAGCCGAAAAAATTTCGCGCCACACCGATGCGCGCGTTCTTCAGACCATTGGGGTCTAAAAACTGTGTGTAGTCAATTGATGCCTTGCCACGGCTCTCCGCTGTCGCCTCGTCGCGCGCGTCAACGCCCGCGAGCACGCCGAGCAGGATGGCGGCGTCCGAGACCGTGCGCGTCATCGGCCCGGCTGTGTCCTGGCTGTGAGCAATCGGAATGATGCCGGAACGACTGACGAGGCCAAGCGTCGGCTTCAAGCCGACAATTGCATTGGCGGACGCCGGGCAAACAATTGAGCCGTCAGTCTCCGTGCCGATGGCTGCCGCCGCGAAGTTTGCCGCCACTGCCACGCCCGAGCCGGAGCTTGAGCCGCAGGGGTTGCGGTCAATCGCGTAAGGGTTGCGGGTTTGCCCGCCGCGCCCGCTCCACCCGCTGGTCGAGCGGGTGGAACGAAAGTTGGCCCACTCGCTCAAGTTTGTCTTGCCGAGAATCAAGGCTCCGGCGGCGCGCAATCTTTCGACGATAAAAGCATCGCGCGGCGGACGAGCAGCGCCGACAAGCGCCAGCGAACCGGCGGTGGTCATCATCCGGTCAGCCGTATCAATGTTGTCTTTGAGCAGGATGGGAATGCCGTGCAAAGGGCCGCGCGCGCCGCGCGTTTTACGCTCACGGTCGAGCGCGTCGGCAAGTGAGAGCGCGTCAGGATTGAGTTCGATAATCGAGTTGAGCGCAAAATTCTGCTGGTCGAGGTCCTTAATCCGCGTCAGGTATTTCGACGCGATTGCACGAGCCGTCCACTTGCCGCTTTTCATCGCCTCCTGAAGCTGCGTGATAGTGGCTTCTTCCAACTCAAAAGGAACTGCGGAAGCCGTGGCGCTTGGTCGCGCCCGCAACCCACGGGGACGCGCCAGAACCACCGCGCCTCCAAGCAGACTGTACTGCAAGAAATTTCTACGATTCATATTCTAGGGAAACGATGAAGTAGGAACGATGAGCGATGAAGTAAGAGCAGCTTGCTTGTCATTCATCATTCATCGTTCCGCATTCATCCTTTTAGATGTGGCAGTGAGAGATACCGCGCTTTTCGAAATACTGCTGGTGATAATCTTCGGCGCGGTAAAACGCGGGAGCCGCAGTTATCTCGGTCACGATGGGGCGGCGATGCTTGCCGCTCTCTTCGAGCGCGGCTTTGGATGCTCTGGCCGCTGCTTCCTGCTCCGGCGTGTGATAAAAGATGGCCGACCTGTATTGCTCTCCAACGTCCGGCCCCTGACGATTGAGCGTCGTCGGGTCGTGGTTCTCCCAAAAGACTTTTAATAACTCTTCATATGAAACCCTTGCCGGGTCAAACTCGACTTCGACGACTTCGGCATGTCCTGTGCGGCCCGAGCAGACATCTTGGTAAGTAGGGTTGTCAAGCGTCCCGCCTGCGTAGCCGACCGCC
>CAZEZJ010000680.1:0-1508 GCA_964516695.1 uncultured Blastocatellaceae bacterium
AGCGGCGGGCGATGCGCCCGGTTTGGCGTCGGCGGTATCTGCGTTCTCCTGTGCTGCTCTCCAACGCTCGCGCTCGCGTGCCTCGCGCGCTCGCTGCGCGGCCAGAGCCGCAGGATCACTAACCGGCCCGACTGTCGCGTTCTGGTCGGCGGATGGAGTCTCTGCTGTGGCATTGGCAGTCGCGTCGGACGAATTGCTGGCGTTGTTGCTCATCTGCTGGTCAGCGGCGGAAGATGCGGCTGGCTGAGAAGCGTTAGCAGCCTTCTTCTTGCCATACCATCCGGCTGGAAAACCTACGGCAGCGATGCTGATAATCACGGCGGCGGCAATTGCTCCGTAGACCATCATGCGCCTTCCGCCCCCGGATGCGTTCTCGACCGTCAGAGAGAGCGGAGATGCGTCCTCTGCGGCAGGCACTGTCTCGCGCGCTTGCACGGGCAGCGGCAGCACTGTCTCGCTCTCGTCTTCATCTACTGAAGCAATCTCGCTAGCTCCACCCTCATCTTCCATATAGGCTGCATCGGAGCCGTCGGGAAAAGCCTCGCTCGGCGCGATGCCTTCATCCATCCGGCGCAAGCCTTCGAGCGCGACCTGCGCCCAGGGCTGGTGAATCGTCCGGCGCGCAGGCTCGAACGACGCGCTGAATTTGAAGGAAGCGTTCTGAAGCGTCAAAGCGTAATAGACGGCCTCGACGCCGCTCAGCGCGCCGATCTTGGCGTCAACCAGCGCGCCCTTCTGAAAGTAGAAGAAACCGGGAGCGCGCGGGTACGAGACTTTAAGGCGCCCCGACTTGCGCTGATTGCAAAAAAATTCGATTAATTCCGCCAGCGAAAGATCGCTGAGTTGTCCACTGAGTGCCATTTGGTCGCTCCTCTGGCTTGAGGCAAAGCCGTCGGTTAAAGGAAAGCCTCGCGCCTCTGTTTATTTGGCGAGGGAGAAATTGTAGTTAATCGAGCCGGTGACTTTGACCGGCTGGCCGGAAAGCGTGGTCGGAGAAAATCGCGCGCGCAAGGCCGCACTGACCGCCGCCTGATGAAGCATCGCATTGCCGCTCACGGCCTTTGCGGAAATCACTTTGCCGCTGACATCAATCACGACTTCGACCGACACCATGCCCGCTGCGCGCATACGTCGGGCCATCTCTGGATATTCGGGCGCGGGAAGCGCAATCGCTTTGCCGTTGAGCACGCCGCCGGAAACGGGTTTCAGCAGAGGCTTCGGCGCGGCCTTGACGGCCGGCGGTTCTGTCTCCATGACCACGGCAGGCTTGTTGCCCGTGCCCGCTGGCAGGAGCATTGTTCGCCGCAACCTGCACGGCGGGCTTCGCTGTGGGTTGCGATGCGGGTTGCGTTGCGGGAGCCGTCGCGCCGTTTGCGGGAGCGGGCTGCATCATCTTGGCTAGATTTTCATCCAGATAATAAGAGATCGTGCGATAGGTTACTTCGGTTGGCTCAAAACTCAACTTGCCGCCTTCGATGACGGCGACGGAGGTGGTCATCTTCGTCCAG
>CAZEZJ010000681.1:0-1507 GCA_964516695.1 uncultured Blastocatellaceae bacterium
CTTTAACGCCGCGGCTACAAAACGCGGCAGGACCATTCCATACTGGCCCGTCTGTCTCGGGCCGACTGTGTTGAAGAGGCGCACGATGATGGTCGGCAGCTTCTTCTCGCGCCAGTAAGCAAGGGCCAGAAATTCGTCAATCGCCTTCGAGCAGGCGTAAGACCAGCGCCCTTTGGTCGTCGCGCCCATCACCAGATTACCGTCTTCGCGAAAGGGCACTTCCATGCTCAAGCCGTAAACCTCCGAAGTCGAAGCGACCAGCACCTTCTTCTTTTTCTTGTTGGCGAGCGCGAGCACGACTTCCGTGCCGCGCACGTTTGTCTCAATCGTGCGCACGGGGCTTTCGACAATGAGCTTGACGCCGACCGCCGCCGCCAGATGAAAGATAACGTCGCATTGGTCAACCAACTCGGCCACGACCGGCTGATGATGGACGGAATCAATCGTGTAATGAAAACGCGGGTGGCTTTTGAGATGACGTATGTTCTCAATGCTGCCCGTCGAGAGGTCGTCAATCACGAAGACTTCATCGCCGCGTTCGAGGTACGCGTCCGACAGATGCGACCCGATAAAACCCGCCCCGCCTGTAATCAAAACTCGCAAACCTTTTATGCTCCCTTTGGCTGACTCAGTGGTAAATCAATCCGACTGGCGTAAATGCTAAAGCTCGAATTTCAAATCTGAATGTGGCGCTCGGCAAAGTTCACTCTTTCGGGCACCGCTCAGATTCTATGCTCTGACGAGACTACTCCTCTTTCGCCCTGCTTGTGAACCTCCGGCAAGCGTTCCGGCGTGCGCGCCGTCTTCGCGTCAGGAGCCAACTCCTCATAAAGTTTCTTCACGTCAGCCAGCAATCGCTCCCGTGAATAATGCTCCGCGACAAAGCGCCGGCCCCGCTCGCCGAGCATCCGCCGCAACTCCTCATCCGCAATCAAAAGCTCCAACCCGCGGCAGAAAGCCTCTTCATCATTCGGAGCAATGCGCACCCCGCGTTCACACAAAACGGCAGCGCCGTGTTTATCGCTGAGAGCGTTGTTCTCATCACCGGACGAGAGCGCGCTCGCTTCTCCGAGCAAATCAACGACGCCGCCCACCGCCGTCGCAATCACGGGGCGCGCATTCGCCATCGCTTCGATGAGCGTCAGCGGCGTGCCCTCGTTTAAGGAAGTCAGGGCGACCGCATCAAGCGCCGGATAAAAATTTTCCGGGTCGTCGCGCGTTCCCAAGAATGTGACATCAAGCCCGAGAGAGCGGGCCTGCTCTTCCAGCCGCGCGCGCAGATGACCATCGCCAATCACGATGAAGCGCACGCGCCCGCCGTCATTAGTTTTTAACCCTCTAGTCTCTTTGTAGCGAGCGGCGACGCGCAGAAACAGCGCATGATTCTTAACTTCCGTCAGGCGTCCGACAATGCCTACCAACATGTCCCGTCCGCCGGCTCCCAACTCATTGCGCAGCAGTTTGCGCCGCCGCTCCCAGTCTGCGAAAACATTCAAATCAAGGCCGA